>CABURR010000111.1 GCA_902493985.1 uncultured Collinsella sp. | reverse complement strand
CTCTATTACAATAGGGTGCGCATGCATTCCACCCTGGGCTACATGTCTCCAGTGGAATACGAGCGGCAATACGCTTGAGGATCCTTAAAAGAAAGTCCAGTTTATCCTTCCCACTCCACAGCTCACGCGCTTGATGGAGCGCGTGTGTAGCAGCGCCACGACCAGGTAGGTCACAAAGCCAATGCCCACGCACGCCGCCATGGACCAAGCGGGCACGTAGATCTCGATATTGCCGTTGTAGGCGAGCAGCATCGAGCGGAAGATGGCCGTGAGCGAGCCAATAATGACCGGCAGGCTCAGCACGAGTGACGCCGCCACGCACAACGTGATCGAGCGGATGTACAGATGCGAAATCTCGCTATCGCGATAGCCAAAGACTTTCATGTAGCTGATCGAACGGGCGCTGTGGTCGATCACAGCCTTGGTCAGCAGGTACATAAACAGCAGGAAGATAAACACCGCGAGCCCAACCATCATGCCGATCATTTTGCTCATCATGCCGATGAACTGGTCGCCCACGGCACGCATGTCGTCGGGCGTGGTGTCGCCGGCAAAGTAGCGCGAATCAAGGTCGAGCTTCTCATCGCTCACATAGCCGTTAAAGTAGGCGGCGTCGTTGCCGAACAGCTCGTTAAAGTCTTCGATACTCATATAGATATTCATGTCCGACTTGGAGCCCCAGGCACAGTCCTTGCCCGCGTACTCAAGGGAATAATGTTCGCCCTCGTACTTGTCGCCGAGCGTGACCTTCTGCCCCTCGCTCCAGCCAAACTTGTCGAGCAGGCCACCGCCAAAGACAACGCGCCCATCGCCGACGTTGAGGTCTTTCCAATAGCGCGAATCGGATGAAATGCCGTAAACGGAAATCGTCTCCTCGCCATTTCCGTCGCCGCGATCGTATTGCAGCTGGTAGACGGCGTATTTCTCGGCCTGCGCGATTGCGCCTGCACCGTTGTCGATCGTGTTGACCGGGTGGATATCATCGTTGTCGGTGTCGATCTTAGAGGCCTTGTCGATCAGGTCGATAGCCTCGTCGCGGTCGCAGCCGAGGGCATCGGCAAGGTCATCGAGGCGCGCATAAAGCGCATCCTTCTTGTCCTGGACCTTGGCAAGCGCATCCTGCGCCGCAGTCAGGCTCTCGGCAGACGGAAATGCGGTCGCGGCATCGGCTGCCGCTTGCGCCGCATCGGCCGCGTCGTCAAGCTCGTCATCGGCATCCTGAGCGGCGGAAAGCAGCGCGCCGTCAACCGACTGCAAGCGCTCGAGTGCTGACCACTGCTCGCGCTCCTCGGCAGTACCCTCGAGCTCCAGCGGCGCCTTGAGCGTGTACTGGTGCTCGGCGACCAGGCCTGTCTCGAGGTTGTCCGCGTAGTGCGTCATCGTGGGCAGAATCGCCAGGCCAAAGAGCAGCAGCAGCGACGCAAATGCAATGCCCACGAAGAGCGTGGCGAAGTTGCCCAGGTTGCGCAGGAAAATACGCAAGCGGAAGCGGGAAACAAAACCCATGCGCTCCGGCAGCTGCAAGCCGCGCTTGGTGCCCGATTTGCCGCTCGCCTCGTGACGAAGGAACTGCAACGGCGTCTTGCCCATCTTGCGAAGCAGGCCCACCAGCGTGATGAGGATGAGCGCGGCGGCGGGAACCACGGCGCACTTCACAAAGATCTCCCAGCTCCAGTGCACCTGGAAGGGCGGCAGGCTATACGAACCGTAATAGAGGCTGCGCATGGGCTCGGTAAAGAACACAACGCCG
>CABURR010000110.1 GCA_902493985.1 uncultured Collinsella sp. | reverse complement strand
CATAGGGAGGCAGCATGAAAACCATCAATCGTCTGGCCTCCTTTATCAAGGCCGACCACCGTTATGTGTACCTGGGCACGAGCGTTATCGCGGCGCTCGGCCTGGCGTTTAGCCAACGCAATCCCACGCCGCTGAGCTTCTTGGCGCCTACGGGCGTGTTCCAAGACTGCCTCTGGGCAATCCTTTGGGCCTGGCTCGTCGTGTCGGCGGCGGCGCTGGTCACCAAACTCATGCACTGGAACGACTATCGCGAAACGTCGCCGTTTGCTTCCGAGCGCTTCCGTCGCGGCGCGCGCCTGGGCAGCTACGTCGTGGTCGCCATCGCGGCGATCTTTTTCGTGGACCGCTGCGTCATGTCGTTTGTCGACCTGGTGCAGGTGAGCATTGTCTCGGATTCCAACCCCAGCGACTTTTTGTCGAGTCTGGTCTACATGACCTACAAGAGCGGCGACTTCTTCATCCGCGGCATCGAGATCACCATCGCGCTCGCGACCTTCGGCACCGTCATCGCCTTTTTCCTGGCGCTGCTCTTTGTGTTCCTGCGTATTCAGACGTTCGACCGCGTGGATAACGATCTCACGCGCTTCTTTAAGAGCATCGGCCGCGGCTTTGCGACTGTCTACTCCACCATCGTGCGCGGCACGCCCATGATGGTCCAGGGCCTGCTCATCTATTACGCGGGCTTCACCGTTTTGCGCGGCATGGGCTTCGAGACCGCCCAGGCCAACCAGATCTGGAGTACCTTCACCGCCGGCCTTGTTACCATCTCGCTCAACTCCACCGCCTACATGATGGAGGTCCTGCGCGGCGGCATCGAGTCCATCGATCCCGGCCAGGCCGAGGCGGCGCGCTCGCTGGGTCTGTCGCAGTGGCAGGCCATGCGCAAGGTCGTGTTCCCCCAGGGCATTAAAAACGCGATTCCGGCGCTCACCAACGAGCTCATCATCAACATCAAGGATTCGTCGGTGCTTTCGGTCATCGGCGTGTTTGACCTCATGTACGCCACCACCACCGTCGCCGGCGTGTACTACCGCCAGATGGAGGTCTACTGCGTGGCGCTCGTGGTCTACCTGATCCTAACGCTCGTGGCGAGCCGCCTGCTCGAAGCCTTTGGCAAAAAGCTCGGCGCCGAGGCCCCGGCAACGCTGCCCAGCTCCAACTAGGCTCAAGACGAGGAGAATCATCATGGCAGATACCGCCACTACCGGCGTTGCGGCCGCCGCACAAACTAAAGAGCCGCTCATCCGCGTCGAGGGCCTGCGCAAGAGCTTCGGCTCGCTCGAGGTACTCAAGGGCATCGACCTGTCCGTCAAATCAGGCGAGGTCGTCACCATTATCGGCGCCTCGGGTTCGGGCAAGTCGACCTTCCTGCGCTGCCTCAACCTGCTCGAGACCCCGGACGCGGGTCACATCTGGTTCCACGGCCAGGACCTTACGGCCGAGCGCTGCAATATCAATAAACTCCGCGAGGACATCGGCATGGTGTTCCAGGGCTTTAACCTGTTCAACAACATGGACGTGCTCGACAACTGCACACTCGCGCCCGTCACGCTTAAAAAGATGAGCAAGGCCGAGGCCGAGAAGGTCGCGATGGAGCATCTGACGAGCGTGGGGCTCGAAAAGTTCGCGCACGCCGCTGTGGGTCGCCTGTCCGGTGGCCAAAAGCAGCGCGTGGCCATCGCTCGTGCCCTGTGCATGAATCCGCAGATCATGCTGTTCGACGAGCCGACCTCCGCGCTCGACCCCGAGATCGTGGGAGAGGTGCTCGAGGTCATGCGCAAGCT
>CABURR010000109.1 GCA_902493985.1 uncultured Collinsella sp. | reverse complement strand
CGCCCGTTTCTCTTGTTTTTCGGCAGCTCGATGGCGGTACGGCGCTCGATGCGCTCGCGGGTGAGCTTGTGGATGATGGGGTCGTAGTACGCCTCGATCGCGGCGAGCGCATGGTCCTCGGTGAAGTGGTTGTCCTCGCGCACCGTCAGGCCCTCGAGTGTCGGCACGAGCGCGAGAGCGTCGGCCTCGAGCTCGTCGTACGGGATGCCGCACTTCCTGGCATAGGCGGCCAGGACGTTGAGGCACCAGTAGCGGTGGTGGTCGGTGGCCTTCGTCTCGACCTCGCCGAGCCACCAGTCGTACAGGTCGCGCTTGCAGGTCCAGCGGCCGGGGGCCTTGCCCTCGACGATGCGCGCCTGGTACCACTCGGGCCAGAGCTTCTTGGCGCGCTCGATGGGGGTCCGCCCGGCGGTGCGCATGAGCTCGATGAGCTCGGCGCGGTCCTTGCCGCCGCGGACCCCGGCGTATCCGAGCAGGTAGTCGAGGCTGCATCGCCAGGGTTTCCCGTCCTCCCCGTTGTGGACGAACGCCACGGCCTCGTACTTGTCCTTGATTTTCGACCCGGCGGCCTTGCCGTTGAGCTTAGTCGGCGTGCCGGGCATCCTGAAGGGCTGGTAGATGCCCTGATGCTGGACGTCCTCGAGCGTCGAGACGGTATCGCGCCAGATGTAGTCCGTGAGCATCGCCTTGATCTCCTGCACGAACGGCACGATGCGCGGGATCAGCGGAATCGGCTGGTCGAGCACGTAGTAGAGGTGGAAACCCGTACCCGAGTTCACGAGGAAAGTCGGCTGTGGGAGGGATACCCATTTGTCCGCGGCGAACTTCGGGTCACGGCCGTTTCGGAACTGCTTCAGCATGTTCTTCAGCTCCTGCACGCCGACGCCGTCGAGGTCGATCGCGAACGCGTGCAGGAACCGGGCGTTCGCGGCAACGCGGCTCTTGCCAAAATACGACACGGGTGCGCAAAAGACGGACTCGTTCTTCCTGTTCGAGTCGACGACGCGCTCCTCAACTCCGTCGAGGTCGTCGGTCAGCGTGAACCGCTCGATCACGGGGACATCGTGCTCGATGCCCGTCTTGGTCTTGACTGTCTTGGTCTTATGGGTGATCTGGATGACGATGCCGTTGGGATGGCCGCCACCCCTCTCATGCCACGGGACCTCCTCGCCGCGGGCCTGCAGAAAGCCCTCGGGGAAGATGGTCCGCCAGAAGTCGTACGGGCTGACCCATTCCCAGGACGGATAGTCGGACAGAAGGATGTCGTTCTTCTCTATGTAGGCATGGCGCTGGGCTGCCCACCAGGCGTCATCATGCCCGGGTTTCTTCTTGCGATCTGCCACTGAACACCACCCTCCATACCAGCCGCCCCCGAGGGCTAAGGCTATGCCTTTACAGGACGTATATTATCAATACAGTTATTTTACACCCCTGCGGCCATCTGTATAACGTGTTTTACACCTATACGGCGAATGGTGTGCTAGAATGTATAACGTGTTATACAGATGATTGGGAGGTGCACCGTGGCAACTGCTACCGCGGCATTGAGGATGCCCGAGGACTTGGCAATCAGGTACGACCGTTTGGCGAAATCAACGGGACGCACGAAGACTTTCTACATGACAGAAGCGCTCGCTGCCGAGATTGACAGGCTTGAGTACGAATACGGCCTATTGAAGAAGGTCGAGGATTACCGGGCCGGCAGGCTTGAGACCGTGACGCTCGACGAGCTGGAGGAAAGCCTTGGCTTGGCGGATTGAGATCGACAAGGACGTCCAGCGTTCGATGAAGAAGCTGGACAAGCAGATCGCCAGGAGGATCGTGGCGAAACTTCATGAGATTTCACAGCT
>CABURR010000108.1 GCA_902493985.1 uncultured Collinsella sp. | reverse complement strand
GGGCAAAGCGCGTGATGAAGTTTTCGGTACGCGCCTTCTTTTCGCTGGCGTTTTCTACGAGCTCCAGGACGCGCGCGACAGTGGACTCGCCAAATGGCTTGGTGGTGCGCACGTGGATGAGCCCCGTCATGTTGATGCAGCCGCTGATGATATCGTCTCCGGTTTTGGCCGGGCGGGGGACCGACTCGCCGGTAAGGGCGGCGGTGTCGAGCTGGGTTTCGCCCTCGACGATGGCGCCGTCGATAGGCACGCGCTCGCCGGGCTTGACCACGATCACGGTGCCGACGGCGATGTCATCGGGGAAGACCTGCTCGAGTGTGCCGTCGGGCTGCTCGACGTTGGCGTAGTCGGGCGCGATGTCCATCATGGCGCTGATCGACTTGCGGCTCTTGCCCACGGCATATGCCTGGAACAGCTCGCCGACCTGGTAGAACAGCATGACGGCGGCGCCTTCGGCCATGTGCGGGTCGGTGTCGGGGAAGAACACCATGGCAAACGCGCCGATGGTCGCGACGGCCATGAGGAAGCTCTCGTCGAACGCCTTGCCGCGGCGGATGTTATTGAATGCCTTTTGCAGCACGTCGTAGCCGGCAATCAAAAACGGCACGAGGAACAGCACAAAGCTGGCGTAGATATCGCCCGGGGTGCCGAATGCGGCGGTGAGGGTGCCGAGCTCATCAAGGGCGTACACCACGGCAAAAATGCCCAGCGCTACCAGGATGCGGTTGCGCTTATGCTCGAGTGACTCTTTTTTCTTGCGCTTCTTCTTTTTCTTTTTGGGGTCGGCGGTGGCCATGACTCGTATCCTCCCATTTGAATGTATGAACACTCGCTCATATAATTTCGCGAGCAAAGGCCGCGGCAAGCGCGGCCTTGCAGGTTGGCGTAAACCTGGGCTAGAGAATGATCTCGCAGTCCGGCTCGGCGTCGGCCGTAAACTCTACAACGCGGTTGAGTACCTCGTCGAACTCGGCGTCATCGGCCTCGAGCGTCAACTTCTGGGTCATAAAGTTGACGGACACGGATTTGACGCCCTCGAGCTTGGCCAGCTCGTCCTGAAGCTCGCGCGCACAGTTGGCGCAGTCGATCTCATCGAGCTTAAACTGCTTTTTCATGGTGGGTTCCTTTCCCTGTATTTGCGGCTTGGGTGCAGGCCGCGCTGGTACCGTGGGTGGCTGCTATTCGCAGATGTGGCTCATGCCCTGGTTGAGCATGGTGTAGACGTGGTCGTCGGCGAGCGAGTAGAGGATATTGCGCCCGTCGCGCCGGAATTTAACCAGATGCGACTGCTTGAGTGTGCGCAGCTGGTGCGACACCGCGGACTGCGAGGTTTCGGTCGCTTCGGCGATGTCTGCCACGCAGAGCTCGCGGCCCATGAGGGCATAGAGGATCTTGATGCGCGTGGTGTCGCTGAAGACCTTGAACAGGTCGGCGAGGTCGTAGAGAAGCTCCTCGTCGGGAAGGTCCTCGGGCGAGCAGGTGGTCGGGATCGCGGGTTCGGTGGCCTCGATGCCAGTCTTTGTTTCATCAGCGAGGTCGCTCATTGCAACATCCTTTCATATGAACATGCGCTCATATAATTTACTTTCGATTATATGAGTGTATGTTCATATGTCAATACAATTTGCGTTAATTTCGATGACTGCTTGCCGCCTCTGCGATTTTCTGTGGGTTGGGAGACATCGACGCAATGCTCGCCAACATATTTCGAGATGTTCGGCTAGCATGCTAAGAAAGCCACCTTGAGAAGCATTAGAACTGTTCATATTTGTACTTTATCGTGTCAAATACCGCGAGAATCAGTTCTTCCTCTACGGGAGTTCCTGCAGAATCAGTTTTATCTAAAGTTATATTGAGCATTGCTGCAGCC
>CABURR010000107.1 GCA_902493985.1 uncultured Collinsella sp. | reverse complement strand
TCGGGCGGCAGGTTGAGGAGCTCGTCGCCGGGACGGTGCAGGCAGACCTTCCTGAGCTTGCCGATCTCGGAAGGCACGTGCAGACCTTTCGTCATGGCCTCCTACCTTTCTTTCGGGCCCTTGTCAGGGCCGATTCGTTAGCGCCCCTCCGTGTGAGGCGTTATTGCTGACGACATATTTATATCCAAAATCAGCTCATACTTCCACCTTGCCCCCGAACGGTTTTTTATAGGGGGTGAACGGCATACACATATACTTCACGCATGGCACACTTCATCTTAATAAAGCGTATTTACGTGCTTAAACGCGTTTTAATCCTAAAATCAAATGGAACTAAACTTTGTTAAACCATCCTCAAATTGCATATTTCCAATAAAGCTATGAATAGAATTAGCGGTTCACACCGCGTCTCAACCATTTTCATTTTTATTCAGAAAAAAGTTTGTCCTATTCATTTCTGATAAATAAATTACCGTTTACCAGACGCTTGATACCGTTCACCGGAAACTCAGTATAAGGCCCAGCGGATACCGCCTCGCTTTACGGCCCCATTTGTAACAACTTGACTTCTCGGTATAGAAAAACGGACCCGCTTCCCCTAGGGAAACGGGTCCGTTTTCGATTATCTTCGGCTAATTTGGATAAGGCCCCCGAAGACCATCGGAATCCTAGCGATCGAACTCCGCCAGTGCCTCGCCCAAAAGCCTCAGGCCCTCGCGCAGAACGTCCTCGCTCGCGCAGTAGCCCAGGCGTGCGCCGCAGGGAAGCTCAAAACGGCTACCGGGGACCAGCAGCACTCCCCTCTCGGACAGCAGGCGCCTGCAGAACTCCTCGTCATCCTCGGGAATATCCAGCTGGATAAACGAGGTGGACACGCCCTGCGGGGCCGTCCAGGAAACGCGATGCTGCGTATCGATCCAAGCCTGCGCGATATCGCGGTTGCCAAACACGATCTTGCGATTGCGCTCGAGAATCTTATCCTTGTGCTCAAGCACATAGGTCGCCAGAGCATCGTTGAACACGCCGCCGCAGATCATGGTGTAATCGCGATAGGTACGGATGCGGTTGGACACCTCTTTGTCGGCCAGGACCCAGCCCACGCGGGCCGCAGGTGTCGAATAGGTCTTCGACAACGAGTTGGTGACAATGGCCCTCTCGTACACGTCGACCATCGACATAAAGGACTCAGTGTTTTCGAGCGGCAGATACACCTCGTCGCACAGCACGTAGGCGCCCACCGAACGGGCGATCTCGGCAATCTGGCCGAGCATATCGGCATCGAGCACCGTACCGATGGGGTTCGATGCGTTGTTTATGCAGATAAGCTTGGTGTTGGGACGCACCAAGCGCTTGAGTTCCTCGATATCGGGCTTCCAGCCGAGTTCCTCGCGAAGCTCCCAATACTCGACCTCGGCGCCCAGCGTGCGCGGAATCTCGTAGAGCGGCGCGTAGGTGGGCCACTCGGCGATAACATGGTCGCCGGGCTCGACCACAGCCATGATGGCGTTGAGGTTAGCGCCCGTGCAGCCATTGGTCTGCAGAATGTGATCGGGATTGACCTCCCGACGATACAGCTTGGCAACCTCGGCCTTAAACTCCGGCGAGCCCTCGATCCAGCCGTAGTTCATCTTCTCGCGATCCAGGCGCTCGTAGAACGTGGCGCCGTCCTGTTCATCAAGCGCGCGCAGCTCGCCCATGGTGAGCGACGAGATCGTCGACTGGGCGATGTCCCACGTGGCGCTCTTCTCCCAAACGTTGAGCCATTCCTCAACGCCAATCGTCTTGATGTCCATGGCCAAGCTCCTTACAAAAGCAGTCATCCAATCGTGTTGACGTTCCTCATACAAGATTGGGGCGGTGCGAAAACCCGCACCGCCCCAATGGGAGACATCTAATGGCAGCTAGATGTATGTATTATGACCTGTACGGGTCCTAGAAGACCCTAGAGGTCCTCGCGCCAGAAGGGCATGCTCATGCAGCGCGGGCCGCCGCGGCCGCGGGAGAGCTCGGCGGAGGGCACGACGAGAAGGTCCAGGCCCTCCTTGTACAGCACGTCGTTGGT
>CABURR010000106.1 GCA_902493985.1 uncultured Collinsella sp. | reverse complement strand
GGCAAGGCGCTCGCTTCGGATCTGACGTCCACCGTGTTGGGTGACATCGCCTGCGACCTGGGCGTCACCGTGCTCTTCGCCGTCGCCATTGCCGCCGTAGGCCTGGCCCTCTCACGCGCCAAATCCCGCGCCTAGTCTGAAATAAATCCTAGGCCTCGCCCCAAAATAGTTCGCCAAGGTTTACTATTACGTTCATAAAGTAGTACGAGGCTAACAATGGGGGATACCATGGCAACGCAGGAAGCCTACGTCCAGGTTAAGGATCTCAAAAAGCACTACGGCGACGGTGATGCGCGCCTGACGGTACTCGATGGCATCGACGCGTCCATCAACCGCGGCGAGATCTGCGTCATGCTGGGGCCCTCGGGCTCGGGCAAGTCGACCTTTCTCAACCTGATCGGCGGCCTGGAGGATGCCGACGCCGGCTCCATCATGGTGGACAGCTGCGACCTCACGGTGCTCAAGCCTGCCGACCTGGGCGAGTATCGCCGCCGTGAGCTGGGCTTTGTGTTTCAGTTCTACAACCTGGTGCCCGATCTCACCATCAAGGAGAACATCGAGGTCACGGCGCACCTGTCCAAAAACCCGCTCAATGTCGACGACCTGCTGCGTTCGCTGGGTCTTTACGAGCACCGCAACAAGTTCCCGCGCCAGGTCTCGGGCGGCCAGCAGCAGCGCTGTGCCATCGGCCGCGCACTCGTCAAAAACCCGGGCCTGCTGCTGTGCGACGAGCCCACGGGCGCGCTCGACTATAAGACGTCCAAGGAAATCTTGCAGCTCATGGAGGATGTCAACCGCACCTACGGCTGCACCATCATCATTGTCACCCACAATGCCGCCATCGCGCGCATGGCCAATCGCGTGCTGCGCCTGCGCGACGGGCGCATCGTCGAGGATGAGCTCAACGAGTCGCCCGTTGCGGCTGCCGAGCTCGATTGGTAGGCGGCGCCATGACACCTCTCGCAAAACGTCTCCCGCGCGAGCTGCGCCGCAATATCGGCAAGTACCTGGGCATCTTTTTGCTTATGTGCGGAAGCATCGCTCTCACCTCGGGCTTTTTGCTCGCAGCGCATTCCATCGGCTGCCTTATCGACGACATGCGCGATGCGTACACGATTGAGGACGGCCGCGTGACCACCTCCTTCGAGGCCACCAAAGACCAGCTCAAGGCGGCCGAGGATGCAGCCGGCGACGTCGGCGGCGTTACGCTCTACAAGAATTTCTCCATCGACGCCATCATCAAAAAGACCGCCGGCGACGACGGCACCAAGCGCACGCTGCGCACCTATGCGCACCGCGCTAAGGTGGACATTGCGTCCTACTGTGAGGGCAAGGAGCCCATGACGGACGATGAGGTAGCCATCGACCGTGTCTTCGCCACCAACAACGACCTCGCCGTGGGCAATAAGGTTGAGCTTGAGGGCCGCACCTACATCATCTGCGGCATCATGACCCAGCCCGATAGCCAGGCGCTGTTCCTCAACAATTCGGACTTTACGGTGAACACCATCACGTACGGCGTGGCCGAGGTCACCGATGGCGGCTTTGCCGCGCTCGAAGATGCCGGCGGCGCGCCTGCCTACACCTACTCCTTTACCTTTACCGATCGCGACCTCCCCACCGCGGATCGCATCGATGCGGAGCAGGATATGGTCGAGGCGCTGTCCGACGCCGATGCGCGCGTGGACGATCTGATCGATGCCGATTCCAATCAGGGCATTGGCTATGCGCGCGACGACGTGGACGGCGACTCTATGATGTGGATGACGCTGCTCGACATCATCATCGTGATCATGGCGTTCGTCTTTGTGGTCCTTACCGACGCCACCATCGAGGAGGAGAGCGCCATCATCGGCACGCTGCTCGCCAGCGGCTATCGTCGACGCGAGATCGTGCTGCACTACCTTGCGCTTCCCGCCATCGTGGGCGTGGTCGCGGCGCTTTTGGGCACTGCGCTCGGCGTTGTGTTCTTTACCGAGCCCATGCGCAGCCTCTATTACGGTTCGTATAGCCTGCCGCCCTTCCAGGTGCACTGGAGCTGGGAGATCTTTGTGAAGTGCGCCGTGGTTCCCGCCG
>CABURR010000105.1 GCA_902493985.1 uncultured Collinsella sp. | reverse complement strand
GCGGTGGCGCCGCCAAACACAAAGCCGTCGGGGAACTGCATGGGGTTGGTCATGAGTCATCCTTTCTGTGGGATTCGAATAGGGAGAGGTGCCCGAACTGGGGATCCGGGCACCAACAGAGGGAGGAACCTAGTCGAGGTTCTCGCGGAGCCACTTGATGGCGCCAGCGGGGTCGCGAGTAAGGTCGATATATTCCTTACCGCGCGGGGCGAGCAGCTTAATGCCCAGGCGATCGGTGTCGGCCTTCATGTCGTTGTAGTAGCTACGAACCTGCGGGGCGAGCACGATAACGTCGTATTGATCCATGATGGCAGTGTGCTGGCCATAGGCGCCTGCGGAGGAAGCGATGTTCTCTCCGGTCTGCGCAGCACCTTCCTTGATGGCGTTGGCAAGCATGGCAGAGGTGCCGGCGCCGGCGCACAGGACGAGGACCTTCAGGCCATCGACGTCCTTCTTAGCGGATGCGTTGGCGGCGGGCTCGGGCTGATCGGCGACAGGCTTGCTGTCGGCGGCAGCGGCGGTCGGCTCGACGGAAGCGGTGACAGCGGCGGTCTGCTCGACAGCGGGCGCAGAGGTGCTGGCGGCGATGGCGGCAGCACCATCGGACTCGAGACCCAGCTCGGCGGCGCGCTCGGCCTCCTGGTCGCAGAGCAGCTTATCGTACGCCTTCAAGAACGGCAGGTAGATGATGGCGTCCAGCAAGATGATGATTGCGACAAACACCAGGGCGATAAGCTGGAAGTTCGTGGTGATGAAGATGCCGATGGGGGCAGGGGTAGCCCAAGGCACCACGAAGGAGAAGCCGTTCATGCCCACGTTGTCGATAAAGAACTTGGCAACACTTACGTTGACGCAGCCGGCGGCAACAAAGGGGATGAGCATGTAGGGGTTAAGGATCATCGGCGCGCCAAAGAGCAGCGGTTCGTTGACGGCGAAGGCAACAGGAACAATCGAGGCCTTACCGACGGCCTTGAGCTGCTTGGACTTCATAAAGAGAATCAGCAGAAGCGGCACGATGAACGTGGCGCCGGTGCCGCCGAACTCACCCACGAGCGACATGTTAAAGGTGAGGGAGTGGGCGGGGTGGCCACCGGCCAGCAGAACCTGCAGGTTCTCGGCCTGGTTGGCAAGACGGATGGGGTCGATGCCCGGCTGGACGATCGAGGGGCCGTGGACGCCGATAAACCAGAAGAACGCGGTGGCTGCCTGGATAAGGATAAGGCCAGGATAGGTTTCTGCAGCGGTGAAGAGCGGGGAGAGCAGTTTGATAAGCAGCTCGGAGAACGGAACGCCCATGAGGTTGCGCACGACGACATCGATGATGCCGCAGATGATGACAGCACCGCCAAAGGGGATGATGTCGCGGAGTTCTGAGCGATGGCGCCCGGGACCTCCTTAGGCAGCTTAATGGTCAGATCGCGCGAGACGCAGAACTTATAGACCCACACGGTAATGAACGCGGCGATATAGGCCGAGAACAGACCGCGCGTACCCATGCTGGTGCAATCGAAGACAGAAAGCTCGGAGCCGTTGAACTTGGTGGTGAACTGCGTAACAGCGAGCAGCAGCATGCTGCACTGGGCGGCAACCATGGTGGAGCCGTCGTTGAGCACCTTGCCGGCGGGCATGCGACGGTTCATGGAAGCCGTAAAGTTCTTGGCGGTGGTGCCGGCAACCATGATGCCCATGACGCCCATGGTGAAGTTGTACAGCTTGTTGCACCAGTCGATGAGCGGCTGGGGCAACGTGATTCCAACTACGCCGGGAAGGGTGGCGATCAGCAGAAAGATCGAAGAGGTAAGGACGATGGGCATGCACCCAAGGAATCCGTCTTTGATGGCCTGGAGGTAGATGTTTCTCGAGATCTTCTCAAAGAACGGTTGATGCTTTTCGAGCATCTTTACGATGGCGTCCATAGAGCTCCTTTGCTACTTGATGCGCGATGCATGTGGATGGAACTGGTCGTCGATGGATGGTCAGGACTGCCCGGAAACCTTCCTGCTTAAGGAAGGCATTGCGAAATGACAACGTTGTCATTTCGTTAATGACAACGTAAGACATTTTTGGAAGAGCAACAAGGATATACGGGTGAGCGGTCGATATTGT
>CABURR010000104.1 GCA_902493985.1 uncultured Collinsella sp. | reverse complement strand
TTGGCGACGCGCGAAACCGTCTGCTGCGAAACGCCAGCAGCGCGGGCGACGTCGGCCATGGAGACCGGACGCGTACCTGTATCGTTGGACGGGCGCCTTGCCACAGGATCACCTTCACCGTTGCGAGATCTGAATAGCGTGCATGCCGGCCCGGGCAGAAATACACCCCGCGCCGAGGCCCGCTATCGTCGGACGCATGTTAACGTACTCTACTTTTTCAATCCGCAACTCTTCTGCTCTATAAGTCCATACGGCAATACCGTTCACGGCTGAATTTCTACCGATTACCAGATTCTCAAAAAGTGATAAGCGTTGTGTTATGAGTACGTTAACATAGCCCGTAACGTGCGGCATCGTAGATGCTGAGTTCACGCCGCTTCAGATTGTTAACGTACTCACTACGACGGAAAACTCGTCAGTATGCGCCAAGGAAAGGACTCCCATGACCACCCCCGACGAAAAGACACTCGCCACGCTCACCAAGCTGTTCGAGGAGGAGTTTGGGCCCATCGGCGATCGCCAGGTGCTCTATGTGCACGCGCCCGGCCGCTCCGAGATCAGCGGCAACCACACCGACCACGAGGGTGGCCACGTTATCGCCGGCTCGCTCGATGTCGCCGTCGACGGCATCGCCGTGGCAACCGATTCCAACAAGGTTCGCGTAGCCGACGAGGGCTATCCCACGTTTGAAATCGCGCTCGACACGCTAGACGTTCAGGAGTCCGAGAAGGGCACGTCCGCAAGCCTCGTCCGCGGCATGGCCCACGAGATTGCAGCCCTTGGCGTTGAGCCCCACGGCTTCGACTTTGCCTTTACCTGCTCCGTCCCCTCGGGCGGCGGCCTTTCCAGCTCTGCCGCCGTCGAGGCCGCGTACGGTCGCGCCATGGAAACCCTCTGGGGCGCACCCGCCATCGAGCCCGTCGCGCTCGCGCAGATGAGCCAGCGCACCGAGAACAACTATTACGGCAAGCCCTGCGGTCTGATGGACCAGGCCGCCGTGTGCCTGGGCGGCCTTGCCTACATGGACTTTGAGGACCAGGCTCAGCCTAAAACCCAGAAGCTCGAGCTCAACTTTGAGGATCACGGCTATGCGCTCGTGCTCGTTAAGGTTGGCGCCGACCATGTGGCAGCCACCGACGACTACGCCGCCGTTCCGCGCGAGATGCAGGACGTCGCCGCCGAGTTTGGCAAGGCACGCCTGTGCGAGGTAAACGTTGCCGACTTTGACGCCAAGCTCCCCGAGCTGCGCGCCAAGCTGGGCGACCGCGCCTGCCTGCGCGCCGTTCACTACTGGTACGAGAACGGCCTGGTCGATAAGCGCTGGGCTGCCCTGAACGCCGGCGACATCGATCAGTTCCTGGTCCTGACGCGCGAGTCCGGCGCCAGCTCTGCCATGTACCTGCAGAATGTCGTTGCCAAACTGGGCTCCGAGCAGCCCTCCATGTATGCGCTTGCCCTTGCCGAACATGTGCTCGACGGCCGCGGCGCCGTCCGCATCCACGGCGGTGGCTTTGGCGGCACCATCCAGGCCTTCGTGCCGCTCGATCTGGTCGACACCTTTATCACCAAGATGAACAGCTGGCTGGGCGAGGGTTCTGCCCGCCACTACGCAATCTCTGACAAGGGGGCTTACGCGGCATGGCTGTAATGACTGATGTGCGCGAGGCCGCGCAGGGCCTGATTGAGTATGCCATCCACCGATCGATGATCGGACAGGACGACCGCATCTGGGCCTACAACACCATTTTGGAGTGCATCGGCGCTACGGGACCGGCGCTCGATATGGCCTGGGCGCTGCAGAACGAGAAGCTCTCGCTCTTGTACCCCGATACGCTCCCCGATTTTGACCTGGAGGGCACGCTTGCCGCGCTTTCCGAGGCCGCCGTTGCCAACGGTGCTGCCGAGGATACGGCATCGGGCCGCGATCGCATCGCCATGCGCATCATGGGTGTGCTGATGCCGAGGCCTTCGGTTGTAAACGAGGAATTCAACGGCCGTATGGGCGTCAACGAGCCCCGCGCCGCGACCGACTGGTTCTACGGTCTGTGCTGCGACGCCGGCTACGTGCGTCGTGCCGCCATCGCGCGCAATATCAAATGGAGCACCCCCACCAACTGGGGCGACCTGGAGATCACCATCAACCTGTCAAAGCCCGAAAAGGATCCGCGCGACATTGCCGCGGCCGGCGCCGCAAAGAACACGGGCGAGAAGTATCCCGCCTGTCAGCTCTGCATTGAAAACGAGGGCTACCCCGGACGCTCCGCCGCAGCCGACGGTGGCGCTCACCCCGCCCGCCAGAATCTGCGCGTTATCCCCATCCAGCTCGACGGCGAGCGCTGGGGTTTCCAGTACAGCCCGTACGCGTACTTTAATGAGCACTGCATTGCCATGAGCTCCGAGCATCGTCCGATGCACGTCGACCGCAAGGG
>CABURR010000103.1 GCA_902493985.1 uncultured Collinsella sp. | reverse complement strand
TAAGTCAGCGAAAACGCCCCTAAGCGAGCAAGGTGACGTGAAAGAGGAGGGAAGCGTACTTCGGTACGCGACCGACGATTGAACGTCAGATTGCCGCTTAGGGGCGTTTGCAGCGTCGAGCTGTTACGCGGTTTGGTAAAACCGCGTAACTACCTAACTACATCAAGTTGCAAACAGCCGCCGCGAAGGCAACGGGGTCCTCGGGCAAAATGCCCTCGACCAGCAGAGCCTGGTCATAGAGCAGACCGGAGTACTGCTTGATCTTGTCGGCGTCGCCTGCCTTCTGGGCAGCGACAAGCTTGTCAAAGACCGGGTGCTTGGCGTTGAGCTCGAGCACGCGCTGGCTCTTGGGCATGCCGTCGGGCGCGCCCTCGGGTCCCTTCTGGAGCACCTTCTCCATCTCGAGCGAAAGCGGGCCCTCGGTGGTGATGCAAGCGGGGGCATCGGTCAGGCGCGCGGAGACGGCAACTTTCTCGACCTTGTCACCGAGCGCCTCCTTCATAGCGCTAAAGAGGTCCTCGTTCTCCTTGGTGGCGTCCTCGGCCTCCTTCTTCTCGTCCTCGGTCGCCAGGTCAAGATCACCGGTCGCGACGTTCTTGAGCTCCAGATGACGATCCTCGACCTCGGGCTCGGCACCGTCGGCAACGGCCTTCTCGGCAGCCTCGCGGGCAGCATCGTCCTCGTAGATCTTGGGCATATCGGCAGCAACGTACTCACGCATGGCCTGGAAGGTGAACTCATCCACGTCCTGCGTCAAAAGCAGCACGTCGTAACCGCGGTCGAGCACGCCCTTCACCACGGGCATCTTGGCCAGGCGCTCACGCGAGTCGCCGGCGGCGTAGTAGATGGCCTTCTGGTCCTCGGGCATACCCTTGGCATACTCGGCCAGGGTAATCATCTTCTGCTCCTTGGCAGACCAGAACAGCAGCAGGTCGGCGAGCTCGTCGGCCTTCATGCCATAGCTCGAGTAGATGCCGTACTTAAGACCGCGGCCAAAGTTCTCAAAGAACTTCTCGTAGGCCTCGCGGTCGTTGTCACGCATATCCTCAAGGTCGGCGGTAATCTTCTTTTCCACGCGCTTGGCGATGGCCTTGAGCTGACGGTTCTGCTGCAGCGTCTCGCGCGAGATGTTGAGCGACACGTCGGCGGAATCCACGACGCCGCGGACAAAGTTGTAGTAGTCGGGCAGCAGGTCGTCGCACTTCTCCATGATCAGGACGTTGGAGCTGTAGAGCGCCAGGCCCTTCTCGTAGTCCTTGCTGTACAGATCGAACGGGGCGCGGCCCGGCACAAACAGCAGGGCGTCGTACTCGAGCGTGCCCTCGGCGTGGAAGCTGATGGTGCGCACAGGATTATCAAAGTCGTGGAACGTAGACTTGTAGAACTCGTCGTAGTCCTTCTGCTCAACATCGGAGCTGCGCTTTTTCCAAATCGGCGTCATGGAGTTGATGGTCTCGAGCTCCTGGTAGTCCTCGTACTCGGGCTTGTAATCATCCGGCGCGTCCTCGGGCTTGGGTTTCTGGCGGCTCTTGGACACCATCATCTGAATCGGGTAGCGCACATAGTTGCTGTACTGCTGAATCAGGCTCTTGAGACCCCACTCGGTCAGGAAGCGATCGTAGGTCTCGGCCTCGCCGTCGGCATCGAGCTTCTCGTTCTCGCGCAGCGTCAGGATGACATCGGTACCGTGCTCGGCGCGCTCGCCGTCCTCGATGGTGTAGCCCTCAAGACCGTCGGATTCCCACACATGGGCGACATCCTCGCCGTAGGCGCGGCTGACGACCTTCACATGGCTGGCGACCATAAAAGCCGAGTAGAAGCCCACGCCAAACTGACCGATGATGTCGACATCCGAACCCTGCTGCTCGGCGTTCTCGGTCTTAAACTCCTCGGAGCCGGAATGGGCGATGGTGCCCAGATTGCGCTCGAGCTCCTCGGCGGTCATGCCAATGCCGTTATCCGAGATGGTAATGGTGCGGGCGTCTTTATCAAAGGAGACGCGAATGGCCAGGTCGCTCTGGTCGATCTTGACGCTCGGGTCCTGCAGGCTCTTAAAGTTGAGCTTGTCGACGGCGTCGCTCGCGTTAGAGATAAGCTCGCGCAGGAAGATTTCCTTATTGGTGTAGATGGAGTTGATCATGAGGTCGAGCAGTTTTTTGCTCTCGGTCTTAAATTGACGCATGTGCAGTCCTTTCGCGCTACCCCCGTCCGCAAAAACGGCCCGGTCGCCCGAGCCGAATCGCAGACCTGCTATGTTCAGACTTAGATTTTATAACCCATTAGCGCGCATATATACATACGGAATCGAAAAACTGTATGTCTAAGCGCTCCGATGCGCCAATTGCCAAGGAGCGTCCCCAACTGCCGGCAGAGACGATATGAGCAGGACATAAAACATTGAGAGCCCCTGCTGCATGAAAATCCGCGGATTAGGCCGACAATGGTGAGTGTCTAATTCAGCCGCGGCGGCCGCGCCGC
>CABURR010000102.1 GCA_902493985.1 uncultured Collinsella sp. | reverse complement strand
CCGCGCAGGAGCCGGATACGCACCGGCAAAGCCGCGGCAGAGCATGGCCTCGTCCATCGCGCGGCTGCATTCCATCGCCTTGATAAACGTCATGCCCATGATACCCGCGATCGAATCGGTACGCGAAAATCCCTCAGGCGCACGGCCAACGCTGCGCAGCATGACCGATTCGCACAGATCGTGCGCCGTGCGTCCCAGCACCTCGATATGCTTGAGTGCCATATCAAAGGTAAAGATGACCTCGTCGGGCAGGTGCAGCATTTTGAGCGCCGCCGACATGCGGCTCCAGGTAAGCGTCCACGAAACGCCCAGCACCAGCGACACATTAATGAAGGTCTTGAGCGCGATCTTGAGCATGGCGCCCGTGGCAGACGCGCCCAGCAGCAGGGCAGGCAATGCCAGAACCACCGCAAGCCCCGTGGCGCCGAGCGCCGGTACAATGGTCGCACGCAGCCCGCGTGCGGGGCGCACCGCGACCAGCACCAGCGCGATAGCCGCCATCAACATGAGGTACAGCGGGCTCTGTGTCAGACACACGCACAGGACGCAGACGAACATCCCCACCAGGCGCACCGGAGCCGAAACGCAAGAAAGGGCGCGGTCGACCATCGACCCGCCCTCGTGCGCGCCTCCACCCAGGCGAACCCGCTCAAGCAGGCTCGCCAGGTGCAAGACGTTCTTTTGCATCACACGATGCCGAGCCCCCGCGGGCTCGTATCGCTCCTCGGCCGCAAGCCAGCTAGGCAGCTCGACCATCTGCATGCGCTCAGTTTTCCTTGACCGTAAGCGAGATCAAGCGGAATGCGATGGTGAGTACCGCCACGCCAATTACGCCCGAGAGGATATACATGGCAGCCTGACCGGCAAAGCCAAGACCCTGCTCCTCGGAATAGGCCTGCAGGTAATCACCCGTAGGCAGAGCGTCGGCAAAGGTCGGGGCATCAAGGCCGACCGAAGCCTGCAGACTGTCGTCACCAGCCTCCTGAACGGCGGTCGCGGCGCCCTCGGCGTCCCACTCGCCCCATGCGTCACCTGTGGCAAGCAAGCCGAGCGGCGTAGCCACGACAAGCACGGCAACCAAGATGAGCGTGGGGACCAGCGAGGTCTTCTCGGCAGCAGCGCCCTCGGCAGTAAGCTGGCCATCGACGGCCTCGGGCCCGACGATAACGCTCGGCGCCGTCTTCTTAATGAAACCGTAGATGGCGGCCGTCGCCACGCCCTCGATCACGCCGGCAACCAGCATATGCGGGATCAACATGGCCGGAATAGCCACGGACAGCGGGAAGGGGCAGTACAGCGGCGCGCCCGAAGCGTTGGTAAAGAGCATCGGCTGAATACCAAACTCGATTGCCGCGCACAGGGCTGCCAGGCACAGGCCGACCCAACCGCTCACGACGGCAGAAACCGAGGTGCCCCAGCTCTTGTCGTGCAGGCGGCTGTTGAGCGCACGGAACACGATAGCAGCGACAAACGGCAGCACAAAGGCCATGTTAAAGCAGTTGGCGCCAAACGACAGAACGCCGCCGTCGCCAAACAGCAGCGCCTGCAGCGCCAGCGCGACCGAAACCGCGATGGCCGCGGCCTCCGGGCCCAGCAACAGCGCGATGAGCGCGCCGCCGACGGCGTGACCCGTGGTGCCGCCGGGCAGCGGCACGTTGAACATCATGAGCAAAAAGGAGAATGCGGCGCAGATGCCCAGGAAAGCCATGTGCTCGCGATCGAGCGTGGCGCGTACCTTTTTGATGCAGTGGACCCAAACGGGCACCATTGCCACCGCCATGACGGCATCGGTCTGCGGGGACAGGTAGTTATCTGGAATGTGCATATACGCCTCCCGGTTATCGGCGCACAGAATTGCAACGCCGCTTAAATCACCTTGTCAGTGTTACGCATTGTCAGATTCGTAACACGCCGCGGGCTATCATAGCAAAACGGCGCACTGCCGACAAAGCAGCACGCCGTTATGTAATGCGCGTGTCATATATGAAGGCTCAACGGTGCCTTATACCGAAAACAGCAGTCACGTAAGACTCGGCGGCAGCCGACGCTGGCCTATATCCGGCGCAGGACCTAGCCGCGGACCTCGCCGTTTACGCCCTTGCACACCTTGGTGACGATCTTCTGGTGCGCCTTTTCGACCTCTTCGCTGGTGAGCGTGTGGTCGTCGGAGCGATACGTAAGCGCAAAGGCCATGGACTTCTTGCCCGCACCGATACGGATGGGATCGCGGTAGACGTCGAACAGACGCACGCCCTCGAGCAGCTTGCCGCCGGCACTCGTAATGCGACGCTCGAGATCCTCGCAGGTCACAGTGTTGTCGACCACGATAGCAAGGTCGTGCTCAACGGCCGGGTACTGCGAGAACTCACGGTAGTTCTCCTGGTTGCGGGCGCCCTTGATCAGCTTGTCCAGGTCGAGCTCAAAGGCAACGACGACCTCGTCAATGCCCATAGCCTCGCGCGCCTCGGGGTGGATCTCGCCGACCCAGCCCAGCACGGT
>CABURR010000101.1 GCA_902493985.1 uncultured Collinsella sp. | reverse complement strand
GAGCAGCAGCATGGGCTGCGGTGTGTCGTCCCTAAAACCGACGACGGTGCAGACTCCCTGGCCCGGATGAATGACGTGTTGACCGATTGAGAACATGCTACCTCCAACTTATACGAATTTACGTATGTCTAGAATAACACGCTGACGTGCGCAAACCCTTACTTTATGCAGGAAAAGCACACAACTCCGATAGGTAAGAGTATTCGATAACAGGCGCAGCTCATTCACACCTTTATGCATTTTCAACGCTTGCATAATCTGCAGGCAGACCGGCATCTTTGAGTGACTCCATACAAGCTGTAGTCAATTTTGTGCATATGCAATATCGATTGGCTTTACCCTGCGACAGTGCCCGTCGCTTGTGATAGAGTGCTACAAACTCTGGCTTTTGCCCTACGAGTGATCAAGAGCTCGGGGGCTTTAACACAAGGAGGATCTATGCCCGAGAAGATTGAAGAGCTGATACGCGCTGCGCTTGCTGCGGCCCAGGAGGCCGGCGACCTTTCCGCATTTGAACTTGACGATTGCGCTATCGAGCGACCGGCTGACACTTCTCATGGCGAGTGGACCTCTACCATGGCCCTGAAGTCCGCCAAGCTGGCCCACTACGCCCCGCGCAAGATCGCCGAGGCCATCGTTGCCCATATGCCCGAGGACCCCGCGATCGAGAAGGTCGAGATCGCAGGCCCCGGCTTCATCAACTTCTACCTTTCCGTTGCCGTCAAGAATGCCATCTTTGGCGAGGCTCGCGAGAAGGGCATGGACTTCGCTAAGTCCAACGTCGGTGGTGGCCTGAAGACCCAGGTCGAGTTCGTTTCCGCCAACCCCGTCGGCCCCATGCACATTGGCCACGGCCGCTGGGCCGCGCTGGGCGACTCGCTCTGCCGCGTCATGGACCACGCCGGTTACGACATCCAGCGTGAGTTCTACATCAACGACCACGGCTCTCAGATGAACACCTTCGGCAACTCCATCAGCACGCGCTATATGCAGCTTGCCGACATCATCGCCAAGCAGGGCGTGGATATCGACGAGGCTCACAAGCTTCTGATCGCCGACCGCGACGCCTTTGTTGCCGACGAGGGCGACGAGCACCCCGAGACCCATCCGTATCAGGACAACTTTGCCGAGACTCTGGGCAAGGACTCCTACGGCGGTGACTACATCATCGACGAGGCTGCCGAGTTCTGGCGCACCGACGGCGATAAGTGGGTCAACGCCGATCCGCAGGAGCGCATGGAGAGCTTCCGCGAGCGCGGCTACGTAAAGATGGTCGACAACATGCGCGACCTTTGCCACGCCGTTAACTGCGACTTCGATCGTTGGTTCTCCGAGCGCTCCCTGTACGTGAAGGACACCGAGGGCGAGACCGCCGGCACCTCCGCCGTCGACCGCGCTTTTGAGAAGCTCGACAAGATGGGCTACCTCTACACCAAGGACGGCGCCCTGTGGTTCCGCTCCACCGACCTGGGCGATGACAAGGACCGCGTTCTGATCAAGTCCGACGGCGAGTACACCTACTTCGCCTCCGACGTTGCCTATCACTGGGATAAGTTCCAGCGCGTCGACCACGTCATCGACATCTGGGGCGCCGACCACCACGGCTACATTGAGCGCGTCCGCTGCGTCTGCGACGCTCTGGGTTACCCCGGCAAGTTTGAGGTTCTGCTGGGCCAGCTCGTCAACCTGCTGCGCAACGGCAAGCCCGTCCGTATGTCCAAGCGTAAGGGCACCATGGTGACCCTTCAGGAGCTCGTCGACGAGGTCGGCTCCGATGCCGCTCGCTACACGCTCATCTCCAAGAGCTCTAACCAGATGGTCGACTTCGACATCGAGGCCGTTAAGAAGCGCGACAACTCCAACCCGGTGTACTACGTGCAGTACGCTCACGCTCGCGTGTGCTCCATTCTGCGCCGTGCCGCTGACGTTACGCCCGAGCAGGCTGACGAGATGGGCATGAAGGCCGTCGCCGCCAAGGCCATCGGTGAGAACGTCGATTACTCGCTGCTGACCGACCCGACCGAGCTTGCCCTTTCGCGTAAGCTCAACGAGCTCACCGACCTCATCGCCAGCTGCGCTCGCGACCGCGCTCCGTTCCGTCTGACGCACTTTGCCGAGGAGCTCGCCGGCGACTTCCACAGCTTCTACGCTGCCTGTCAGGTGCTGCCGAGCGAGGGCCGTCCCGTCGACCCCGAGCTTTCGCGCGCCCGTCTGGCCGCTTGCGACGCCGTCCGCGTGACGCTCGCCCTGGTGCTCACCCTTGTTGGTGTCTCCGCTCCCGAGCAGATGTAAGCTACGGGTCATTTGACCGTACAGACTTGGTTTAACTAAGCCTTGAAAGCCCGATCTCCCACTGAACTGCGCCCCAAATCTTGGACGCCCTAAATAGCGACTAGGCCGCAAGGGCCTGATTCCGGAACTCCTCCGGGGTCAGGCCCTTCAATCTTACCTGCCTCCGGCTCGTGTTCCAGTGGACTATGTATTCCTCCAGGTCGCGTTTGAAATCCTCGAACGTCTTCCACTCGCGGCCCCTGTAG
>CABURR010000100.1 GCA_902493985.1 uncultured Collinsella sp. | reverse complement strand
TCGTGCACGCGGTCGGCCAGGGCGGTCATCCGCTTGCCGGCCTCGTAGACGTTCCTGCCGTCCTCGAGGTAGCCCTCCTGGTCGAAGTGCATGATCTCGATCTTCTCGGTCTCCTTCATTCCCGCTCCTTTCACGAGCAGTTTGAATTGTCGCACGGAATGGACAGGCTTGCCGCCCCGTCTCGCCGCTTAACCTTGTGGACATCTTGGCCCCAAGCTCAACAATTCAAAGGTTCTTAATACCAGTGAACGATTACAGGTTAGCCGTTTTTAATACCGATTTTATGATTTCATCCTCCCCTCTCGGTAGACGGTCAGTTTTTGCCGCTCATCGGTCAAGCGACATATATCCGTAAAAACGAGCGCCCCCGCCATGCGCAGGGACGCTCTAGACGCTAATAGTTGTAGGTATATCCGCCGGCGTCGCCGCGGGTAAAAGACTTGGCATGCTCGATTGCCTGCCCACTCGAGTCATAGGTCAGGCCTTCCAGCACGAGCGCCAGATCGCCCGGCTCAAGATTGAGCAAACTCGCATCGCGTGCGCCCAGCGCCTCGATATCGAGTTTCTCTACCGACTGATCTGGCTTGCGTCCCAACATATCGTAGGTCTCGAACAGGCTGAAGACCGAAATGTCCACGTCTTCGATGCCCGGAAACAGCAGGCACGGAATCAGTGTCATCTCGATCGATACGGGCTCACCATCGATGCAGTTGAGGCGGCGCACCGAGTAAAGCAGATCGTCCTCGGCGATGCCAAACAAGTCGGCATAATACGGGCCGGCGTAGCGTTTGGAGCGCGCCAGGATGCGCACCGACGGCGTCGCGCCCGATGCCAAAACCGACTGGCGGAAGCCGCCCTTGCGTTCGTGCTCGTCAAACCACTTGTGTCCCACAAAGGCGCCTTTGCCCTGCACGCGACGAATCTGGCCACTTTTGACCAGCTCGTCCATGGCGCTTCGGATTGTCAGGCGTGTCGTGCCAAACTCCTCGGCCAGCTCGTTTTCGGACGGAATCATCGAGCCCGTCGGGTAGTCGCCGCGCTCGATTCGCTCCGCAATGCAGCGGCGAATTTGTTTGTAAACCGGCAAGTCTTCTACTGCATCAGCCATTCGACACCCACCTTCGTCGCAACGCCGTCTGCCTCGCCGTTATCGGCAAAACGATACTTGGTCGGCAGAATCACGGACTTGCAATACTCGACAAAGCCATCGGTCTCGTCGCGCTCGTGCGAAGCCTTGTAAAACACCGGCGTGCCCTCCTGAGCATTCAGCAACTTGGCCTCGTCGGCGTTCAGACGGCTGATGGAAATATGCTCCTTGCCGTGCGTCACATGGACATTCCCCTCCTTGAGCAAAACGTCGTAGAGGCTTTCCTGCTCAAAATCGTGATCGGGAAGCGAGGGGCACAAAGACAGATTGACGTAAGCCGTCTCGATCGATGCCGGGGAACCGTTGACCACACGCACGCGCCGAATGCAGAAGAGCGGCATGCCCAGGTCGATCTGGGCTTTTTGGGCAAGATCGATATCGGCATACACGACCTTGGACCAAACCAGGCGCGCGGTCGACTTTGAGCCAACCCTCTCCACCGCCTGCGTATAGTTCCATGTTTCCTGAAAGATGTTCAGCGGTTTGGGAGGACACACATAGGTGCCCGAACCGCGGCGGCTTTCCAAAGTTCCGCACGAAATAAGGCGCGTGATCGCAGCACGCAACGCCGTGCGCGACACGCCCAGCTCTTCACAGAGCACACGCTCGGCGGGCAGCCGGTCGCCACTCTGCAGGTCATAATGTTTGATATACCAAAGAATGCCCTCAAAGGCGCGGTCTTTGGGCGGAATCGCATATGGTTCACTCGACATGGGCAAGGCTCCTCAACCGCTTGATGCTGCGGGCATCATTGCTCCGGACGCCCCATGGCGTCGAAGGCTTCTTTGATCTGCTCCGCAACGTTCCGATACGACCGATATAGGCCGGAGTCTCGCTTGACTTCGCCCGCGGTCACCGGAATCTCAAGCTTCGAAATCTCATCCTCGCCGGTTTGCACGGCAACGATGACACCCATACCAAGGCACATATTACGCTTGGCAGCGTTGTTTTTGGTAGCCTGAGCTGGATTAATCAAAATCTGCTGAGCCAGTTCGCGTTTGCTGAGCTCCGGCACATCCTCGGGATTTCCGGTCTCGGCAATCTCGCACTGCAGCACATCCGCATAGTCAAAAATCTTCGGCTCGCCGCCGCGCTGATGCACGGCCCACTTGCGGCGCGTGGCGTCCTGGTAGATAGCCGGCAAAAATGTAAACCGCGGCGGGTCCAAAATCGTATCCGTGATGGTAAACACATCGGGATCAAAGGCATCCTGCGGGTTTTTCTTCTTGAACAGCCCCATATCAGCCTCCCGTACTAGCATTAAACAACTCAAGCTGAATATAGCACCAATTTCAAGCCGCCGCCTTACCCTATCGGTGCGCGGCGTCTATGGCTCGCCCAGCGGAAGAGTTCACGGACGAGGGCCGGGGTGCCTGCTTTGTTTTGAGAGGTGGGCTTCGCGAACTTCTCAAAACAAAGCAGG
>CABURR010000099.1 GCA_902493985.1 uncultured Collinsella sp. | reverse complement strand
GCGGCGCGGCCGCCGCGGCTGAATTAGACACTCACCATTGTCGGCCTAATCCGCGGATTTTCATGCAGCAGGGGCTCTCAATGTTTTATGTCCTGCTCATATCGTCTCTGCCGGCAGTTTGGGACATTCCTTACGGGACACCCCCTCCACAGCGCCTATGCCAGCTTGTCGATTTGCCCAATCTCCCAGAGCGGAATGTTGACGAGCGTGCCCTCGTCTCTATATGCCGCTAACGATGTTCTCACGCAGCGCTCGAGCTTGAACTTCTCGCAGGCAATCCTCAGGCTCTTTGCTTTGAGGTTCTCTGCCGCCTTGACCTCGAGCGGAAGCACGGTCCCCGCATGGTCGATGGCAAAGTCAGTCTCTGCATTGCCGGAGGAGGATGACCAATACGCGGGAGTATTGCCTTGGAGCAAAAGCTCCTGTGCGACGTATTGCTCGGTCAGCGAGCCTTTGAACTCCGTAAAAACAGCGGGCCCGTTCAGAACAATGGCTGGCGAGAGGCCGGAGAGTGCTCCGAGGATGCCGGTGTCGATGCAGAACAGCTTGAAGCCCGAGAGATCCTCGTAGCTTGTGAGCGGTGCTCTTAGGGCGGAAACACGTGGTACCTTATGAACGATTCCATAGTCCATGAGCCACTGGAGGCTTTCCTCAAAATCGCGTGCGCGCGCCCCGGGACGGAGTGCGCCGTAGACGAACTTCTTGTTTTCCTTTGCGAGCTGGCCGGGAAGGGATTTCCAAACCAGCCTCATGCGCTCGACGATGCGGGCTGGCGCATGCTTGCCAAAATCGGATTCGTAAGCTTCGATGATTTGCTGCTGAAGCCTGCGGGCCTCGATGAAATCGTGGGAGGCGGCGAAAGCGGAGACAACTTCTGGCATGCCACCGACAACGAGGTATTCCTTGAGCAGGCGCTCGAGCTTTTCGGAAACGTTTGTCAGCAGGTCCATGTCTGCGGCAAGGATGGCATCTGCGAGCGGATCGCCATCGACGGCACGAACGAACTCGACAAACCCCATGGGGCGCATGGTAAGCTGGTCAATCTTGCCGACGGGGAACGACTCGTTTTCGCGTCGGAGCGCGAGCCCCATATAGGAGCCGGCTGCCACGATATGGTATTCCGGCGCCAGCTCGTTGAAGTATTTGAGCGAGGTGATGCCACGCGGTGCCTCTTGGATTTCGTCGAAGATGATGAGTGTGTCTGTCGGCGTTATGGTCTGGCCGCGCAGGAGCTCTATCTGGGAGATGATGCGTTTGGGGTCAAGGCTTCCGTCGAACAGCGAACGTACGCCCGGTTCGAGCATAAAGTCAAAACGGATGACGTTTTGATACTGCTGGCCTGCGAATTCGTTGAGAAGCCAGGTTTTTCCCGTCTGGCGGGCCCCCTTAAGCAGGAGGGGCTTGCGGTTTGCCCTAGATTTCCAAGCGATGAGTTCGTCCATTAGCTGTCGCTGCATACTGCCTCCTAACGATCATGGTTAGTATAAGACCGTCTTGGTCTTTCCATCGAAAAATGTGGGAGTAAACCACGTTTTTCGATTGAATAATGTGTGAGGCAACCACGTTTTTCCATCGAATAATGTGGGTGTTTAGGTCGGCACCTGGGGACGTTCCTTCTCTGCCGGCAGTTTGGAACACTCCTTGTTTTGGTGCAAATTAGCTACCCTTGCATCAGAAAACGGCGCCCGTCGGCGATGTTGCCGGCGGGCGCCGTTGTCATGTGGGCGGTTATGTTGTGGCCGCTGATGAGGCTCGAACTCGCATGCTACAGCGAGTCGATAAAGCGCTGCTGGGCGGCACGTCCTGCCTCGTCCCACTTAAAGACACCGGCGTTGTCGAGCACGTGGCCAAACACCACGCCGACCTCCTCGTGCAGGATATCGATGGCGTTGTCGGCCGTAAGCTCGTCGGCGCGGCGAGCAAAGACGTCCTCGGCCCACGCGGCATGGCTGCGACAAAGATCATCGCCCTCGAGCGCACCGGCAAGATCGTAGCTGGCATCGACCTTGGCTGCCAGTAGATGCTCACGGACAGCGCCAAGCTCGGGAACCAGGCGCGGCGGCAGAATGGCCAGGCCCATGACCTCGATCAGGCCGATGTTCTCCTTCTTAATGTGGTGGTACTCGGCATGCGGATGGAAAACGCCCAGCGGATGCTCGTCGGTCGTGATGTTGCAGCGAAGCGCCAGGTAGGCCTCGTAGATTTCGCCGCCGGCATTTCCGCGAGAGTCGACGCGGCGGATGACGGGCGTCACGGTGTTGTGGGCCACGCCGTCGGCTGTGTGCGCGATGACGCCTACAGACTCATCGGTCCACTCGCGCCAAGCGAGGATAATCTTCTCGGCAGCGTCGAGCAAC
The DNA here is from genome assembly GCA_902493985.1 of uncultured Collinsella sp. Taxonomy (GTDB): domain Bacteria; phylum Actinomycetota; class Coriobacteriia; order Coriobacteriales; family Coriobacteriaceae; genus Collinsella. The sequence continues at coordinate 365 of CABURR010000099.1, read as the reverse complement.
TGGGCGCGGTCATGCGAGCGCAGGCGCAGCACCGAGAGCGGCCACTGCAGCACGGTACCGCTGACCTGGTCAAAACCGGGCACGCTAAACTGCGAGACCTCGGCGGCATGCATCATGGGGAACTCGTGTGCGCCGCCCTGGAAGTGGTCGTGCGACAAGATCGAGCCGCCCACGATGGGCAGGTCGGCGTTGGAGCCGATGAAGTAATGCGGGAACAGGTCCACAAAATCGAGCAGGCAGGTCAGACCCTTGCGGTCGACGTGCATCGGACGATGCTCGGAGCTCATGGCAATGCAGTGCTCATTAAAGTACGCGTACGGGCTGTACTGGAAACCCCAGCGCTCGCCGTCGAGCTGGATGGGGAT
>CABURR010000098.1 GCA_902493985.1 uncultured Collinsella sp. | reverse complement strand
ATCTGTAGCATAAGCGGCGTGCCGCGCATCACCGAAATATAGATGCGCGCGATCCAGCGAAGTGGCGCAATTTTACTCATGCGCATAAACGCCACGGGGATTCCCAGCGGAATCGACCCGAGCAGCGTCAGCACAAACAGCTGCAAACTGACCAAGAATCCCTGGCCAAGCATCTGCATCATGACCTGAATAGACAACCTAAGCTCTCTTTCGCGACAACAGAACAGCGAACCCAACGCTAAAGCGGGTTTTCCAGGTGCCCGAGTTTGCCGTGAAAGAGGAGCGCCGCGTACTAAATGTACGCAAGCGACGGTTTGAACGGCAAAATCGGGTGCCTGGGAAAGCCGCTATTTCAAAACCCAATTGTCGAAGGATAGACCATAGCTCGCATACTTGTCGCACAGGTCCTTGACCGTACCGTCCTCATAGAGCGCCTTGAGTGACTCGGTCACGGCGTCAGCCGACTTGGTGTCGCCCTTCTTAAAGCCAACGGCGTAGTGCTCGCTGGACAGCGGCTTGTCGAGCTGCGTATAGGCATCGGGCTTGGCGGCAAGCTGATACTGAGCGATCGAGAGGTCACAGGCAACGGCATCGACTGCACCACTCTCGAGCTGCATAAACGCCGTGTTGTACTCGCCGATGGTGTCGAGCGTGGCAAACGTCGCGGCCAGATCCTTCTGGTCGCCCTCGAGCACATCCTGTGCGGCGGAATCAGTCTGGGTAATCACGGTCTTGCCGGCAAGATCGTCCCAGCTCTTGATGCCCGCGTCCTTCTTGACCACGAGCACCTGCTCGTTGAGCATGTAAGGCTCGGAGAACGTGTAGTCGTCCTCGCGGCCCTCCATGGTAAAGCCGTTCCAGATGCAGTTGATGGCGCCAGAGTTGAGCAGCGTATCCTTGGCATCCCAATCGATGGCCTCGTAATCGACATCCCAGCCCTGCTTATCGGCAACGGCCTTGGCAAGGTCGAGATCAAAACCCGTGTACTTGCCGTCATCGCCCACAAAGCCGTACGGAGGGTAGGACTTGTCAAAGCCCACGACGAGCTTCTTGGACTCCGCAGCGCCCTTCACGTCCTTGGCCGCAGCAGAGCCCGCAGCGGAGCCTTTGCCGGCACCACCGCCGCAGCCGACAAGACCAAGGCCAAGCACCGTGGCAAGCGAACCGGCTAGACCAACAAACTGACGACGAGACATATCGGTATTCATGGTATTCCCCCTTGATGGCACTTTAGTTAGGTAAAGTGAGTCATGTAACGTCCAGAATCATACACTTTAGCGTGATAGAGCACAAGGCGAATTTGCCCGCCGCGTGAGGGGTGTGGGGGGTTAAGTTTGCTGCTCTACAGTCCTGCTCACGACGGAGGTCACATTAAGTGGCCTCCTGTTCGTGCGGAACTCGCGACAAACTTAACCCCTGTCCCGGCAACCGGCGGGCAAACGTCGTTGGGCTTATCGCTGACATGAAATGACCGCTTGCATATCGCCCGCTAGCTTGGCACGGTACAATGCTATCAGATTTCAATTTGTAAATTAGTGGGGTTAATTCATGGCAGAATCTCGTGCGGAGCGTAAGGCTCGGCGTGCTTTGATCGAGGCGGCTGAGGGGCCGGAGGAGGCGAAATCTTCTACGAAACCCAAGTCTTCTAAAGCTGAAAAAAGCAAATCGACCAAGAGCGGGGCTAAAGCCAAGCGTTCTGGCTCTCGTCGGAGCGGGGATAAGGCACCTCAGACTCGCCCCAAGCGCTCGCATAAAGATCCGGTTTCGTCTGCGCGCAAGGCCACGGACCCCAAGTCTCCTTGTTCCATCATGAAAACTTGCGGTGGGTGCACGGCGCTCAATCGTCCTTATAAGAAGCAGCTCGCCGCCAAGCAGGCTGCAATGGAGGGGCTTTTTGCCTCGCTTTGCGAGCGTGAGGGCATTGCTGTCGATCCCATTCGCGGTATGGGTGTTACCCTGGGCGACCCGGGCAAGTATCCTGCGCCGCGTGGTTTTCGTCATAAGGCTGCCACTCCGTTTGCTCCCGGTAAGGAGGGTACTGTCCGCTGCGGTTTCTTTGAGCGCGGCACGCACAAGATCGTTGCCGTACCCGAGTGTCCTGTCGAGGCGCCGGGCGCTCGTCAGATTCTCAACGGCATCGCACGCGAAGCTGAGCGGCTGCATATTCCCGCCTTTAATGAGGACAAGCATCTCGGTCTGCTTCGCTATGCCGTCGTCCGCTGCGGTTGGCGTACCGACCAGGTCATGGTTACGCTCGTGACCGCCCAGCGTGACTTACCGCATGCGCAGGAGTTCTTTGAGGCTGTCGCGGCGCTCGATCCGCATATCGTCACCGTTGCCCAAAATATCAATGGCCGTCCCGGTAACGCCATCTTGGGTGAGGAGACTCGTATCGTCTATGGCGCCGAGTGCATGCGCGACCAGCTGCTCGGTTGCGAATTCGATATCTCCCCTACCGCGTTCTATCAGACCAATCCGCAGCAGACCGAGCTGCTCTATCGGCTCGCGATTGACGGCATGGACTTGCAGCAGGGTGACATTCTTATGGACGCTTACTGCGGCAGCGGCACCATCGGCCTGTGCGCCGCGAGGGATGCCCAGGACAAAGGTGTCGGCATTATGCTGCTCGGCGTGGAGCGCAACCCGGCGGGCATTGCCGACGCACGTCGCAATGCCGAGCTCAACGGCCTCACCCGCAGCGCTTGGTTTATGGCCGACGACGCCACCGAT
>CABURR010000097.1 GCA_902493985.1 uncultured Collinsella sp. | reverse complement strand
GCCTGCGTGCAGGGCATCGCGTGCGGTATGCGCGTCAAGAACTGCTACCAGGACATGGTCGAGCAGGCCAAGGCCAATGTCGATGACATGGTTGCCGAGGCTGCCTACATCACCCAGAGCGAGGCCGCTGCTGACGAGGCAGCCGAGTAACGCTCCCAGGCACAAACTATGAGATTCTCGATTATTAGCGAGATCCCTGGCAGGACCCGCCTTCAGTTGGCGGGTCCTGTGCCAGAGAGCGATCTCGATGCGCTTCTTAAGCTCAGCGGCGATATCGACGGCGTGCACAAGGTGCGCGTGTACGGCCGCATTGGCCAGATGGCACTCGAATATGACGAGCCGCGCCGCGCGAGCGTGCTCGACGCCCTAGGCGCACTCGATGCTCAAGCTATCGCCGATGCCAAGTCGGGCTACGTGATGCAACTCGAGCCGCGCAAGCACAAACTCGTTATGGACCTGGCGACACTCGTCGGTGCCCATTACGCACGTCGCTGGTTCTTGCCGACGCCTCTGCGTGCGGTGTTTGTCGTGGTCGGGTACATGACATTTTTGCGCGCCGCCCTCCGTGAGCTCGCGCAGCCGCGCCTGACCGTTCCCGTGCTCGACGCTTCGGCCATCGGCATTTCGTTCGTCAAGCGTGATGTCGACACCGCGGGCCAGACGATGTTCCTGCTCAACGTGGGCGAGTTACTCGAGGACTACACGCGCGCCATGAGCGAAAACGAGCTCATCAACTCGCTGCTCGACGTGCCCGACAAGGCGCAAAAGGTCGTCGGCGACACCGAGGTAAGCGTTGCCGCGACCGAGCTCGAGCCCGGCGATCTGGTCGCCGTGCGCACTGGCATGTCCATCTGCATCGACGGTGTTGTCGAGCAGGGGAGTGCTATGGTCAACCAGGCGACCCTGACTGGCGAGCCGCTGGCCGTCGAGCGCAGCGTGGGCGACGACGTGTTCGCCGGTACCGTCGTGGAAGACGGCAGCATCTTGGTGCGTGTGCGCGCCAATACGGCGCAAACCAAACTGCGATCAATCGTCTCGCTCGTGCAGACGGCTGACTCGCTCAAGTCCGAGGGCCAGTCGCACATGGAAGACCTCGCCAACAAGATCGTCCCGTGGAACTTCCTGCTCGCGGGCCTGGTCGCGCTTACCACCCGCAGCCTCATCAAGACCTCAGCGGCGCTGATGGTCGACTACTCGTGCGCACTCAAGCTCACGGGTTCCGTCGCCGTTATGACTGCTATGAGCGACGCTGCCAAGATGGGCGTCATGGTCAAGGGCGCGAAGTACTTTGAGTCGTTTGCCAAGGCCGACACCATTGTGTTTGATAAGACCGGCACGCTCACCGAGGCACAGCCGCGTCTTGCCTGCGTGCTCACCACCGACGGCTGGAGCGAGGACGAGGTCCTGCGCCTTTCCGCATGCCTGGAGGAGCATTTCCCGCATCCGGTGGCGCGTGCCGTGGTCAACGCCGCTCGCGAGCGCGGGCTCGAGCACCGCGAGCGTCACGCTGCTGTCGAGTATATTGTGGCGCACGGCATCGCTTCGTCCATCGAAGGGCGTCGCGCGATTATCGGCTCGGCACACTTTGTGTTTGAGGACGAGAGCGCGCAGCTCGATTCCGACATTAAGGAGCGCATTGAGTCCCAGATGCAGGGCCTGTCGCCGCTGTATCTGGCGGTAGATGGAAAGGTCGTTGGCGTGCTCGGCATCGAGGATCCGCTCAAGCCCGGGGTCCGTGAGGCCATCGCCGACCTGCATGCGCTGGGCGTCAAACATGTCGTTATGCTCACGGGCGATTCGGAGCGCACGGCCGAGCGCATTGCGCGCGAGGCGGGTGTCGACGAGTTTAAGGCCGAACTGCTGCCCGAGGACAAGTACGCGTATGTTGAGCGAATTAAGGGCGAGGGGCGCCACGTTGCCATGGTGGGCGACGGCGTCAACGATTCGCCGGCGCTCGGTTTGGCCGACGTGGGCTTGGCAATGGGTGGCGGAAGCGACATCGCCAAGGAGGTCGCCGACATCATCCTGACCGATACGGATCTCGCCGCGATCGTGCGCCTGCGCCGCATGAGCCAGGGGCTTATCGACCGTCTGACGAGTTCGTATTCCAAGGTGATGCTCACCAACTCGGCGCTGCTGGCATTGGGTATTACCGGCATGATCACTCCGCAGACGTCGTCGCTGCTGCATAACGGCTCGACGATTGCCTACAGCCTGAGCAACGCGAAGGCATATCTGCGCTAGCGTTTTTGCTTGAGTTTATGGCCTGCATTCGGACGGTGTTGCATCCGCCAGAATGCAGGCCTTTTGCGTTTGACCATGTGCTAGCAGCAATATATAGTAATGCTAGCAAAGATAGCAGGAGTCGAAGGCGAGGTTGAGATGGGTGCTGTTAGCGGCATGGCGCAAGTGAACGTTCGCGTAGATCGCCAGGTCAAGAACCGTGCCGAGGAGGTGCTGCGGCTTTCGGGCGGGTCACTGCCCGAGCTCATCAAAAAGGTCGTAGCGAAGGTTGCACAGGGCGGCGGTTCGTGCGAAGAGGTGTTGTCGGCCGTTGACGACCAACTGCCTAGTGCTGGTGCCACATCGCCGTTTGTCGCATCATGGGCGGCGGCGGATCAGCTTTACGCGGACTTGGGTATCGATACATCGTCTACATCCGATGACCGCGATTGGGACACAATCTATTCCGAAGCCATGGACGAGCGCTATCGCCAAAAGGGGATGATCCTGTGAGCGGGTCTCCCCTCAAAATAATGGTGGACGCTAACGTATGGGTTGATTCG
>CABURR010000096.1 GCA_902493985.1 uncultured Collinsella sp. | reverse complement strand
TGGTCAGTTTGCAGTTGTTTGTGCTGACGCTGCTGGGGTCGATTCCGCTGGGAATCCCCGTGGCGTTTATGCGCATGAGCAAAATCGCGCCGCTTCGCTGGATTGCGCGCATCTACATTTCGGTCATGCGCGGTACGCCGCTCATGCTGCAGATGTTTGCCATCTACTTTGCCCCGTACTACGTGTTCGGCATCTCGCTCACGCCCGATTCCAAATGGACGGCATGCGTCGTGGCGTTCATCATCAACTACGCCGGCTACTTTGCCGAGATCTATCGCTCGGGCTTGCAGTCCATTCCGCGCGGTCAATACGAGGCTGCCGAGGTGCTGGGCTATTCGCGCATGCAGACGTTTCTGTATATCGTGATGCCGCAGGTCGCCAAGCGCATTTTGCCGGCGATGGGCAACGAGATCATCACACTGGTCAAGGACACGTCGCTGGCGTTCGCCATCGGCGTGGGGGAGATGTTCTCGACGGCCAAGGCGCTGGTTGCCTCGCAAGTGAGCATGGTGCCGTTTGCGATCGCGGCGCTGATCTACTGGGTCTTTAACTTTGTGGTCGAGATGCTGTTGGGCGCTGCCGAAAAGCGACTTGACTACTACCACGACTAGCCTGTTCCGTCGTGCTTTTCAAACACATGGAGGTTCCCGTGTCCGGAACGGTAATGAATATATCGAACGCGCGTAAGGCGTTTGGCGGCAATGAGGTGCTCAAGGATATCTCGCTCGAGGTCAAGCGCGGCGAGGTCGTGGCGATTATCGGGCCTTCGGGCGGCGGTAAGTCCACGCTGCTGCGCTGCGCCACGCTGCTCGAGACGCTCGATGGTGGCTCGCTCTCGTTTGGCGACCTTGCCGTCGCGACGGATACGGGCTCGGGCGCGGTGTACGCAAAGGGCGATGTACCTAAACAGGCGCGCTCGCGTTTTGGTCTGGTGTTCCAGAACTACAATCTGTTCCCGCACTATACCGTGATGAAAAACATCACCGATGCGCCGATTCGCGTGCTTAAGCGCCCGCGCGAGCAGGCGGAGGTCCGCGCACACGAGCTGATTGCGCAAATGGGGCTGACGGGTAACGAGAACAAGGTGCCCTGCGAGCTTTCGGGCGGTCAGCAGCAGCGCGTGAGTATTGCCCGCGCCCTGGCGCTCGATCCGGAAATCTTATTCTTTGACGAGCCAACCTCGGCACTCGATCCCGAGCTGACGGCCGAGGTGCTGCATGTCATTAAAGACCTTGCCGCGCAGAATATGACGATGGTGATCGTGACCCACGCGATGCAGTTTGCGCGCGATGTTGCCGACCGCGTGGTCTTTATGGATGGCGGCCGCATTGTCGAGGAGGGTCCTGCCGAGCAGGTCATCGACCATCCGCGTGAGCAGCGCACCCGTGAGTTCTTGAGCCGTATCGAGGGATAGGCTCAGGTATTTACTCAACTATTAATTGAGGCGAAGCCGTCGCAGGTCTTACGGTCTGTGGCGGCTTTTTGTTTGCATCGACGGGGTTCAATAATCGCCTCACAAGCTTGTCTCTTCCTCTCGCCGCCTGTATTCATACGTGCGCCGAAAGGTATGCATGGACGGCCGCCCGTGAGGGTAGGGTGGTGGCATAGGACATTTGGAGGGTGAGTCGGCTCGGTTGCCGACCATGCTGCTCCCGGGATGGCACCGACCGCGAACTCTCCCCGTTGGCGTCGCGCATTGCGCGCGGCCCTGCAAGGAGGTCATCATGGGTGCTCCCAAGACCGGTAACGTAAGGAACGTGGTGCTCGTAGGCCAAGGCGGGGTGGGCAAGACTTCACTCGCCGAGGCCATGCTCCACCTTTCCGGCAAGACCGCCCGCCTGGGCGGCCACGACGGCACCAAGCCCACGCTCGACTACGACCCCGAAGAGGTCAAGCGTTCATTCTCCATCTCGACGACCATCGCGCCGATTGACTGGAAGGGCGCCCGCATCAACGTGCTCGATGCCCCGTGCTATCCCGATTTTATCGGCGACGCCTTTGCCGCGATGAGCGTCTGCGAGACGGCTCTGTTTGTGGTCGACGCCGAGGCCGGCCCGCAGCCTACGACGGTTAAGCTCTGGTATGCCGCCGAGGACCTGCGCCTGGCGCGTGCGGTGTTCGTAAACCGCCTGTCGCGCTCCGAGGCCAGCTTTGCGACCACGATGGACCTGCTGCAGGAGCGCTTTGGCACGCGCCTGGGCGCCGTGACCCTTCCCTGGGGCGAGGGCGAGGACTTTGACGGCATCATCGACCTGGTGCGCATGAAGGCGCGCCATTGCAACGGCACCGAAGCCGTTGAGTCGGAGATTCCCGAGGAGTATCGTGCCCAGGCCGAGGAAGCCCATGACCATCTGTGCGAGCTGGTGGCCGAGGCCGACGACGAACTGATGATGAAGTACTTGGAAGGCGAGGAGACGCTGACGCAGGAGGAGCTTGAGGGCCTGCTGTCGAAGGCGATTGCCGCGCGCATCTTTGTGCCGGTCTTTGCGGGCGATTGCATTAAGGAGCAGGGCGTCAACTCGCTGATGGACGACATCGCGACGTACTTCCCGGCGCCGACCGACTACGGCGAGATGCCGCTTATCGACGGCGATTCGCTCAAGATTTCGAGTGACGATGATCGTCCGGTGGCGTTTGTGTTTAAGACCCTGGCCGATCCGCAGCAGGGCCGCATCAGCTTTATCAAGGTGCTGACGGGTACGCTTGAGCCGGGCCTTGAGCTGGTCAACGCGCGCACGCGCAAGGGCGACCGTCTGGCTCACCTGTATGTGATGTGCGGCCGCGACATGACCGAGGTCGGTCACGCCTATGCCGGTGACATCATCGTGGCGCCCAAGCTGGCTGCCGAGACGGGCGATACGCTCTCCATTACCGGTAAGGTCGAGGCTGCGGCGTTTAAGTTCCCCAACTCGCAGTACCGCATTGCCATCGAGGCCGAGAATCGCGGGGACGAAGAGAAGCTCTACACGTTTATCGAGAAGGCGTGCAAGGCTGA
>CABURR010000095.1 GCA_902493985.1 uncultured Collinsella sp. | reverse complement strand
GTGATGTTCGAGGAGAACTTCGAGAAGAAGTACTCGCACCTGCCCGAGTCCGTCAAAGCCGCCGGCCCGCACGCCCAGGTGTCCGCCGAGGCCCGTCATCGCGGCCGCGGCCTGCTGGGGCTCCGCCACTAGCGTCGCCTTAGACCAAAAACCACCACAAAGGGGACAGGCACCTTTGTGGCGGTTTTGCTCGCGCGGATGACTCGGGTTACAATACTCCTGACATATCGTCCCTTTCTCCGGATGGGGACAGCGCAAGCGCTCTTGTGACGGCACCGTAGGACTTTGAAGGTGGCCGTTGTAAGGGCGCTTTTTGTTTGGGCGCTCGCGTTGGCGCGAATTGTGAAGGGAGCACGTATGAAGAGCTTTATTGCCGATGATTCATTCTGGGAGCTGTTTCCGCGGGCAGCGGTCGGTGTTGTGGTCGTGAAGGGCATGAAGCCCGCGGTTCAGATTCCCCAGGAGGACGTGGACGCGATTGCGGCGTTGCTCGACCGCGCCAATATCGACGCGGAGCGTCATCTGACCAGCGATACTATCAGCGAGAACGCACCGGTCAAGGCATGGCGCGAGGCCTATCGTCTGTTCAAGACCAAAAAGGGCGCGCGTTGCTCAATCGAGAACCTGCTCAAACGCGTGCTCAAAGGTAAGCCGGTGGGCCACATTACGCCTGCGGTGGACATCTACAACACGGTGTCGCTGACCTACGCGCTGCCCGTTGGCGGCGAGGACCTGCGCGCTATCGAGGGCGATCTGCGCCTGGCGGTCACTGGTGGCGGGGATGCGTTCCTGCCGCTTGGCGAGGATGTGGATGACCCGACGCTGCCCGGCGAGCTTGCCTACATCGATGATGCGGGCGCCGTATGCCGATGCTGGAACTGGCGCGACGGCGTTCGCACGGCGCTGTCCGACGATTCGGCCGATGCGTTCCTGGCGATTGAGTGCGTAGAGCCCGAGCGCATGGGGGACTGCCAGGCCGCCATCGATCGCTTAGCCGAGCTGCTTGAGCGCTATTTGGGAGCGACGGTTGTCGTTAAGACGCTTGTGACCCGCGACAATCCCTGTATGGAGCTGTAGCGGCGCCTAGAACCTATTGATGCCCAAAATCACCACAAAGGCGCCTGTCCTTTGTGGTGATTTTTATGTTGATGGGTCAACAAATGAGGCACGCAGGGCCGGCGGTCGCTGGATACGGCTAAGATGTTTACCCGTAAGCATTATGCAAGCGAAAGGCGGTCGTCTCCCATGCAGCAGAACGACGAGACACGTTTCGAGGACTTTGTCGGACTGATCAGCGGGCTCTACAAGGAGATCCAGCGCATTAAGACATCCGAGGGCGCAAGGCTGGGCCTCAAGGGCTCCGACGTTATGTGCCTGTACTATCTTGAGCGCAGCAAGGAAGGCCTGACTGGCGCTGACCTGGCTCGCATGGCAGGCGTGACCCGTGCCGCCGTCTCGCGTACGCTCGCGCATCTGGAGGAGGGCGGCTACGTCGAGGTCGACGATTCGGGCGATGCCGCCGTTAAGTATCGTGCTCCGGTGCGCCTGACCGCTCTGGGCGGCGAGAGCATGAGCGAGGCCGACCGCATCATCCACGAAGTGCTCGATACCACCGGTAAGGCTATGGGTGTGGAGCAGCGCGAGCAGATGTATGCGTCGCTGCGCACGATTCTCGACACCCTGCGCGAGCTGTAGGGCCGCCAAGGCTTTTGCTTCCAATTAACAACTGCATAGTCCTGTTTGAGCGCGTATACCGTGCCGGGGCCTTGCTGTCAAAATTCCCTGCGCGGGACCTGCGCAAGAAAGGATTCGCTATGTCCGTCCGCATTATTACCGATTCCGCAAGCGATATGTCGCCGGCGGAGCACCCGGCACTGGCCGTTTTGCCGCTGTCCGTCACCTTTGGCACCGATGTGTACATGGATGGCATCGACATCGATCACCAGCGCTTTTACGAGATGCTCGTGGAGCGCGATGAGCTGCCCAAGACCGGCCAGGTCAACCCGTACGCGTTTTCGCAGGCCATCGCCGAGGTTCGTGAAGCCGGCGATGAGGCTGTGATTATTACCGTGGGCGCTAAGCTATCAGGCACCAATCAGAGTGCCCGTACCGCACTTGCCGAGGCGCCAGGTGGCGACGTGTTCGTGGTAGACAGCAATAACGTAACCCTGGGCGAGCGCGTGCTGGTCGAGTATGCGCTGCGCTTGGTGGACGAGGGCCGCAGTGCATCTCAGATCGCGGCGGCTGTCGAGGCCGTGCGCGACCGTGTGGTGGTTATCGGCTTGCTCGAGACGCTGGAGTACCTGGTGCGCGGCGGTCGTCTGTCTGCTGCGGCCGGCGCCGTGGGCACGCTGCTCAACGTAAAGCCCGTGGTGGCTGTCGAGGACGGCCTTATCGTGCAGCTGGGCAAGGCGCGCGGTTCCAAGAACGGCCGGAACCTGCTCAACCAGAAGGTCGAAAAGGCGGGCGGCATCGACTTTTCTATGCCGCTGGCGCTCGGCTATACGGGCCTTTCGGACGCCGTGCTCAAGAAGTACATCGAGGACAGCGCGGCACTTTGGGCTGGCCACACCGAGGGCGAACTGCCCGTTCACACCATCGGCGCCACCATCGGTACCCACGTTGGCCCCGGCGCCGTAGCCGTAGCCTTCTTCCAGCCCGTCAACTAACCGACCTGCCATAAACCACCACATAGGGGACAGACACCTTTGTGGTGGTTTATGCTTTCCGGGTGGAAGGGAGCGAGCAATGGCGTCTGAGGGCTTTTTTGAACGGGTGTACGAGGTGGTCGAGCAGATTCCCGAGGGGATGGTAGCCACGTATGGTCAGGTGGCGCTGCTCGCCGGTCGTCCGCGGAGTGCGCGGTACGTGGGCTACGCGCTGCACAACAATCCGCGCCCCGGCGAGATTCCCTGCCATCGCGTGGTGTTTGCCGACGGCCGTATCTGTGAGGGCTTTGCCTTTGGTGGCTCCGATGCTCAGCGCGAGCTCTTAATGGGGGAGGGCGTGACGTTTGCCGATCCCATGCATGTTGATCTGGCCGCCTGTCGTTGGCCTGCCGGACTCTAACAGTTCTGCCGTGTCCAAAACCACCACAAAGGTGCCTGTCCCCTTTGCGGTGGTTTATGCTTTTCGGGGTGGAAGGGAGCGAGCAATGACGTCTGAGGGCTTTTTTGAACGGGTGTACGAGGTG
>CABURR010000094.1 GCA_902493985.1 uncultured Collinsella sp. | reverse complement strand
GGTTGTGGCTCAGTTTGGTAGAGCACTGCGTTCGGGACGCAGGGGTCGCTGGTTCAAATCCAGTCAACCCGACCAGAGCATGAGGAGGGACCGCTTCTTGCGGTCCCTTTTTTTAGCTAGTGTTGTGATACCGCGATACCCGCGGTATACTCATTCGAGCTTGTCTCGCTGTATTGTGGAGGTCTACATGTTTGGACTGAGGGCTCCTGAGCTCATCATTATTCTCGTCGTTGTCCTGATTATCTTCGGGCCCAAGAACCTGCCGAAGCTCGGCAAGTCCCTCGGCTCTACCGTCAAGAATATCCGTGAGGGTATGGAGGGCGACGATAAGGCCGAGACCAAGCAGGCCGAGGAGGTCGTGGTCGAGCAGTCCGAGGAGGACAAGGAGATCGCTGAGCTCGAGGCCAAGCTCGCTGCTGCCAAGAAGAAGCAGGCAGAGGACAGCGACGCGGACGCAGAGTAGTCCCATCCCTTTGGGGTGAGCACCTGACCGGCTTGCCCGCAGGCTAGCCGGTCTTTTTCGTTTTGTTGACAGTTGATCGTTACATCATAGTTGGGGAGATATCCGTATGGACGCAAGCCAGATCGTACTGACCGCTGAGGGCCGCCAGAAGCTCGTCGAGGAGCTCGCTTGGCGTGAGGGCGATTACGCCAAGGAGATCGTCGAGGACATCAAGGAAGCCCGCGCGTTCGGCGACCTTTCGGAGAACTCCGAGTACGATGCCGCCAAGGACAAGCAGGCCCAGAACGCTGCTCGTATCGCCGAGATCCAGGCCATTCTTGCCAACGCTCAGGTTGCTGCCACCACGGGCGATCTGACCGTCTCCATCGGTTCCACCGTTTCGCTGATTGATCCCAACGGCGAGGTCATGGAAGTCACGCTCGTCGGTACCACCGAGACCAACTCGCTCGAGCACAAGATTTCCAACGAGTCTCCGGTCGGCCATGCCATCATCGGTCACGGCGAGGGCGACTCCGTCGAGGTCGTTACGCCTTCTGGCAAGACTCGCGTCTACACCATCGCCAAGATCGCACGCTAGACCACGGTCCCGCGTAAAGGTATGTTTTCGCTCCCTGGGACCGAATCCTGGGGAGCGTTTTAGTTTGAGGAGCTAACTTATGGCAGAGAACCAGAACGCCGCCGATCAGGCATCGACGCTCAACGACGAGCGCGCCACCCGCCTGGCCAAGCGCGCCGCCCTGTTCGAGGCGGGCCAGAACCCCTATCCTGAGCACTCTGAGCTTGAGGACTACGTCGCCGATATCGAGACTAAGTACGCCGATCTTGCCGATGGTGAGGACACCGAGGATGTCGTGAAGATCGCCGGCCGTGTGGTCGCCAAGCGCGGTCAGGGCAAGATCATGTTCATCGTCGTGCGCGATGCGACTGCCGAGATTCAACTGTTCTGCCGCATCAACGACATGGACGAGGCTGCCTGGAATACGCTCAAGGCCCTCGACCTGGGCGACATCCTGGGCGTGACCGGCGTGGTCGTGCGCACCCAGCGTGGCCAGCTTTCCGTTGCCCCTAAGAGCGCGACCCTGCTTGCCAAGGCCGTTCGTCCGCTGCCCGAGAAGTTCCACGGTCTTTCCGACAAGGAGACCCGCTATCGCCAGCGCTATGTCGACCTGATCGCCAACGACGACGTTCGCGAGACCTTCCGTAAGCGTTCGCAGATTCTCTCTACCTTCCGTCGCTTTATGGAGTCCGACGGCTACATGGAGGTTGAGACCCCCATCCTGCAGACCATCCAGGGCGGCGCTACTGCCAAGCCGTTCATCACTCACTTCAACGCGCTCGATCAGGAGTGCTACCTGCGTATTGCCACCGAGCTGCACCTCAAGCGCTGCATCGTCGGTGGTTTTGAGCGCGTGTTCGAGATCGGCCGCATCTTCCGTAACGAAGGCATGGACCTTACCCACAACCCCGAGTTCACCACGATGGAGGCCTACCGTGCCTTCTCCGACCTCGAGGGCATGAAGGCACTCGCCCAGGGTGTCATTAAGGCAGCTAACAAGGCCATCGGCAACCCCGAGGTCATCGAGTACCAGGGCCAGACCATCGACCTTTCTGGTGAGTGGGCCAGCCGTCCCATGACCGACATCGTCTCCGACGTGCTCGGCAAGCAGGTCACCATCGACACGCCGGTCGAGGAGCTTGCTGCCGCCGCGCGCGAGAAGGGCCTGGAGATCAAGCCCGAGTGGACTGCTGGCAAGATCATCGCCGAGATTTACGATGAGCTGGGCGAGGACACCATCGTCAACCCGACGTTCGTGTGCGATTACCCCATCGAGGTCAGCCCGCTTGCCAAGCGTTTTGAGGACGACCCGCGCCTGACGCACCGCTTTGAGCTGGTTATTGCCGGTCACGAGTACGCCAACGCGTTCTCCGAGCTCAACGACCCGGTCGACCAGGCCGAGCGCTTTGCCGCCCAGATGGCCGAGAAGGCCGGCGGTGACGACGAGGCCATGGAGTACGACGAGGACTACGTGCGCGCCCTCGAGTACGGTATGCCTCCCGCGGGCGGCATTGGCATTGGTATCGACCGCGTGGTCATGCTGCTCACCAACCAGGCTTCTATCCGCGACGTGCTGCTGTTCCCGCACATGAAGCCCGAGAAGGGTTCCCAGTCCGGTGCCGCTGCCGCCAAGGCTGCCGAGGCCGGCAACGCCGCGAGCCCGTTCGTTAAGTCGCTTAAGCCCACGCTTGATTACTCCAAGATCGCCGTTGAGCCGCTGTTTGAGGAGTTCGTCGACTTTGATACCTTCTCCAAGAGCGATTTCCGCGCTGTGAAGGTCAAGGCATGCGAGGCCGTCAAGAAGTCCAAGAAGCTGCTGAATTTTACGCTCGACGACGGTACCGGTACCGACCGCACCATCCTCTCCGGTATTCACGCTTATTACGAGCCCGAGGACCTGGTTGGCAAGACCTTGCTCGCCATCACCAACCTGCCTCCGCGCAAGATGATGGGTATTCCCAGCTGCGGCATGCTGATCAGCGCTGTCCACGAGGAGGAGGGCGAGGAGCGCCTCAACCTGATCCAGCTCGACGCCTCCATCCCCGCCGGCGCAAAGATGTACTAACTTGTTACGCGGTTCTACGAACCGCGTAACGGCTCGACGCTGCGCGGGCCGCATTTGGACAATCTGACGTTCAACTTCAAGGGCGCGACCAGAAGGTCAGCGCCCTTTCGTTTCACGTCACCTTGTCTCAAATGCGGCCCGCTCGCTGTCGTT
>CABURR010000093.1 GCA_902493985.1 uncultured Collinsella sp. | reverse complement strand
TGCTTAGGTTCCATGGGAGCCCACCTTTCTCGTTTAAACATTGCCTGTATGGTACCGCTCCCAAGGCAAAAACCTACCAAAAAGGGACAGGTTTGTTTTGGCAGGTTTTATCTGGGGAAGCGCGAATGGTCGCTTAATAGGTCGCGCAAGACCTTCCCCAAATATAAAGGCGCCGGGAGGCGGAGACTCCCGGCGCCCGTCAAAGGGACTATGTTGTCTGTCGAGCCGCATGGTCCTTCGCGGCGATAACGCCGACTAGGCCTTAAGTGCCTGCAGCTGCTTGTGAACCTCGATGAGCTCCGTCGCCATGACGCGCATGGTCTCGGTGCCGGCCATCTGGTCCTCGGCATGCAGCAGAATCAACGGGGCCTCGCCGTTACGCTCGCCGTTGGCCTCCTTCTTCAGAAGCCCCATGTGAACATCGTGGCCACCGTTATAGGCCTCGTCGCCCTGCTTGATAAGCTCCTCGGCGGCGTCAAAATCGCCCTCCTTGGCCTTTTGCACGGCATTGATGTACATGCTCTTGGCGGTACCGACGTAGCTGATGATCTCAAAGCAGGTCATCTGCAGTTCGTTCATATCCTCCATGCGGAGCACCTAGCCCATCACGCTGACGCAGTGGTCGATGATGCCGGCAGCGTTCATGCGGCCGTAGTCGACCATGTTAATGACCTCGACCGGGAAGCGGCCGGCGGCCTCCTTCTCAAAATCGCCCTTGGTGTAGCCGATCTGTGGGCCAAGCAGCAACATGTCGCACTCGTCCAGGTGATCGTGGGCCTCGTTCATGGGACGAGCCTCGACCTCAATATCCAGACCACGGTTTGCAACCTCGGCCTGCATCTTCTGGACCAGCAGGCTCGTGGACATACCGGCATTGCAGCAGAGCATGATCTTCTTCATGGTTTCCTCCTTATAACTGCGCGGCGCGCAGACGACAACTGGTTTTATTCCTTGCGGCTATTGTGCCCACCCCCCGCATCTTTACACAAGGGAGAGAGCCGCGGGCACCGGCACCGCGTACCGGTGCCCGCAAAGGTGAAAGGGACGAACGTTAGGCGTTCTACTCGGCGAGAGCCTCCTGCTTGGCGATTGCCTTTTCGGAAATCTTCATAAAGGGCAGGTAGACGGCCATGCCAATGACAATCTCGAGAGCCTGCCACACGCCGGCGCGCCAGTCAAAGCCCGTAGCGAGCAGGGCATTGATGACGGGAGGCATGGTCCAGGGCACCTGGGCGATGCAGGGGCTGATGATGCCTGCGCAGGTAAGGCCATAGGTGATGCCGATGAACAGATCGGGGAGGAGGACAAACGGAATCATGAGCGGCAGGTTGTACACGATGGGGTAACCGTAGATAACCGGCTCGTTGATGTTGAACAGACCAGGCAGGATAGCCATCTTGGAAACGGTCTCGGAAGCCTTGTTCTTGGAGAACAGGAGCGTGTCGAGCAGAAGCATGAGGGTGCAGCCCGAGCCGCCGATGAGGGCAAAGCTGTTAACGATCTGCATGTTCATGTAGTGATCGGGCTGGATGGTGCCACCGGCGGCGAAGGTAGCCATGTTGTCGACGATGAGCATGGTCAGGATCGGCTCGACGGTAGCGCCAGAGATGGTGGACTGGTGAATACCGACGCAGAACAGCAGGTTAGCAAGGGTGTAGATGAGGATAACAGCCCACGGACCGGCGTTCATGATGCTCTTGAGCGGGTTGGAGATGCACGTGGAGATGATGGTGCACAGATCGGTGCCGGCGCACACGGCGAGCAGGGCTGCGGCAAGAGCGAAGACCGCGAGGTTAAGCAGCATCGGAATCATGACGTTGAAGGAGTTGGAGACCGCGGGAGGCACGCCCTCGCCCAGCTTAACCTTGAGCTTCTCGACGCCAGAAATCTTGATGAAGAGCGAGACGGAGAGCAGAGCGATGATAATGGCCGAGAACAGACCGTTAGTGCCGGTGTTGGCAGTCGAAAGGGCGCCCGTGACCTCGGCGGAGGTGATCTTGTCGGTGAGCAGCGGGCTCGTGGCGGCAAGCGAGGCGGTGATCTGCTGCGGCATCATGATGACGAAGGCAGAGATGGCGACGACCACGCAAGCGAGCGGGTTATCGAAACGCTTGTTCTTGGCGAGGCTGTAGCCAATCAATCCGGCCAAGATAATGGCAGAGACGTTGAGGGTGCCCAGCGTAATTGCCGAACCCCACGTCTGAAGGTTGGCAAGGCCCGCCGCATCGAGCGGGAACAGAGGGAACACGACGTTATTAATAAGAACCGCGATACCCGCAAGGATATAGAGCGGCGTGATGGTCGCGAAGGCGTCACGCAGGGAACGCAGGTGAACCTGATTTCCCACCTTCGCAGAGACCTCGGCAAACTTGTCGAGGAAGCTCTTTCCGTTGTCACTGGCCATGATTGCTCCTAACTTTCAAATCCGGCCTTTTCCTATGCGCACGGTGGTCTGTCGCCCTCTGCCACCAGATGTGCCATGTGTTGCGCGCGGCGGCGCGCGGTCTGGGCGTTCGCCCGGTCGCTAATCAACCACGTGGGTCGTGGCGACCTGTTTGAGCCAGGCTGCCGACTTCTTAAGGCGGCGCTTGTAGCCGTCCATGAGATCGACCTCGACAAAGCCGTAACGATTCTTAAAGGCATTAGCCCAAGACCAGTTATCGATGACGGCCCAGTAGTGATAGCCCCGGCATTTGGCGCCCTCGGAGATTGCCTTGGCAACCCACTCCAGGTGCTGGCGCACAAAGTCGACTCGGTAGTCATCCTGGATGGTTCCTTCGGCGTCACGGTTCTTGTATTCGTCCATGATGCCGATGCCGTTCTCGGAAACGAACCACTCAAGATCGGGGTAGTTCTTAGCGCAGTCCATGCCAAAGTCGTAGAGGCCCTGCGGGTAGATCTCCCAGCCGCGGCTCTCGTTCATAACGGCGTCGGGCCACACGTACTCGTCGGCAAAGTGCGGCAGGCCGTACTGGTCGATCTTGCTCGCCGGCGCCTGAACGCGCGTGGGGTGGTAGTAGTTGCAACCGAGCCAGTCGACAACACCCTGCTTAAGAATCTCTTGGTCGCCGGCACGGAACGGAAGCTTAACGCCGCCCTCGGCCAGGCTGTCGAGCACGTCGGCAGGAAGCTCGCCCTTGGTAATAAGGTCGAGCCACCAGCGATTGTTGATGCCGCTGGTCATACGCACGGCCTCGAGGTCCGCCTCGCTGGGGTTCTCCTTGGTGTAGACCGGGGTAAAGCAGTTGATCATGCCGATCTTGGCATCGGCGCGAATAGCGCCCTCGTCATAGGCCTTACGATAGTTGGCCACGGCCAGCGCATGTGCCAGCGAGATGTGATACTGCACGGTGCGGGCGCGGTTGAAGTCGTGGAGCTGCGGGAACCACACGCCCTCCTGATAGCGCTGCTCGGGCTCGACGATGGGCTCGTTAAAGGTGAACCAGTACTTAATCTCCTGGCCAAACTCGTGGAAGGCGACGTCGGCGTAATG
>CABURR010000092.1 GCA_902493985.1 uncultured Collinsella sp. | reverse complement strand
GGCTTCGGTCATCACACGACCCTTGCGCTGCGGACCGGCAATCACGCGCTCCATCGACTCCTCGACCTCGTCCATCGAGATCACGGAACGATGGCGGCGAGCAGCCAGCAGCGCAGACTCGTTGAGCAGGTTCGCCAAATCGGCACCGGTAAAGCCAACGGTCATCTGGGCGAGCTTCTCAAACTTCACGTCCTCGTCCATCGGCTTGTTCTCGGCATGCACGCGCAAGATCTGCTCGCGGCCCTTCACATCCGGACGGTCGACCGTAACCTGACGGTCAAAACGACCGGGACGCAGCAATGCCGGATCCAGAATATCGGGGCGGTTGGTCGCGGCGATCAGAATGACCGACTCGCTCTCCTCAAAACCGTCCATCTCGACCAGCAGCTGGTTGAGCGTCTGCTCGCGCTCGTCGTGACCGCCGCCCAAGCCAGCTCCGCGCTGACGTCCCACGGCATCGATCTCGTCAATAAAGATGATCGACGGAGCCTGGGACTTGGCCTCCTTAAAGAGGTCGCGCACGCGGCTGGCGCCGACACCCACGAACATCTCGACAAAGTCGGAACCCGAGATGCTAAAGAACGGCACGCCCGCCTCGCCGGCAACGGCCGTGGCCAGCAGCGTTTTACCGGTGCCCGGAGGGCCCACCAGCAACACGCCACGCGGGATCTTGGCACCCAGCTTGCGATAGCGATCCGGGTCGCTCAAGAAGTCACGAATCTCTTCGAGCTCCTCGACCGCCTCGTCCACACCGGCAACGTCTTCAAACTTGACCTTGGGGCGCGTGGCCTCGTTGGTCTTGGCATTAGTCTTGCCAAACTGCATGTTCCTGTTGTTGGCGCCCATCATCTGGCGCATAAAGTAGAACATGATGGCAATCAGGGCAATCGTCGGTAGCACGCTCATCGCCAGGTCACCCCAAAAATCGGGATCGTTGGTGTTGACGATGTACTTGGTATCGGGGTGCTCCGCCATAAGCTCGGCAAGCGAATCGGAGCCGACATAGGTCGAGGAGAAGCTCTTGAGCTCGCTCGTATCGCCCTTGTCCTTTTTTGTCTTCCAGTAATGACCCGCCACGCTTCCGTCTTGAACCGTATAGGTCAAATCTTCGACGCGATCCTGCTTAATGGCGTTGACCATCTCGCTCGTCGCGAGCTTTACGGTATTGCTGGAATTGGCAAAGCCGGAGCCCATGTTAAAGAAGGCATAGCCCAGAAGCGCGCAAGCCAAAATAAAATACAGCCAGCCCGTACGCGTGGGCTTCTTGCCTCCGGGCATCCCCGGGATCTTGGGCTCCCGGGGAGTCTGGGAATTGTTATCGTTACGGTCGTCGGGCATCTTACGAATAAACCTCCGGTTTCAAAATGCCCAGATACGGAAGGTTACGATAGCGCTCGGCATAGTCGAGGCCGTAGCCCACCACAAAGGCATCGGGGCAATGGGTTCCAACATACTTGGGCGTGACGGCCGAGGTACGGTCCTCAACGTCCTTCCACAGGAAGGCGGCAACCTCCAGAGAAGCGGGCTTGCGGCTCTCGAGGTTCTTCATCAGGTACTTGAGCGTCAGGCCCGAGTCCAGAATGTCCTCGACGATCAGCACGTCGCGACCGCGGATGTCGATATCCAGGTCCTTAATGATACGCACGATACCCGAGGACTTCACACCGTCGCCATAGCTCGAAACAGCCATGAAATCGATGTTGGTCGGCAGCTCGATCTTGCGCATCAGGTCGCCCATAAAGACCACGGCGCCGCGCAGGACCGCAATCAGCACCAGATCCTTACCCGCGTAGTCGCGAGTAATCTGCTCGCCTAGGCGAGAGACGATACCGTCGATATCCTCCTGCGTGAACAGAACCTTCTCGATATCCGGATGTTGAGAAGCCATGACAACCCTTTCTTGTGCTTATCGCCCACACACCGCCGTATGGACGCGAACTACACATTCTAGCAGCGCACGGGGTATATTTACCAGCCCGCACGCCATCAGCGCGGGAATACCGTCAACGTCGCACAGAATAGTAGGCACAAGGCACTATTCCGCATCGACCACACGAAGCAGATACGCCACGCGCGTTGCGGCCGTGCATTTAAATCGCTCGTCCGTGCGAACGCCTGCGACCCATACCACGGCACCTCCCGGAGCCGTTCTCACCATGGGCACGCCGGCGCGCTCGGAAACGGGAATGCGAGCCTCGCCTAACAAGTCGGATACTTTCTTGCTTCGGCCACTCATCCCTAACGGGCACATCACGTCTCCCGGTGCGGGACCGTCCACCCACAGGCGCGCCAATCGCGCCTCGACAGGGATCTTGCCACGCGAGCCCGCCAGGATCCGCTCACTATCGCTGTCGGCAAAACCCAGGGCAGCCGCGTCTACCAAAGCTGTCACTTCCCCGGCAGCCGCAAGCTCACGGGCGCGACGCACGATATCGCATCCCGGCTCAACGGCCATCGGTTCTGTGACCAGCATACGTCCCCCGCCCAACGGCAAACGACCGGGTACGGTAACCCAGTCCGCGACCAGGCCCTCGCGAGCCGCCGGCGCCTTAAACGCCAGCATGCCAAACTCAATGCGTGCGTCAATCCCCGCCGGAAGCGTGACCGAGCCGGTGCCCTCGGCAACGCAGGAAAGGACTCGCTCCACATGTCGCATCTCTGGACGAGCGTCCGGATCGATGCGCTTAATCGCCAGTCGCACGATGCGCCGCGCGATTACCACCTCGGCCGCAGCAAGGCGTCTGGCATCGAGCACTAGCGCGCCCGCCGCCTCCTTGCGCAGGCAGCTTCGAAACGCCTGCGCCGACAGCTGGGATAGAAACGCGTCTTCGTCACCCAAGATCTCACAGGCGGCGCCAATCGTCTTGCACACGCTCGCATTACGCTGTGCCACCACTGGCATTACCCGATGGCGCACGTAGTTTCGCAGATACGAGATATCCTCATTGCTCTCGTCTTCACGCCACGGCTGACCATGTACCTGTAGATAGCCCACGAGCTCGCCATGAGTTAGGTCGAGCAAGGGACGCACCACGATATTCCTCCGGCGAGGAATGCTCGATAGACCAGCGGGCCCCGAACCCTTAATCGCGTTCATCAAAAACGTTTCCGCGCGATCCGAAGACGTGTGCGCGGTGCAGATACGAGCCGCCGTTCGCGGCGCCCCCGTCTGGGCGCAGAGTTCGCGAACATACCTCCGCGCCGCGGCATAGCGCACCTCGCGGGCCGCGGCCTCAATATTGCCCGACTCCCCATCAAAATAAGCGTGCTCCACACACAGCGGTAAACCATATTGCGCGCAGAGCTCACGCACAAAGGCCTCGTCGCCATCGGACGCCTTGCCGCGCAGATGATGGTTTACATGCAGCACATGCAGACGCTCGCGAGCAATGGGGGCAACACCGCGTCCGTCTTGGATATCCAGCTTTGATGTGCACGCCATAAGAAGCAGTGCCGTCGAGTCCGCGCCGCCTGATACCATGAGCACGACAGGAGC
>CABURR010000091.1 GCA_902493985.1 uncultured Collinsella sp. | reverse complement strand
CGGACAGGACCACCTTTGCCGCCGAGACCTTGAACTGCCTGTCGTATCGCTTTCTTCTTTGGGTCATCTTGAACACCTTTCGCTCTTAACTAGGTGTCCAATTCATCATACCCACTCCACCTCTCCGAGGCGCTGAAGGTCCAGGAATAGAGAACCACCCGCACGCGGGGGCACGAACCGAAGGAAGGGTGCCCCCGCGTTATTTGCCCGCCAGGCCCGACGTGGGCAAACGCGCGCAACGTCAGACTTCCCCGAACAGAAGGAGACCCATGGCAAGATCGGCAGAGGAGCTCAAGCAGCTCTCCATCAAGGAGTTCACCGAGGCGGCAAAGGTCTACGAATCCGGCCATGCCGGCATTTACGAGATGTGCAAGGACGACTATCCGCAAATGCTCGAGGAGCTTGAGCTCGAACCGTTCGAGGACGCGCTCGACGTGGGCTGTGGAACCGGAGCCGTCCTAGAACTGCTCCACGCCCGGTACCCCAGCAAGCACTTGACTGGACTCGACCTCACACCTGGGATGATCGACGTCGCCCGGGCAAAGCAGCTCGATAACGTCAGCTTTGTCGTCGGAGACGCGGAGGCACTGCCCTTCGAGCCCCGGAGCTTCGACGCCGTGCTCTGCTCCAACAGCTTCCACCACTACCCGCATCCGGAGAGGTTTTTCGCCGAGGTGGCACGCGTCCTTCGGCCCGGCGGGCGACTGGTCCTTCGCGACTACACCTCGAACGATGTCGCGGTCTGGCTCATGAACAACATCGAGCTACCGCTGGCACGCCTCTTGGGCCATGGCGACGTGCGCATCCTCAAGCTGTCCGAGCTACGCGCGCTCGTCGAGGAATCCGGGCTCACCCCGCTCAAGCTCGAGGCACAGAAGGGATTCCGCGCGCATCTGGTCGCGCAAAAGGGCTAGCGGTCCGCGCCAGGACGCTCCGTCACGCCAGGGCACGCCGTCAACGCCGCCACACCAGGGCACGCCATCAAACCAGATTGTGGCCACGCCAGAACGCGCCGCCAGACCAAGGCGCGCCGCCACAAACGTGACGGCGCGTCCCTAGCTGCCAGGCGGCGAGGCGCTCATTTAAGTCCGTCCCCAATGAGTGGTTTCAGTCATTTAAGTCTGTCCCCAATGACTAGGTTCCGTACTTGACTTTAACTCTGCTTTAACTGGTACCATCCTCTATGTCTGTAACGCCATATAGACCGAGGGGATAGATCTATGACCGCAACTGTACCAGCAGCACCCGCTAAGGTGTACTTCACCAACCTGCGCACGCATGCTCGCGAGAGCCAGCTCGACAAGCTCAAGCGCCTCATCCGTCACGCCGGAATTGAGCAGATCGACTTTGAGAACAAGTTCGTCGCCATCAAGATTCACTTTGGCGAGCTGGGCAACCTGAGCTTTTTGCGCCCCAACTACGCCCGCGCCGTCGCGGATGTCGTGAAGGAGCTGGGCGGCAAGCCCTTCCTCACCGACTGCAATACGCTCTATGTGGGTAGCCGCAAAAACGCGCTTGAGCACATCGACACCGCCTACCAGAACGGCTTTACCCCGTATGCCACGGGTTGCCAGATCATCATCGCCGACGGCCTCAAGGGCACCGACGAGGCGCTCGTCCCGGTCGAGGGTGGCGAGTACGTGCGCGAGGCCAAGATCGGTCAGGCGCTCATGGATGCTGATATCGTGATCAGCCTCACCCACTTTAAGGGCCATGAGCAGGCCGGTTTTGGCGGCGCCATGAAGAATCTGGGCATGGGAGGCGGCAGCCGCGCCGGCAAGATGGAGCAGCATGCCGCCGGCAAGCCGAACGTCTCGACCGAGCACTGCGTTGGCTGCCGTGCCTGCGAAAAGATCTGCGCGCACAACGCTGTCTCGTTCACCGACACCCGCGAGCGCGAGCTTGCCAACGGCAACACCCGCACGGTCCACGTCGCTGCCATCGACCACGATCGCTGCGTGGGCTGCGGACGCTGCATTGCGGCATGCAACCAGGACTGCATCAAGCCCGGCTATGACGCCGCGGCCGACGTGCTCAACTGCAAGATCGCCGAGTATACGAAGGCCGTTGTCGACGGCCGCCCGAGCTTCCACATCTCGCTTGCCATGGATATCAGCCCCAACTGCGATTGCCATCCCGAAAACGATACGCCTATCGTCAACGACATCGGCATGTTTGCGAGCTTTGACCCGGTCGCCATCGACCAGGCCTGTGCCGATGCCGTCATGGCATCCGAGCCGCTGCCCAACACCGAGCTCACCGACAGCGCCGCCAAGATGGAGCATAACCACGAGCATCTGGAGGGCGAGCAGGCGCACGACCCCTTCTGCATCACGCATCCCGATACCGATTGGCGCGCATGCATCGCGCACGCCGAGAAGATCGGCCTGGGCACGAGCGAGTATGAGCTCATCGAGGTCAAGTAGCGCCTAGCCATTGGACATATCAAGCGCTTTTGGAGCGCAACGTTAGCAAAAGCCGCCCGTGAGCACAGTGCCTACGGGCGGCTTTTTGGAAGTGCTAGGGGGTCAGATAGACCAGTAAACCGTCCTATTTCCTAAAAATACTCGTCGAGGAAGTTGTCGACTGTGTTCCAGTAGAGCTCGGGGTCAACTTGCGCACTCTTGGCGTGGATGGCGCCATGGATAGTGAGCTTTTGCTTGACCTTGCTGGCGCATGCGTCGTAGTTTTGGTCGAGCATGCTGTACGGCACAAAGGTGTCTTGGTCGCCGTGGATAAACAGCATGGGAACCGTCGCGTGTTTGAGTTGCTCCACACTGCTCGCCTTATGAAAGTCGTAGCCCGCGCGCACGTTGCACACCAAGTTTGCTACATCGAGCAAGGGAAAGCTGGGCAGGCCGAACACGTCCTTGAGCTGCAGGGAAAACTCGTCCCAAACACTCGTATAACCGCAGTCCTCGATAATGCATTTCACGTTTGCGGGCAGAGATTCCCCCGCGACGTTCATGGCGGTTGCCGCACCCATCGACTCGCCAAAGACCAGGATGCGCGCCTCGGGGTCAGCCTGAACGATTTGCTCGATCCATGCGACGATGTCGAGGCGCTCGGGCCAGCCCATGCCGATATAGTCGCCGCCGGAGCGCTCGTGGGCGCGGGCGGCGGGTGCGAGTACGTTCATGCCGCGGTCGTGGAATCGCTTGACGTATCGGGCCATACCGATAGGCTCGTTGGTATATCCATGCAGGCAGACGGCGTAGTCGTGTGTGCTCTCCGACGCAGCAAAATACCAGGCGGCGAGCTCAGTCCCGTCGTCCGCGGTGAGGCTGCTGCTCTCGCGATTCTCTTTAAACCACGTCCGCGCCTCGCCCTCCTCGGCATCCATCTGCTCGCCCTTTTCGGCGTCCTTGCTGTCCTGCATCATCTTCATGGTGTAGGGCGCTTGGGGATTCAGGGCAAAGTCGAACAAGAAGTTGCCGGCAAACCCCAGCAGCGCGACAACGAGCACCAGCGCAACGACGCCGGCTATCTTGAGCTTTCGATGGGAACGTGCGTTTTGAGACATAAGAAGCTTTCCTATAAGATGTTAATACATCAACATTTAATGCAAGCGCATTATGGACGTTCGCCGTTGATGCG
>CABURR010000090.1 GCA_902493985.1 uncultured Collinsella sp. | reverse complement strand
TACGATCTTCATTGCTTCCCTCTTTTCATAGAGTTGCGTGCGCAAGACACCGTTTGCGGAGGCCTCCGGAGCATCCCCTGCCGTTTGGACTTGCTGTCTTTTCGACAAGACCAATATAGAGTGGTGGCATTGATAAAACCAGCTCATTTCGGTAAACGTGCAGGTCAGAGCGTTAGTTATGCGATTTAGTTATGCGTTTAACCAAAAATGAATCCTGCGTTTTTGACCTCTTTTTTAAAAGTCAAGAAGTATTTTGATTTCTCGGTAGACGGCAGGCTTGCATAGCCGCCACGAATTTCGGACCCCACGGATACGGTATTGTTGCATACTCATAAAGGGGTGAAAGGACAGGCAGAATCGTGTGCCCGCAACCCAAACGTGAACCACCGCGCCACACAACGCAATTTGTCGGAAGGAGTCGCTGTGACCAAACAGCGCATTACGATCGCAGACGTCGCCCGCGAGGCGGGAACTTCAACAGCCAGCGTCTCGTATTACCTCAACGACAAACGGGATAAGCTCAGCGAGAAAACGCAGGCAAAGATTGCGCGCGTCATCAAGGAACTCGGATACGTTCCCAACGCGCAGGCGCAAACACTCACCGGCAAACAGACCCACGTTATCGCCATCATCATCTTGGATAACACCAACAAATGGGCGGGCCTCGTCCTCAACGGCATGGAGCAGGTCATGCTCCCCGCGGGCTACCAGACGGTCGTTTGCACGAGCAACTTTAACCCCGAGACCGAGCTCATGTATGTCGACAAAATGCTCTCGCTGGGCGTCGATGGCTTTATCATCCAGCCCACGGCAAACTTCAAAGCCGTGCACGACCGCATTAGACGCGCCGGCAAGCCGGTCGTCTTTTTCGATGCGGCCATCTATAGCCCAGGTACCAGCTGGGTCAAAACCAACCTTTACGACGGTGTGTACAACGCCACGCAGGTGCTTCTCGATGCCGGCTACGAGGACTTTTTCTCCATTGCCGCCAACATGACCGAAATGCGCACCCGCATGGAGCGTTTTCAGGGGTATGCCGAGGCACTGGCAGCGAACGGACAGCTCTACAAAGCGATTCCCATCGACCACAACAAGCCGTCGGTCAGCGAGCTTACCGAGTACTTTAAATACAAGCTCAACCCCGCCAAGCAAACCCTTATCTTCGTGCAAAATCAGTGGGCACTTCCCCGTGTCTACAAGGCCCTCCAGCCCATGGCCCATCTACTTCCGCAGCAAATCGGTCTTTTGGGACTCAACTGCGAAGACTGGACCAACCTCACCACGCCGACCGTTTCCACGATCATCGAGCCCGTCGACCAGGAAGGCAGAGAGGCGGCCGAGATGCTCCTCGCGCTACTCGATGGCAGCAGCACGCCCGGTGAGCAGCGCATCCTCGAATGCAAACTCAATTGGCTCGGTTCCACCTCGATCTAGCCATACGTCAAATATGAGGCAAATGAATCAGTAGCGTTTGTCCCAAATCTTAAGTATTTCTTCGACAGAACGGCCCCTGCCGGCTCCTGCTAGACTGGTAGATTCCCAACCGTCCATCCAGGAGTCTCCATGTCGCGCAAGTCCGCCTACAAGCAAGTACTTTCCATCGGCACCGCCGTGGTGCTGGGGTTTGCGCTGTTTACGGGATCGCTCGACGAAGCTCCCAAGCTGCTGTCGCCGCAAAGCGATGAACAGGCGGCAGCTCTGGCCGAGAAGCAAAACGAGAGTCCCAGCCGTACCGACGACGAAGCGGACTTGGTCACCCGGCTCGAATCGGGAACATCGAGCTCTGAGGACTCTCAAAATAGCCAAGACTCTGGCGATGCCTCCGATTCCGCCGCAACCGACGCCGGTGACGACACTTCCACAGACAGCGCCGCCACCCCCATCGACGAGGTCGAAAACCCCGACCTCAACCGCGCCCGCGGTGTTTATCTCAGCAGCATTCCCGACTACGCCGGCAACCCCTACGTTGCCCTTCGCGCCGACAGCACGCACCCGCTCGGCACGCCGTCATTCACGCTCGACGAGTATGAGCGTGCCACCGAAGAGGGCTGCTTTAAGAAATTCTCCAAGCTCGACAGCCTTGGCCGCGCCCGCAAGGCGCTCGCCTGCGTAGGCCCCGAGTCGCTCGGACAGGGAAAGCGCGGCGATATCTCGCGTATCCATCCTGCCGGCTGGCACCAGCAGCGCTACGACTTTATTCCGGGCCAGAGCCTCTACAATCGCTGCCACCTCATCGCCTGGTCGCTCTGCGGCGAGAACGCCAATCGCAAGAATATCCTCACCGGCACGAGCTATCTCAACGAAACGGGCATGCTGCCTTTCGAGGAGCAGATTCTCGGCTACATCCACGACACGGGCAACCACGTGCTCTATCGCGTCACGCCCATGTACAACGAAGAGGAGCTTGTCTGCCGTGGCGTGCGCCTTGAGGCGCAATCGGTCGAAGACCACGGCAAGACCCTCTGCTTCCACGTGTACTGCTACAACCTGCAGCCGCACGTGCAGATCGACTACGCCACCGGCCGCAACCAGGCATCCGGAGACTAGTGGCGACCACGCCGCCCGTAACCCAAAAAATATCCGTTTTCCTCCGTCCCCAAGGAATCAAATAAGGCCGCCCCGGTTACCCAGGGCGGCCTTTTCGTCAGCACCTACGTTGCGGGCAAAACCGCACGTTACTTGGCGCGGCCCTCATCATAGCGCTCGACTAGCTTGGCCTGAACGTCATAAGGAACCCGCTCATAGCCCGCGGGCTTCATGGTAAAGTCACCCGTGCCGCGCGTGATAGAGCGCAGGCGCGTCGAGTAATCCGTCAGCTCGGCCAGCGGCGCCTGGGCGATGACCACGGTGTCTCCGCGCTCATCGGTCTCCATGCCCGTCACGCGACCGCGCGATGCCGAGATGTCGCCCATCACGGCGCCGGCGTAGCTCTCGGGGATAGTCACCGTGATTTCCTCGATGGGCTCCAGCACCACCGGATCGGCATCGGCGCATGCCTTGCGCAGGCCGATGCGAGCCGCCGCGCGAAACGCCATCTCGTTGGAGTCGACGCTGTGATACGAGCCGTCGTACACGGCCACGCGAATGCCCGTAAGCGGATAGCCGGCAATAATACCGTCCTGCATGGTCTCCTGGACGCCCTTGTCCACGGCGGGGATGAGCGAGCGCGGGATGCGGCCACCCACGACCTCGTCAACAAACTCATAACCATCGCTCGTGCCGTCGGGCCCAATGAGCGGCTCCACGCGCAGCCAGCAGTCGCCGTACTGGCCGGCGCCGCCGGTCTGCTTCTTGTGGCGGCCCTGGGCGCTCGCCGTGCGGCGGATGGTCTCGCGATACGGAATGCGGATCGGCACGCTCTTGGCGACGACCTTGGTGCGGTCTTCCAGACGGTTGAGCAGCACCGAAACCTGCGCCTCACCAACGGCGGAGATAATGGTCTGGCCCGTCTCCTCGTCACGATCGATGCTCATGGTCGGATCAGCCTTGCACGCCTTCTCGATAAACGTGTAGAGCTTCTCTTCGTCCCCGCGATTCTCGGCCTCGATGGCAATGCGGTACTGCGAGTTGGGGAACTTAAACGCCGCAGCCTCGACCTT
>CABURR010000089.1 GCA_902493985.1 uncultured Collinsella sp. | reverse complement strand
CTGTTGGTGCCCGGATCCCCAGTTCGGGCACCTCTCCCTATTCGAATCCCACAGAAAGGATGACTCATGACCAACCCCATGCAGTTCCCCGACGGCTTTGTGTTTGGCGGCGCCACCGCTGCTTACCAGGTTGAGGGCGAGACCCGTACGCACGGCAAGGGCAAAGTGCCCTGGGACGATTTCCTGGCAGCCCAGGGTCGCTTCTCCCCCGACCCCGCAAGCGATTTCTACAACAAGTACCCGGTCGATATCGACCTGTGCCGGCGCTTCGGCATCAACGGTATCCGCGTCTCCATCGCTTGGAGCCGCATCTTCCCCAGCGGCACTGGCGAGATCAACCCCGAGGGTGTCGCCTTCTATCACGAGCTTTTCGCCACCTGCAATAAAGCCGGCGTTATCCCCTATGTCACGCTCGATCACTTCGATACGCCCGAGGCCTTTTACCGGAACGGCGGCGAGGGCTTCCTGACGCGCACGACGATCGACGCCTTTGTCGAGTACGCCAAGTTCTGCTTTGCCGAGTTCACCGAGGTCAAGCACTGGTTTACCTTTAACGAGATTCCCGCGACCGCCGAGGGCAGCTTTATCGTCGGCAACTGGCCGCACGGCGAGAAGTATCGCCTGGACAAGGCCTTCCAGCTCATGCACAACATGATGGTGGCCCACGCCAAGGCTGTCGTCGCCTTTCATGAGGGCGGCTTTGAGGGCGAGATCGGCATTGTCCAGAACCTGGAGCCCAAGTATCCCCTCGATCCCAACAACGCCGCCGACTGCGAGGCAGCTCGCATGGCCGACGTCATCAACAACCGCTGGGTACTCGACGCCACCTTCCGCGGCCATTATGCAGCCGACACCATGGAGGCTGCGACCAAGCTAGCCCATATCGCCGGCGGCGAGCTCGACGTCCGCGACGAGGACATCGCCGCGCTGACCGCCGCGCTCCCCTACAACGATTGCCTGGGCGTCAACACCTACAAGTGCCAGTTCCTGCGTGCCGCCGAGGGCGAAAACGACATCAACCACAATGGCACTGGCGACAAGGGTTCCTCGCGCTGGTTCCTCAAGGGCGTTGGTGAGTCATGCGTGCGCGAAGGCGTACCCACCACCGATTGGGACTGGATCATCTATCCCGAAGGCCTCTACGACCTGCTGCTGCGCATTAAGAACGATTACCCCAACTACAAGAAGATCTACATCACCGAGAACGGCATGGGCTATAAGGACGACTTTGAGGACGGCTTTATCGACGACGCCCCTCGCATCGACTACATGCGTCAGCATCTCGCATGGATCCTCAAGGCAATCGACGGCGGCGTAAACGTCGACGGCTACTTTGTGTGGTCGCTGCAGGACCAGTTCTCCTGGACCAACGGCTATAACAAACGCTATGGCCTGTTCTACATCGACTTTGAGACCCAGAAGCGCTATCCCAAGGCGAGCGCGTACTGGTACAAGAACGTCTCGGAGACCGGCCTGCTTATGGCCTAACTTTTGCCGCATACCCCCTGTCGGCCGCATGCGAATCCCTCCACGGGTTCGCATGCGGCTTTTTTGTTTTGGCTCGGACCTGAGCGGGCCGTTTGTCTCAATCTGTAACATCTAGCAGGGATTTTCGGCCCTAGCTGTTACAGATCAAGACAAACAGAACGCCCGAGCAGAAATATCTCAATCTGTAACACGTAGCCCACTTTCGACCGTCTACCTGTTACAGATCAAGACAATAAGATAGTCAAATCCGACCTTTCCAAGCAGTTATGAAGCATGGTTTCTAGTTTTCAGTATCACGAACATACTTTCGGTATCATTTAATGGTATTATGATATCGAAAGTATGTTCGTGATACCGAAAGGAGCCGCATGCGCCAGTTCGATTACACCACAGTCCCAGCGGAACTCGAAGCAACTCCAATCACCAACCTCCTCCTCTCGATACGCGAGCATAAAGGCCGTCAGCTTGCTCTGAGTCAAGTCAAACCCGAGCTTCTATCGTCCCTAATGGAGGAGGCTAAGATCCAAAGCACCCGATCCTCCAACGGACTTGAAGGAATTGTTACCACCCAAAAAAGACTCAAAGCGATCATGGCGTATTCCGCCAAGCCAAGCTCCCGCGCAGAGGAAGAAATCGCTGGATACCGAGATGTGCTGTCGCTTATTCACGAGCAACACGATTCCATTCCCGTAACGCCATCGGTCATTCTGCAGTTGCATCGTGACCTCATGGCGCACACGGCAATCTCGTATGGAGGCCATTGGAAAGATGGCGATAACGAAATCGTCTCCATTGACGATCAAGGTAATCGATTTGTGCGCTTTAGGCCCCCTTCGGCTCTAGCAACCCCGGGACTTATTAAAGAAGCCTGCCAGTCCCTCAACGATGCTTTATCTCGCCAAGTTTGCGATCCCCTCCTTATATCGCTCCGCTTTATCTTCGATTTTGTTAGCATTCATCCCTTCAACGATGGCAATGGCAGGATGAGCCGGCTCCTTACAACGCTGCTGCTCGAAAAGACTGGATACGACGTTGCGCGTTACATCAGCATCGAACGACTTATTGAAGACAACAAGGCGCTCTACTACAACGCCCTCGCTGCAAGCTCCACTGGATGGAATGAAAATCAAAACACCGAAGTACCCTTTATCCGTTTCATGCTCGGAACAACCCTAGCCGCCTACCGACAGCTCGAGCAGCGTACCTTAATTGAATCAAGCACTCGTCCCATGTCGAAGCAAGTGCGCATCGCTGTTCTATTTCAACAGAGACCCGGCGTCATTAAGAAATCCGACATCCGGTCCAACTGCCCCGATATCAGCGAGGTAACCGTTAAACGAACCCTCGGTCAGCTTGTTAGTTGCAGCGCAATCGAAAAAACAGGAGCGGGCCGTTCGACGGGCTACATACTCAAAGACGTCCATGCTCTAGAACTATTCTTGCAATCCACAATACCCGATGGCGAGGCCGCAATAACAAAAGAGGGTCCAAAGGATAAGCTCCTTGAACGTGTAAACCACGCCGAGGATGAAAGCAAAGAGGGACTCTATGAAGACTATGATTCATTCTCAAGGGACATAAAGACGAAATACGGAGTCTAGTCATATCTCAGAATAGCCTCATCCTTGTTGCTCAAAGTTATTTGCGCGTCATTGTAAAGCGGTACCCCTGCGCCGGCAGGGGGGCAGAAGTATCGCCTGCCGATCCTGCTGGAGTCGGCGATCAGATAGCGCGAGTCGGCCTTGCTAAAGGCGAGCTGCTGGATACGGCCCTCGTCCATGTTGGACGTAGATATGTCACCGTCCAAGATGCCGTTGGCACCGATAAACGCCGCGTCGATCCCCAGTGCGCGCAGGGCATCCTCGGCCGTTGGCCCCACAAAAGCGGCAGTGCGGCGACGGTACATACCGCCCACGAGGCACAGGTCGCAGCCCTCGCGCGCCTCGAGCAGGTTAAAGACCGAAAGCGAATTGGTCACATAGATGGAAGGCAGCTTGTCGGTGACTCGGAGAGCGCCAATGCGACCTCACGACGGTTGCGCTCATTGTCTCAATTAGATACTCAATCAGAACCACCCTTAAAAAGGGTGGTTTGCTCTTAGGGTATAACCCACGGGCCCCGGGCTCGCGTCTAAAGGCGCGGGCCCGGACTTCGTCCAGGCCTAGTGCATCTTGACCCGTG
>CABURR010000088.1 GCA_902493985.1 uncultured Collinsella sp. | reverse complement strand
ACGGGTCAAGATGCACTAGGCCTGGACGAAGTCCGGGCCCGCGCCTTTAGACGCGAGCCCGGGGCCCGTGGGTTATACCCTAAGAGCAAACCACCCTTTTTAAGGGTGGTTCTGATTTGTTGAATACGTGACAAGCCGGGCATTCCCTGAATCCAAACGGTCAGCAATCATCCGTAAACGGTATTTGTTCAAAAAAGAACAAAGATAAACAAATAGTTGTTGCAGTTACTGTTTGAATGTGTTCAAATAAACATGAACAGTGAAGAACCGCACATTCAGATGCCCGGACCTGAACGCGATTCAACACTTCCAAACAGAAACTACGCACCTGCGTATCTCTCAAGGAGGATGTCATGAGGGTTGTAATCGCTTCCGATGCCGACGGTATGTCGATGAAGGAGTCCATCAAGGAGATGCTCATCGCCGACGGTCACGAGGTCGTCGACTATTCCGAGACCCCTGCCGCGGACTTTGTCGATTCCGCGACCGCCGTTGCCAAGGACCTGCTTGAGCACAAGGATTCCCAGGGCTTCGCATTCGATAAGTACGGCGTCGGCTCCTATATGGCCGCCGTCAAGATTAAGGGCATGGTCGTCGCCAACATTTCCGACGAGCGTTCCGCCTACATGACCCGCGAGCACAACGGCTCGCGCATGGTCACCATGGGCCCGGGCGTTGTGGGCACCGAGGTCGCCAAGAAGATCGCCCGCGAGTTCCTGCGCGCCCAGTACGCAGGCGGCCGTCACCAGATCCGTGTCGACATGCTCAACAAGATGGCCTAACGAGAGCCACCGAGAACTCGAACTTCTACCTCAACTTGTGAATTCAGACGAAAGGACGTTCTGATGAAGAAGACCATCGCAATCGGTTGCGACCATATCGTTACGGACGAGAAGATCTATCTGGCCGACCGCCTGGAGCAGGCTGGCTACAAGGTGCTCGACTGCGGTACCTACAGCCACACCCGTACGCACTATCCCATCTACGGTAAGGCCGTGGGCGAGGCTGTTGCCAGCGGCAAGGCCGACTTTGGCGTGGCCCTGTGCGGCACCGGCATCGGCATCACCAACGCCGTCAACAAGGTTCCCGGCGCCCGCTGCGCCCTGGTTCGCGACATGACCTCTGCCCTGTATGCCCGTCGCGAGCTCAACGCCAACATCGTGGGCTTTGGCGGCAAGATTACCGGCGAGTTCCTGATGGCCGATATCATGCTTGCCTTCCTGGAGGAGCCTTACGAGAAGACCCCCGAGCACGATGCCCTGATCGCCAAGATCGATGCCTGCAACAAGGCCGACGCCGAGGCTCAGGCCGACCCGCACTTCTTTGACGAGTTCCTCGAGAAGTGGGACCGCGGCGAATACCACGACTAAGGGGTTCCGGCGTTCTACCGAACGCCGGACCGGCCGACGCTGCGAAGCCATCTGGCGGGCAATCTGCCGTTCAGCTTCGGCGGCATGACCAGAAGGTCAATGCCGCCTCGCTTCACGGCACCTTGCCTCGCCAGCTGACTTCTCGCTGACGTTGGGGGTACCTGTGGGGTTACCGCTGTTGTTGCGAAGCTTTCTGGTTCAGTAAGCTGCTCCGATAACACGTTTGCTTGCTGAGCTTGTGGGCTTCGTTTTGGCGGGACCCGGTATTCTGCAGCTTTTCAATTGACGGCTCGCGTTTCTGTGAGGGGGCGCGGGTCGGTTTTCTATCAGCCCTATTGACTTGGCGGGCTGTCGTAAGAAAGGGAAGGCTCCTATGGAGTTTGTTCTTGATAACGGCTCTGTCCGCATTGCGTTGAGCACGGCTGGCGGATCGTTCACTTCTATTGCGGCCAACGGCCGTGAGTACCTGTGGCAGGGCGACCCGGCGGTCTGGTCGGGCCAGGCACCCATTTGTTTCCCGATCTGCGGCGGCCTTCGTGACGGTCGCGCAATGACCATGGGCGGCCGCGAGGTTAAGCTCGCCCGCCACGGCTTTGCGCGCAAACAGGAGTGGAAGCTCGAGGAGCAGAGCGACAACATGGTTGCGCTGAGCTTAAGCTCTGCCGACCATGCCGAGTTGCTCGAGCGGTACCCGTATCCGTTTAAGATCGTTGCTCGTTACACGATCGATTCGGAAAAGGTGGCCGTGTCGTACGAGGTGACCAATGAGGGCGCCGAGGACATGCCATTTTTTGTGGGCGGCCACCCCGGCTTTAAGTGCCCGCTCGACGAGGGCGAGTCCTATGACGATTATGAGCTTCGTTTTGAGCAGCGTGAGGCCACCGAGCTCTGTACTGCCGTTCCCTCGACGGGCCTGATTGATGTTGAGCATCGCAGCAAGAACCCGATGGTTGGCCATGACCTGCCGCTGACCCACGAACTCTTTGACTTCGCAGAGACCATCTTTGACGTGCTCGAGAGCCGCGTGGTTACGCTTACCAAGAAAACCGAGGACAAGGGCGTGCGCCTGACGTTCCCCGATATGCCATACCTGATTGTGTGGAGCAAGCCCGAGGGCGACTTTGTGGCCGTGGAACCGTGGGGTGGTCTGTCCACCTGCTCCGACGAGGACGATATTCTGGAGCACAAGCGTGGCTGCCTGGTGGCCAAGCCGGGGGAGACCGTTACCCGCGGCTTTGAGATCGAGATCCTTTAACGAGCTATCGTATGTTTGGGGTCGCGCGTGTCGTGCCCCGGAAACAGGAGTTCAATATGATTCTGACCGTTACCATGAACCCGTCGATTGATACGCGCTATCAGCTCGACAAGTTGATCATCGACGACGTGAACCGTGTGACGCCCGAAAAGACCGCTGGCGGCAAGGGCCTCAACGTGAGCCGCGTGCTGCTGCAGCTGGGCGACGACGTGCTCGCGACCGGTCTGCTCGGCGGCCACATGGGTGCCTATATGGCCGAGCTCATGGATGCCGACGGCGTCAAGAACGACTTTGTGCCCATCGCCGGTGAGACGCGCATTTGCTTGAATATTCTGCACGAGGGCAATCAGACCGAGCTGCTGGAGAGCGGCCCGCAGATCGCCCCGGCCGAGCTCGAGGCCTTTACGGCCAAGTTTGCCGAGCTTGCAGCGAAGGCGGACGTTGTGACGCTTTCGGGCTCGCTGCCGCGTGGTGTCGATGCCGGCTACTATGCCGAGCTCGTCAAGATCGCCGAGGAGGCGGGCGCCAAGGTGCTGCTCGACACCTCGGGTGCATCGCTGGAGGCCGCGCTGGAGTCCGACGCTAAGCCTGAGCTCGTAAAGCCCAACCTGACCGAGATTAATGGCCTGCTGGGTACGTCCTTTACGACCGATGATGTCGATGCCCTGCGCGAGGCGCTTGCCGCCGATGGCCGCTTTGCCGGTATTCCCTGGGTTGTCGTTTCGATGGGCGCTGCCGGTTCGGTGGGCTTCCATGAGGGTCGTGCGTTCCGCGCCAAGACGCCCGCGATTGCGGCAGTGAACGCGACGGGTTCCGGCGACTCGACCATCGCCGGCTTTGCACATGCCATTGCTGCTGGTGCCGACGACGTCACGGTGCTCAAGACCGCCAATACCTGCGGCAAGCTCAACGCCATGGATCCCAAGACCGGCCACCTGGTCATGGATCGCTGGGACGAGGTCTACAACAGCGTTGAAGTAACGGAGCTTTAGGGTTACGGCGTCGAGTTACGGCGTTTTATCAAACGCCGTAACCTGCCGACGCTGCGCGGGCCGCATTTGGACAATCTGACGTTCAACTTCAAGGGCGCGACCAGAAGGTCAGCGCCCTTTCGTTTCACGTCACCTTGTCTCAAATGCGGCCCGCTCGCTGTCGTT
>CABURR010000087.1 GCA_902493985.1 uncultured Collinsella sp. | reverse complement strand
TGTGAAGGGCCGCGAGCAGATCTTGCGCGTGCATGCCGAGAACAAGCCGATGGACGAGGACGTTAAGTTTGAGAAGCTCGCCCAGATGACCGTTGGCTTCACCGGCGCCGATCTGGCAAATCTGCTCAACGAGTCTGCGCTGCTGGCTGCCCGCCGCCATCGTTCCGTGATCTCGATGGACGAGGTCGAGGAGTCGATGGAGCGCGTGATTGCCGGTCCGCAGCGCAAGGGTCGTGTGATGACCGAAGCCGAGCGCACCACGATTGCCTACCACGAGAGCGGTCACGCCCTGGTGGGCCACATCCTGGAGCATTCCGATCCGGTCCACAAGATCTCGATTGTCAGCCGCGGTCAGGCCCTGGGCTACACGCTGCAGCTTCCGCAGGAGGACCACTTCCTCAAGACCAAGAACGAGATGCTCGACGAGCTTGCCGTGTTCTTGGGCGGTCGCGTTGCCGAGGAGCTCATGTGCGACGACATCACGTCGGGCGCAAGCAACGACCTGGAGCGCGCGACCAAGATGGCACGCGAGATGGTTACGCGTTTGGGCATGAGCGAGGAGCTGGGAACGCAGGTGTTTGGCGAGGCGCAGCATCAGGTGTTCCTTGGTCGCGATTACGCCGATCACCAGGATTATTCCGAGGAGACGGCGCGCCGTATCGACATCGAGGTCCAGCGCATTATGCGTGAGGCCCATCGTCGTGCGGTCGAGATTTTGGATGCCCGCCGCGATCAGCTCGATCTGATGGCCAAGGTGCTGCTTGAGCGCGAGACCGTCGAAGGCGACGCCGTGAACGCCCTGCTCGACAATGAGTGGGATGCCTACCTTGAGCGCGAGGGCGATATCCTGGCGGCCAAGGAGGAGCGCAATGCCAAGGCGGCCGGCGTGCCGACCAAGAAGCGTGCGCCTCGTATGAGCGAGGAGGAGCTCGCGGCAGACGCCGCGGCATTTGCACAGGCGGCTATGCAGGAGGATGCCGAGGTCGCATCCGATGATGCTGGCGATGACCATGCCGTCAATGCCGGTGCCGATACCGACGACGACAAATAGTCTTTGTGGCGAAAGCCTCCGCGGGGAAACCTGCGGAGGCTTTTTCTTCGTTGATTGGGGACAGACTTAAATGAGCGTTTTCACGCATTTAAGTCTGTCCCCAATCAACATTGCTGCGGCGCTTTGCCCGACTAAAGCGTACAATAGCGCCTATGCGAAAGGGGAACAGATGATCAACGAAACTATGTATGCTCGCGGTGCGGAGAGCTCCATCATCCGCGAGATTTTTAGCTACGGTCTTGAGCGCAAGGCGCAAATCGGCGCGGAAAACGTGTTCGATTTCTCGCTGGGCAACCCGAGCGTCCCTGCTCCCGCTGCCGTCGCGGAGTCCATCAAAAAGGCGCTTGAACTGCCGAGTGACCAGCTGCACGGTTATACGCCCGCTCCGGGCCTGCCGCAGTGCCGTACCGCCGTGGCTGAGTCGCTCAACCGTCGTTTCGGTACGAGCTATGAGGGCAAGGATATCTTTATGACCGTGGGTGCGGCGGCTTCGCTCACCTGCACGCTCAATGCCGTTACGAACCCGGGCGACGAGGTCATCGTTATCGCCCCGTACTTTCCGGAGTATCGCGTGTGGATTGAGAAGGCCGGATGTACGTGTGTCGAGGCGCTCGCCGATGAAGATACGTTCCAGCTGAGCGTGGATAACGTGCTCAAGGCGATTACCGATAAGACGGCTGCCGTCATTATCGACTCACCCAACAACCCGACCGGTGCCGTGTATACACGCGATGCCCTGACGCGACTGGCCAATGTTTTACGCGAGGTCAACGCCATGCGCGATCCCGAGAACCCGATCATGCTTATCTCGGATGAGCCGTATCGCGAGATTGTCTATGGCGCCGAGGTGCCGTGGGTGCCTTCGATCTACGAGCACACCATCGTGTGCTACTCGTATTCCAAGTCGCTTTCGTTACCGGGCGAGCGCGTGGGGTGGATCTTGGTTCCCAATACGAATCCTCAGGCAGCTCGTCTAATGCCCGCCGTTGCCGGTGCCGCCCGTACGCTGGGCTTCGTGTGTGCACCTGCGCTCTTCCAGCGCGTAATTATCGACTGCATCGATGAGCCGAGTGATGTCGAGGCCTATGCGCGCAACCGCACGGCGCTCATCGACGCCTTGGCGGACTACGGCTATACCTATGTTGAGCCGGACGGCGCGTTCTACCTGTGGGTGAAGGCGCTCGAGCCCGATGCGAATGCGTTTTGCGAGCGCGCAAAGAAGTATGAGCTGCTTGCGGTTCCCTCGGACAGTTTTGGTATGTCGGGTTGGTTCCGCTTGGGCTACTGCGTGAGCTACGAGACTATCGTCAACTCGCTGCCCGCCTGGAAGCGGCTGGCCGACGAGTATCGTCCAAAGTAAAGCGCTCTGCTTACAATGTTTTACGTGAAACGGGGTTTGGTTTTAAGCCAGGCCCCGTTGCCATAGACCTTGTGTCGTTGGAATGGAGCGGTTTTACGACCATCGAATGCTATGCGTACAATGAATATACGCGACGGCCATACCGGATAAGGAGACCCGATGCCCTACCTGCTTTCTTGTGATATCCATA
Source organism: uncultured Collinsella sp. (assembly GCA_902493985.1). Classification (GTDB taxonomy): domain Bacteria; phylum Actinomycetota; class Coriobacteriia; order Coriobacteriales; family Coriobacteriaceae; genus Collinsella. Next base: position 1,259 of record CABURR010000087.1, on the reverse strand, counting down.
CTCATACGATGTTCTCTGCGCATGCGTATTCAACCATCGAGGAGAACATATATTGGGCGGCAGAGCGCGGCCTGCAGGTGCTCGGTTCCACTGATCATTTAAGCTCGATGGTTACGCCTTGTCCCAATGACCTGCGCAGTTTCCAGTTCTTTATTAACCAGGGTATCTGGCCGCGCATTTGGAGCGGCGTGCTGGTGCTTCGCGGCGCCGAGGCCGATATCGTTTCGCTGGACGGAAGCTTGTTTGGCGAGGACATTCCCGTTTCGCTCGATATTGCCGGTGATTCGTACAGCCACCAGCATTCGCTGTTCGATTTGGTGTCGCGCAATTTGGATTATCTGGTGGCAAGCGTGCATAATTCACAGTTTGCCGAAGGCGCGACGCTCGCCCAGACGACTGAGATGTATGTCAATGCCCTGGAGCACCCCAAGGTGTTCATGCTTGGGCACACGGGTCGTTCGGGCGTGCCGTTCGATATCGATGAGGTGCTGCTGGCGGCCAAGGCCAAGCACAAGATTATCGAGATCAACAACCATAGTCTTGAGCATGGCACGGATGCCGAGCATTGGAACGTGTGTCGCAAGATTGCCGAGCGCTGTGCCGAGCTGGGCGTGGGGATCGGTGTCTCGACCGACGCACATATTGGTATGGCCATTGGCAAACTCGACCAGGCGCGCAAGATGCTCGACGAGATTCACTTCCCACTGGACCTGATCGTGACGCGCGACCGCGAGACGCTGCTGCGCGAGATGGCGGCAGCCGGCGTGTGTGACCTGCGCAAGGGAATGTAACGAGACTCATATGTCCAACGAAAGGAGGGGGCGGTCCAGACGGGACGCCCCCTTTCTTGTCCCGAAAATCTACCGGGGTGGATTAGCGGCGCTCGAGGACCGCGACGGTCTCGGTGTGGTCGGTATGAGGGAACATGTCGACCGGCGTGATCTTGAGCAGTCGGTAGCCGCCGTCGAGGAGCTGGTGTAGGTCGCGCTCCTGGGTGGCGGGATTGCAGCTGATATAGGTGATGCGGCGCGGCTTAAGTGCGCAGGCGGCCTCAAGAAACTCGGGCGTGGAGCCGACGCGCGGCGGGTCGATGGAGAGAACGTCAACGCGCTCGTTGTTATCGGCGGCGTCCAGGATGTAATCGGTGGCGTCGTCGGCCATAAACCAAGCGCTGCGGGTGAGGCCGTTGAGCTCGGCATTGCGACGTGCGTCGGCAATGCCCGCCGGGTTGCGCTCCACGCCGAGCAGCATAATGCCGA
>CABURR010000086.1 GCA_902493985.1 uncultured Collinsella sp. | reverse complement strand
GAACAATCGTCAATATCGGTCGGAGGGGTGGCTTTGTAAAGCCGTTTGTCTCCACCCGCGTAGCGGGTGGTTTAAAGCTGGCCGCTGCGCGGCCAGCAGACTAAAGTCTTGAACAAAAAGGGCGGCCGAGAACGCATCTCGGCCGCCCTTCTTACGGTTGGTTTTCCAAACATCGCTTTGCCGCCTACTCGGACTGTCCGCCCTTTTTGGCGTGCTTGGAAGGAGCGCTCAGAAAGCGGCCCGTCAGATAGTTCGCGGGACCGGAGATATCGATCCCCAGCAGTACGTGTCCCAGCCACAGGAACGCCACGAGCACCAGCAGCGGGATAACGCACGAAGTCACGATCATCACGATGACGCCTTCAATCAGATCGGTTACCTGCCGCACGATCTCATCGGTCATCTGCTTGGCGCCGCTGGTCACCGACGTAACAAGGCTCGATGCCCCATCAGTCAACTGCTCGAGCACGTTTTTGGACGCCGTGGTCTCGGATTTTTTCTTGTTCGATTTTGAGCTGGTCTCGGCTGACTTGTCCGTGGTGTCGGCCGCGTCCGCAGCGTCCGCAGCCTTTTGCTCAGCTTGCTCAATACTTACGCGATACGTTTCATCGACCTTTTGCGACACCCATACGCTCGCGGGCACGAGCGCCATGCCGATCACGGCAACCACCAGTACGCGTGTCGCCACACGGCGCAGAACAGTGCTCGTGCTCCAGCGCCCGTGAATGCCGAGCGACACCGCAAAGAGCACCAACGCAAACGGGATTAAGATGCCCAAGCCAACCGACCACAAAATGGTTAGCAGGTATTTCTCGAGGTAGAGCACGGCAAGCACGATACCAAGGTTGCCTGAAAGCTGCGCGAGCTGCTCGGCAACCGGCGTTCCCGTATCACCCGGCAGCGCGGTAATGCCCGCAGACAGCGCCACGCACGAGGTCGTGAGCGCCAGTACGTTACCCTTCTTTTGGTCGATGACCTCGATGGTGGAGTCCCAAGTTTTGGTATCGGCGAAATGCGGACGAGCTACAAAGCCCGACAGCAGCGCCAGGACCACGAGCGCAACGATAAAGCCAATCTGCAGCTTTTTGTTTGCGCACACGACATCGGACAGACTGGGCTGCAGCTCGGTTACCGTCGTGTGCTCGGTTATCTGGACAGGACGCCCATGAGCCATCTCGTGCGCGTCTCTTTTTTGTATTGACCCGTTATCCGGCATTTGGATACCTCCTCAGTCCGGCGTTTAATTCGAAAGGAAGTATACCCACCGAGCAAAAATCGAACGAGAGGACGAACGGAGCGCGCCAAGACTGTCCCCAATGACTAGTCGTTTAAGAACGTCCCCAATGACTATCTCGGGATGAGTTGCGGAGAGGAGGACAGAAAAAGCCCTGCCGCGGGTTTGCGGCAGGGCTTTTGGAAGGGGACTTGGTTGTGAGGGCTCGTTAGGCGAGCTTGGCCTCGAGCTCGGCGATGCGCTTGTAGGCATCGATGGTAAAGCGGGCCTGCTTCTCCAGGATCATAGTGGTCATGAGGGTGTCCTGAGCGTGAGCCATGATGAAGGTCATCTCCATCTCGCCACCGCCGGCCTCCTGCGAAAGCAGCTTGGTCTGCGTGTCGTGGGCACCGATGAGCGCATCGCTGGCATCCTTGTGCAGCTGCTCGGCCTTCTCAAAGTCACCCTCGCGAGCAGCATCGAGCGCTGCAAGCAGATCGGTCTGGGCGTCACCTGCGTATGCGACAATCTCGAATCCAACCATCGAGATTTCTTCTTTGGTTGCCATGTTGCGTTCCTTTCACATATGAACCAATGGAGAGCATCGCGTCCGGGCATACGCGCTGCGTTCTGTATGACAGAAACATTAACATTCAAACAAAAAAGAACAGCGCAAAACGTAATTTCGAGCTATGAACGGTCACTTTTCGTCCGTGAACGGTTTTTAAACCAATCTGAACAATATCGAACACAATTAGCGGAAACCCAAACAGACCCGCGCCCTAGCGCCAATCGCGCACCGTATCGCCCTCGACGAGCACGCCCGGAAACAGCATGTGCTCCACACCGGGTTCAACGCCCTCGGCGCCGGCAATCTTGTCGACCGCCCACATGCCGACGCGCTTGTTGTCAAAGCGCACCGTGGTCAGGCGACGGTCGGGCACGATATCGCCCAGGCTATCGTCAACACCCACCACGCTCACGTCCTGGGGCACGCACTTCCCGCGCGACTCGAGCCCACGGATGCAGCCGTAGGCCATGGCGTCGTTGGAGGCATAAATGGCCGTGCAGGTCGGATCATCCGCCAGGGCCTGACCTGCGGCATATCCGCTCTGCGCCGTCCAATCGCCACGGATAAGTCGCGGTGGCTCAATGCCATGCGCACGCAATGTCTCGCGCCAGCCTTCCTCGCGCCGCATGCCCGAAAGCGAGCGCTCGGGGCACGAGATAAAGTGCACGGTTTTGTGCCCCCGCCCCAGCAAGTACTCGACCACCTGGCGCGAGCAATCGAACTGGTCGTTATCGACCGTTGAACAGAGCGGGTGCTCCAACATCGTAACGAGCACCGTCTGCATGCCGGGCAGCGGCTCGAAGGTTCCAAAGTCCGCCGGCATGCGGTTCATAATCACAACCATGCCATCCACCGGCAGTGCGCTCATGCGCGACGATGCGCTCTCGAGGGTATACGGATGCCCGTCTGCTTTAGTGAGGGTGATGGCATAGCCATGTTTGTCGGCCGCTGCGGCAAAGCCCTCCATACGGTCGAGATTGCCGGTGCCGGTAATGTTGAACATGGCGACGCCGACGGTCTTAAACTTGCCGCGGCGCAGCGATCGACCGGCAAAATTGGGGCGATACCCCAGCTCGCGCATGGCGGCACGCACGCGTTCCTTGGTCTCGGGGCGCACGCTGGGCGAATCGTGCACGGTGCGCGAGACCGTCTGCTCCGAGACGCCCGCGAGGCGCGCTACGTCTTTGACGGATACCGATTTTTTAACAGCGGCCATAGGTCGATCTTTCTATGTCAACGATGCCATTGGTGGCACCTTGCGCAGTCATTTTTAACGCCTTCAAGTATATCCAACGCCTCCCCCACCATACGCTCACCACCCAAAACCTACCGTTCACCGACATTTTTGCTTCCCCGAACGGCTTTTGTCGACCAAATGTTAACGTTGCCATTGCGCAAATACAGAGCCACCGGGCGGCTCAAACGTTTACGCATAAGGAATCGACGGTTCGCAGGCACAGGAACCACCGGTTCGCGTCTTTTTTTGTGTCGCAAAATGGCAACGTCAACATTTTGGCAACCGAACGCCAAAAGCTACCATCGTTGCTAACCCACCGACTCTTAGGAGCATTGCATGGAGCAACTCATCGCCATCATCGAAAAGGGCCAGCCCTTTTTCAACGCGATCGCCCGCAACAAGTACCTCAAGGCGATCCGCGACGGCTTTATCTCCGTCATCCCCATCATCATCTTCTCGTCCATCTTCTGCCTGGTAGCCTCGGTCCCCAACATCTGGGGTTTCTACTGGCCCGATGACATCAACAACGCCCTGTGGAAGTGCTACAACTACTCCATGGGCATCCTGGCCATCGCCTGCGCCGCCACCACGGCCAAGCACTTCGCCGACGCTCAGAACCGCGATCTGCCCAAGAACAACCAGATCAACTTCATCTCGTGCATGTGCGCGGCCATCATCGGCTTCTTGCTCCTTTCGAGCGACACCATCGCCACGGACGCTGCCAGCGGTTTCAACACCACCTACCTTGGTTCCAAGGGCCTGCTGACCGCTTTCATCGCTGCGTTTGTGACCGGCATCATCTACAAGTTCTTCATTAAGCGCAACATCACCGTCAAGATGCCCGAGCAGGTTCCGCCCAACATCTCGCAGACCTTTAAGGACATCATCCCCTTCTCCGTCTGCATCACCGTCTTTTGGGT
>CABURR010000085.1 GCA_902493985.1 uncultured Collinsella sp. | reverse complement strand
CCGCCTTTCATCCTCTTTTGCCTGATCGTTCGCCTAACAGTCTTGAATATTGTTGACGGTTCGTCAATACTGTTTTTGACACAATGTCAACAATAACGGGTGAACGGCGTGGGGGCATGTCGAGCCCGTAAAAAGAGGGGCGCTGCGTGCCTGCCAGGTTGCGGCAAGAGAAGGGACGACTATGATTCTCAACGGACCGGGGATTAGCTACACCGAGCCCGATATCGGTGCGGAGTTTGTGCCGCCGCTGCCGGAGCATCCGCGCGAGGCCATCGTCAAACTGTGCGAGCACTGCACTAACCGCCTGCTGCATCGCGACGAGCTGCTGGGCTACGAGTACTGGTCGTTTGCCGAGGCCGCGACTGACGAGCAAGCCGAAGTGCTCTGCAAGATGAAGATGCGCCGTCCCTATACGCTGCCCGAGATGGTCAAGCTCACCGGCATGCCCGAGGCCGATATCGAAAAGATGCTCGACGACATGAGCTACACGGGTCTGCTCGAGTATAACTGGGAAAACCCCGAGCGCGCCAAGCAGTGGGTCCTGCCCATGCTGGTGCCGGGTTCTGCCGAGTTCCTCAACATGCGCGTGAGCCAGCTCGATGAGCATCCGGTCTACGCCAAGTTCTTTGAACAGGCATCCAAGGGTCCGCTGTCCAAGGCCACGCCGATGGTGCCGCCCGGAGGCGCCGGCATCGGCATGCACGTCATTCCGGTCGAGAAGGCCATCGATGCCGCGAGCACCTCGGTGCCTATTGAGCATATCGAGCACTGGCTCGACAAATACGAGGGTAAGTATGCCGCCAGCACCTGCAGCTGCCGCGCAAGCCGTCGCGTGATGGGCGAGGGCTGCGCCGACGACCCGGCCGATTGGTGCATCGCCGTGGGCGATATGGCCGACTACGTGGTCGAGACCGATCGTGGCCATTACGTGACCCGCGACGAGGTTTACGACATCCTGCGCCAGGCCGAGGACAACGGCTTTGTGCACCAGATCACCAATATCGATGGCGAGAACAAGATCTTCGCCATCTGCAACTGCAACGTCAACGTGTGCTACGCCCTGCGCACCTCGCAGCTGTTCAACACGCCCAACCTGTCGCGCTCGGCCTATGTCGCCAAGGTCGAGAAGGACAAGTGCGTGGCCTGCGGTCGCTGCGTTGAGGTGTGTCCGGCCGGCGCCGCCAAGCTGGGCCAGAAGCTCTGCAGCAAAAAGGCGGGCGGACAGGTGCCCGAGTATCCGCGCCAGGAGCTGCCCGATGCCACCAAGTGGGACCACACCAAGTGGTCGCCCAACTACCGCAACGACAACCGCATCGAGACGCATGAGTCCGGCACCGCGCCCTGCAAGACGGCTTGCCCCGCGCATGTCGCCGTTCAGGGCTATTTGAAGCTCGCGGCGCAGGGTCGCTATGACGAGGCGCTGGCGCTCATCAAGCGCGAGAACCCGCTGCCCGCTATCTGCGGCCGTGTGTGCAACCGCCGCTGTGAGGATGCCTGCACCCGCGGCCGTGTGGACGCCGCCGTGGCTATCGACGAGGTCAAGAAGTTTATCGCCCAGCGCGATCTGGATGCCGCGACCCGCTATGTCCCACCTGTGGTGACCCCGACGCGTGCCGGCGGCTTCGACCAGAAGATCGCCATCATCGGTGCCGGCCCGGCCGGTCTGTCCTGCGCTTTCTATCTGGCCGAGAAGGGCTACAAGCCCGTCGTATTCGAGAAGAACGAGCGCCCGGGCGGTATGCTCACTTACGGTATTCCCAGCTTTAAGCTGCAGAAGGATGTTATCGAGGCCGAGGTCGAGGTCATTCGCCTGATGGGTGCCGAGTTCCGCTATGGCGTGGAGGTCGGTCGCGACGTGACGCTCGACGAACTGCGCGCGCAGGGCTTTAAGGCCTTTTATGTTGCCATCGGCTGCCAGGGTGGCCGCCTCGCCGGTATTCCGGGCGAGGATGCCGAGGACGTGACCGTAGCCGTCGACTTTTTGCGCGAGGTCAACAGCGGCAAGATCGATACCCTGTCCGGCCGCACTATCGTGGTGGGCGGCGGCAACGTGGCCATCGATGTTGCCCGCAACGCCTGCCGTCTGGGCTCCGAGCATGTTGAGATGTTCTGCTTGGAGAGCGAGGCCCAGATGCCCGCCAGCGAGGAGGAGCGTCGCGAGGCCATTGAGGACGGCGCTCACATCAGCTGCGGTTGGGGTCCCAAGGAGGTCCATCTGGACGAGACCGGCCGTGTGTGCGGCATCACCTTCAAGCGCTGCACGCGTGTCTTTGACGACAAGGGCCGGTTTGCGCCCGAGTACGACGAGAATGACCTGCGCCGCGTCGATGCCGACCGCGTGGTCATGTCGATTGGCCAGTCCATTGTGTGGGGCGACTTGCTAGCTGGCTCCAAGGTGGAGCTCGGCCGCGGCCAGGGCGTCCTTGCCGATCCCCAGACCTACCAGACCGCCGAACCCGACATCTTTGTGGGAGGCGACGTCTACACCGGTCCGAGCTTTGCCATCGACGCTATCGCCGCCGGTCACGAGGCCGCGGTGTCCATCCATCGCTTTGTGCAGCCGGGCTCCACGCTCACCATCGGCCGCAACCAGCGCCGCTACACCGCGCTTGACCGCGACGACGTTGTGCTCGAGGGCTACGACAACGCAAGCCGCGAGGTTGCGCATGTGGACCGCGAACGCGAGAAGGCTGCGCCGTTTAGCGAGTATGTTGAGACCTTTACCGAGGAACAGGTGCGCGCCGAGACCGCCCGCTGCCTGGGCTGCGGCGCCTCGATCGTCGACCCCAACAAGTGCATCGGCTGCGGCCTGTGCACCACCAAGTGCGCGTTCGACGCCATCCATCTTGATCGCGACCGCCCCGAGTGCTCAACGATGGTCAAATACGAGCAAAAGCTCCCAAGCCTCGGCAAGTACGCGCTCAAGCGCGCCATCAAGATCAAATTCGGGAAGAAGTAAGAAACGCAACAAGCAGGAGAACGGCGCAGAGAGCGGTTGGACAGCGAGCGAGTCCCAGGCGTGGCGAGGTGCCTTGAAAGAGGAGGGCATAGGGCTTTTGCCCATGCCCGACGATTGAAAGGCAGATCGCCCGTCTGGGGCTCGCGCAGCGCCAAGCCGACCGCCGTTCGGTAGAACGGCGGAAGGAATTAAAAGTGCACGAGCTCGGAATCGTCTATCACATCATTCGCGATGTTGAGAATGTGGCGCGCGCTCATGGCGTGCGTCGCGTTTCGAGCGTCACGCTGCTGCTGGGCGAGGTCTCGGGCGTCGTCCCCGATCTACTACTCGACGCTTGGCGCTGGGCGGCGGATAAAAAGCCTATCACGCAGGGCGCGGAGCTTATCGTGGAGCCTGTCGAGGCCGTGACGCATTGCGAGGCGTGCGGCCGCGACTACGCGACGGTCGAGCACGGCAAGACTTGCCCCCATTGCGGCAGCGGTGAAACATACCTGCTGCAGGGCCAGGAGGTCATGATCAAACAGATCGAGACCCCCGACGAGGACCCGGCAGACACTGTTCCCGATGACCCCTCCGACGCCCCCGACGCCGTCGACGCCGCCAACCCTCTCCACATCGCCTAACATCCAATGACTGCATGGGCTAGAGTTCAAAACATATTTGCTTCGGTTAGTCAAGTCATGTCTGTTTAAACAAAATGGCGGCACGCAGGCGCATTGGGATCCACCTAAAAGCGGTCTTAACGAACAGTGCACCTTTATATGTCTTTGAAAGTAATCACAAATCACGTTTTAGCAGGCAATGAGCTGTAAACCGGCAACGTAATCAATTTGTAACAAACTTAGACGTTTAAACAAATAATGCAACCTTTTGCGAATTTAGCTATAATTCCACAATCCAAACAGGTATACTCCTTTCATGTCGTGTAGGAAATACGTAGACAAAAAGGAGGTTATGTGATGGTAAGTATTGTTCTTGCTAGCCACGGGGACTTGGCAGCTGGAATCAAGCAGACGGGCTCGATG
>CABURR010000084.1 GCA_902493985.1 uncultured Collinsella sp. | reverse complement strand
TCGCCCAGGTGCAGATACATCTTGGCGATGCGCTGATCGGTCTTAGCGATCGACATCTCGATGTTGTCGATGAACGTGCGGAAGAACGGCCACTCCTGGTAGGCAGCCTTAAGCTGGTCAAGGTCGCCCAGCTGCTCGCAGGCGGTGCCCAGGCCGTACCAAGCGGCCAGGTTAATGCGCGCCTGGCTCCAGCTGAAGATCCACGGAATGGTACGCAGGTCGTCGAGGGACTTGGCACCCAGGCCGCGCTTGGCGGGACGCGAGCCGATCGGCAGCAGACCGACCTCGGTCAGCGGCGTCACGGTCGAGAACCACGGCGTAAAGTCCTCGGTGTTCAGCAGGTCCAGATAGCGCTCGTGGCTTGCAGCGTTAAGCTTCTCGGCCATATCCCAGAACTTCTGCGTGGTCTCGGTGTTGGTCTTCTCGACACTCGGGGCCGACTGCAAAAGCGTTGCGGCGGCAACGGACTCAACATGGCGCTGAGCCAGCGTGCGGTTGCCGTAACGGGCAAAGATGACCTCGCCCTGCTCGGTGAGCTTAAAGAAGCAATTGACCGAACCCTTGGGCTGAGCCAGCACGGCCTTGTTGGCCGGACCACCGCCACGGCCCACGGCACCGCCGCGGCCGTGCATGAGCACCAGGTCGATATCGTTCTTCTCGGCCCACTTGGCAATACGCTCCTGTGCGGAGTGCAGCGCGAGCATGGCCGTGGTAGGACCGGCATCCTTGGAGGAGTCGGAGTAGCCCAGCATGACCTCCATGCGGCGGTTGGTCTGGGCAAGGCGCTTTTGCACCACGGGCAGCGTAAGCATCTGGTCGAGCACGTCGACGCAGCCCTCGAGGTCCTCGAGCTGCTCGAACAGCGGGATCACGTCGAGCTCGGGGACATCCTCCTCGTGTGCAAAGGACAGGTGGGCAAGCTCAAAGACGTCAGCCACATGCTGGGCGCTCTTGGTGAACGAGATGATATAGCGGTGCGCCATCTTCTTGCCGTAGCGCTTTTGGATGGAGCCGATAGCGCGGAAGGTATCGATGACCTCGCGCGTCATAGGCTGCAGATCGCCATGGATACCGTTCTCGTGGATATCCTTGAGGGCGCGGGCGTGCACCACGGAGTGCTGACGGAACTCCATCTCGACCATGTGGAAGCCGAAGGACTCGACCTGCCAGATGATGGTCTGGACCGGGCCGTAAGCAGCACGGACGGCTCCGCAGGCGGCCAGCGAGCGCTGGACGACGCGCAGGTCCTCCAGGAACTCATCGGCGCTGTGGTACATGGTGTCGGTGATACGACGCACGGTGGCGTTCAGGCGGTCGGCCATGACGAGCATGACGGCGCGATGAGGCTCGTGCTCGGAGATCAGCTCGGCGCGGGCCGTGTAACGAGGGCTCATCTCGACCTGATGGTTCCACAGGTTGATGAGCTCGGCAGACGGCTTGCTGTAGGTGGCTTCGAGCGTGAGATTGCGGCCGATGCGGCGGCACTTGTCCTCGAGCTTGAGCACCATGTGAGTGAAGTACTTGGCAGCGACCTCACGGCTCACCTTGGCGGTGACGTTGGGGTTACCGTCGCGGTCGGAACCGATCCAGCTGCCGGGATGGAAGAACGCCGGGCACAGCGGCGGCACGGTACCGGCCTTGTCGCCCAGTGCCCAGTCGTCAAAACGACGATAGATAACGGGAATAACGTCGAACAGTGTGTTATCGAAGATGTCGATGATGGTATCGGCTTCCTCGACCGGCGTGGGCTTCTTGAGCGCGATGGGGCTCGTACGCACCAGGGCGTCGATCTCCTGCAGCATATGGCGCTCGTTCTCCACCAGGTCGGAGCCGCCCAGACGCGGACGCTCCTCCAGCAGATTGGAGATACGGCGAATCTTGCCCTCGACGGCCTTGCGACGGGCCTCGGTGGGATGCGCGGTAAAGACGGGATGGAACTCAAGCTTGCCGAGCAGCTCGTTGGCGCCCTCGACGCCCAGCTCATTCACCAGCTGGTGATAGGCGACGGTGAGCTCGTTGGCGGGATCGACCTCGGTATCGGTCGACGCACCGGCCTCGCGCTCGCGCAGCTGCGCCACACGGTAGTTCTCCTCCGACAGGTTTGCCAGATGGAAGAAGCTCGTAAAGGCGCGGACAATGACCTGCTGCTTATCGAGCGGCAGGCTGTCGATCAGATCGACGACCTCACGAAATGCCACGGCAGTGGGCTCGTCGGCGGTGGGCACGCCCTGCTCGTCGACGGCCTCGTCGGCAGCGCGGGTACCGGGGTTACCGGCATTGGCCACAATCTCGGCCGACAGGATCTTGTCGAACAGGTCCGCGATCTCAGGATCATACTCGCTAAGCACACGACGCTCCAGGCGCAGGAACAGCGCCAGATTGTCGCGCAGCTCCTCGGGGATCTCGATCTCGGCGAGACGCTCCCTGGACTCGGCATTCGAGCCGATTCGGTTAACGAGGCGGTTGACCACGGCAGCGACGCGCGCCGCGGCTTCGGGTACAGACTGGTTGCTTAGGTTCTCAGCCACGTTTCCTCCCATTCCTCCTTCTATGCACGTAACATGCGGTATTCATTATAGGCGCTTGAGAAATACTTTCGACACTGATTGCGCTTTACCACACAAAAGTATTTTCTGCATTGCAAGGGTTTTTGCCCTAAATGGTCGTATTTCTCGGTGGACGGCATACACAAACGGGGGCATTCCGCATAAAAGCGAAACACCCCCGTAACAATCGCTCTCCATGAGCAGGGCACGTTAGCAGGCCCGCAGCTCAAAAAGATGCGCTACAGGCGCTCGCGAACCGCCTCGACCACGTTGGCCAGATCGACCAGTACCTCGTCATGGCTCTCCATGTCGCGCACCTTGACCTTGCCAGCGGCAAGCTCGTCGCCGCCCAGGACCAAAATGAGCTTAGCGCCCACCTTGTCGGCCTGCTTAAACTGGGCCTTGAGCGAACGGCCCTGATAGTCGGCCTCGGTCACGATACCTGCGGCGCGAAGCTCCTGCGTGATGGCAAAGACGTTCTGGCGCAGCTCCTTGCCGGCGTTGGCGACATAGACGCACGGGGCCTCATCGGCACCCAAATCGTTGCCAAAGGCCTGCAGGGCCAGCAGGGCGCGCTCAAAACCAACGGCAAAGCCGACGCCCGCCGTGGGCTTGCCACCCTCGAGCTCGACCAGGCCGTCATAGCGGCCGCCGCCACCGATGGAGCCGACGCCGGCGCCAGGGGCCTCGACCTCAAAGACGGTACGGGTGTAGTAGTCCAGGCCGCGCACCAAGGTGGGATCCTCGACATACTCGATACCGGCGGCATCCAGATAGCGCTTGACCTGCTCGTAGTGCTCGCGGCACTCGTCGCACAGGTTGTCACCCATCAGCGGAGCCTCGGCCATGATCTCGCGGCAGTGGTCGTTCTTGCAGTCGAAGGCGCGCAGCGGGTTAAGCTCGGCGCGCTCGCGGCACTCGTCGCACATCTCGTCTGCGTGATCGAGGATAAACTGCTTAACCTGCTCGCGGTAAGCCGGACGGCACTGGGCGTCACCCATCGAGTTGATGAGCAGACGAAGCTTGGAAAGATCGAAGCCCAGGCGCTTGTAGAACTCCATGAGCATGATGATGCACTCGGCGTCTGCCGCCGGATCGGGAGCGCCGAGCCACTCGATGCCCACCTGGTGGAACTGGCGCAGGCGGCCCTTCTGGGGACGCTCGCCGCGGAACATGGCCTCGGCGTAGTACGCCTTAAACGGCGTGGAGCCCTGGGGCACCAGATTGTTCTCGACGACGGCGCGCACCACGCCGGCCGTGCCCTCGGGGCGAAGTGCCAGGCGCTGCTTGGGCTTGAGTTTGGTGTCGGTGCCCTCGGTAAAGACGCGCTCCAGGTTGGCACCGCTGAACACGCGGAACATTTCCTTGCGCACGACGTCGGTCGACTGGCCGATGCCGTGGACAAACACGTCCACTTGTTCGATCGCGGGCGTCTCGATGGGCTTAAAACCAAACGGCTCGAACACGCCGGCCGCAATCTGCTGCATCTTTTGCCAGGCGCGCATCTCGGCGCCGATAAGGTCGCGGGTTCCCTCCGCCTTCTGTGCCTGCATGGGCAAACACCTTTCTTTTGTATCGCGTCATAGGTAACGGTCATTATACGGCACAAAGCAGCAACGCGGCGGCGCGTCTGACCGAACGAGGGTATGGGGACTCGTTCGGCCAGACG
>CABURR010000083.1 GCA_902493985.1 uncultured Collinsella sp. | reverse complement strand
TTCGAGCTGCACGGAAAGGTCGACGGCGTTGTCGTTGAGCGCGTGGACGCTGGTGCGCACAAGCTGGAGCGCCTCGTCAACTGTGCGTTTAACGTCGGCGAAATCGGCGGCGACGCCAGGCTCGTCGGCGTGGACCACGCGCAGGGCTTCGGCCTGCAGTGAGGCACGCGTGAGCTGGTGCCCGACGTTATCGTGGATCTCGCGCGCGATGCGGGCGCGTTCGGCGAGCGTCGCGAGCTCGACTTCGTAGTCCTGGCGGTCGGCAAGATCGCGGTTGTGCGCCTCGAGCGCGAGGGCTCGTTCCTGCAGCTCGTCGCGGGTGCGGCGCATGCGCTGCTGCTCGCGCTCCAACTGGGCGGTACGTAGCGATAACAAGGTGGCGGCAACCGAAACGATGGCGGTCAGCAGGAGTGTTCGGGCGGTAAGCGCGTCGGTGCGAAGGTTCGCAACGAGCGCAAAGGCAAAAACGGAGCCAATGCCCAGCGCGACCCAGGCGTGCTCACGGCGCACGCGTCGCGCGATGTCATAGAAGGCAAGGGGTGCGAACGGCACAAACGGCGGCACGAAGACGGCCGCGATAATGTAAGCGTAGCTCGCGGCCTCGCTTGTACGGCGCGTGCGTTCCCCCTGTGCGACCTCGGCCAGCGAGGTGGCAATAACGCCAAGGCAAAACGCCGCGACCAGGTGAGCGTCCACGGCAAGGCCCATGGCGGCCGCAATACAGCACGCCAGAACGATCGATTTGTCGAAAAGCCTGTTCATACGGGTATTGTACGCGAAGCCGCGCGTGGTGGAGGGACCGCCTGCGCAACCGTGACATTCCTCCCACGCGGCAAAGCGGGGACGTCGGCAGGCCGCACGGCCAAGCTCCGCACTCGTGACAAAGCTCACTGGTGCGCGCCGTCCGCTCCTGCGATGATGCAATCGTACCGGGCCACGACCAACAGAAGGGCTGCCTCATGACAGACATCGTCCACGTCGAAAACCTCGTCAAGCGCTACGACGATCTTATCGCGCTCGACCACTTTAACCTGAGCATCGCCCCCGGCGAGATCTTTGGCCTGCTCGGCCCCAACGGCTCGGGCAAAACCACGTCCATCAACTGTATCCTGCAGCTGCTTGCCTACGATAAGGGCACCATCGAGTTGTTCGGCGAGCCCATGACGCCCGCCCGCTACGACCTCAAGCGCCGCATCGGTGTGGTGCCGCAGCAGGTGGCGGTGTTCGACGAGCTCACCGTGCGCGAGAATATCGACTATTTCTGCAGCCTTTACGTTAGCGACCGTAAGCGCCGCCGTGCACTGGTGGACGAGGCGATCGACTTTGTCGGCCTGGGCGACTTTGCCAAGTTCCGCCCCGGCAAGCTCTCGGGCGGCCTGGCACGTCGCCTCAACATTGCCTGCGGCATTGCGCACAAGCCCGAGCTCATCTTCTTTGACGAGCCCACGGTGGCAGTCGACCCGCAGAGTCGCAACGCCATCCTGGAGGGCATCTGCCGCTTGCGCGACGAGGGCGCTACGGTGGTGTATACCAGCCATTACATGGAGGAAGTCGAGCAGATTTGCAGCCGCATCATGATCATGGACGGCGGACGTGTGCTGGCGCAGGGCACCAATGACGAGCTCAAACGCATGATTCAGATGGGCGAGCGCGTGACGGTCGAGGTCGCCGCCGTCGAGCCCGCCACGGTCGAGCGGCTGCGTGCCCTCGAGCACGTGCTCAGCGTTGAGCTTTCCGGCGGCGAGCTCGTCTGCACCTGCGAAGCGAGCCCGCACAATCTGGTCGACATCCTCGACACGCTGCGCGCTGCCGACGTGGCACTCGGCCGCGTGTGGAGCGAGCCGCCGACCCTCAACGACGTGTTCCTCAAGATCACCGGCCGCGAGCTGCGCGACTAGGGGGCGGCCATGTTCAACACCATCATCACTACGGTCAAGACGCTGCTGCGCCGGCCGAGCACGTGGGTCTGGGGCGCTCTCTTTCCCATTGCACTTTCCACGATGTTCATGTTTATGTTTGCGAACCTCAGCTCCGACGGCAAGATCGACCCGGTGCCGGTTGCCGTCGTGGCGGACGAGGCTTGGGACGCTTCGACCTTTAAAGGCGTGGCGACGTCGCTTGCCAAGGAAGGTGACGATCATCTGCTCGAGATCCACGAGCTCGACGACGCAGCCGATGCGAACCGTGCGCTTAAGGCCGGCGAGGTTGCGGGCATCTATACGGTCGACGACGCGGGCACGCCCAAACTCACGTTGCTTTCGAGCTATGACAACTCGCGTGCGTCGTCGGTGCTCACCGACCGCAGCATTTTGGAGACGGTGGCAAGCTCGTATACACAAAATGCCGAGCTCATGTCCCAGATTGCCCAAGACAACCCGGCGGCGCTCACCGACCCGGAGGCGGTTGCGCGCGCCCTGTCGCTCGAGGGCGGCACCCGCCGCGTAAGCCTGACACGCACAACGCCCGATGGCACGGTCATCTACTACTACGCGCTCTTTGGCCTGGTCGCGATGATGTCTGCCGAGTTTGCCGCCTTGAGCGTCGTCGACCTGCAGCCCAATCTGTCGGGCCTTGGCGCACGTCGCTGCGTGGGCGGCCTTTCCAAGACGGCGTCGCTGACCGGTATCTTTGTGGGCTCGTGGCTGGTTTCCTTTGCCTCGATGACGATTGCGATCGGCTACGTGCGCCTGGTCGTGGGCGTCGACTTTGGCGGGCGCGAGGGGCTGTGTCTGGTGGGCGGCGCCGCTTCCGCGCTTGCCGCCACGGGCCTGGGACTCTTTGTGGGCACGCTTCCCGTTAAGGGCGACAAGGCGTCCAAGTCCGGCATCCTCACGGGCTTTGCCACCACGTGCGCCCTGTTCGCCGGCCTCTACGGCGAGCCGGCGATGGCGCTTGCCGACGACGTCGCCCGCGCCTGCCCGGCCGAGTGCTGGCTCAACCCCGTCAAGCTCATCTGCGACATGTTCAACCGCCTGTATTTCTTTGAGGACCTGGGCCCCTTTGTCGTTCGCACTGGCGCGCTGGTCCTTATGGCGTTGCTGTTCGTTGCCGCCGCCACGCTGATCTTTGGAAGGAGCCGCTATGAGCACCTTTAAGACCGCGCTTCGCATGGCGCTAGCGCACCCGTTCTACCTGCTCATCTATACGGTGTTCATCTCGCTCATGGGCGTATTCATCGCGGCCTCGGTGAGCTGGAACTCGTCGCAGCTCACCGAGTACAAGCCCTACGACACCAACGTGATCGTGGTCGATCGCGACAACAGCGACCTTTCGCGGGCACTCACCAAGCACTTGGGGTCGCGCTTTGACCTGGTCACGGGCGTTGGCGACGACACGTACGATCTTGCGGATGCGCTCGCCAAGAGCAACAGCGCGAAGGGCAGCGCCGACTGCGTGTTCTTTATCCCGGAGGGGTTTGAGAGCGACCTGATCGCGGCCGCCCGTGCGGGGGAGATCTTGCCCAAGCTCGACGTGACCTACGGCTCCGGCACCATGGCGGCGGCGCTTTCGTCTGCCGAGGCCTCGCGCTGGATCTCGCTCGCGGGAGCTGCGGCCGCACTTGAGCCCGCCGCCTCTAACGGCAGCGTCGCCAAGGCCGCCGAGCATGCCGCTGCCAAGCGCGCCGAGGTCCAGATCGAGCAGGTCAAGGTTGACTCGACGGCCGCCGCCACGCTCGAGTCGTACTTCAACTTTGGCGCATACGCGATTATCTCGTCAGTCATCGTGTCGGTGGGCTTGGTGTTTTCGGGCATGAACGAGCCCGAGCGCGTGCGTCGTATGGATGCCGGCCCAATCTCCGAGCGCCGGCGTTCGCTCGCCGTGTTTGCGGCCGCCGCCGTGCTCACCGTCTGCATCTGGCTCGTGTCGAGCATGATGGGCGTCGTGGGCTTTGCCGGCGCGGTTGCCGAGGTCGGCGTGGGTCGCGTGTGCCTGGCGTTGGCGGCGACGTTTGCCCTGGCGTGCACGCCGCTGGCCGTTGGCTTTGCGCTGTCGAGCCTGGGTGCGCGCGAGGAGCTACTCAACGGCGTGGGCAACTTACTCGGCATGCTCATGACGTTTTTGGGCGGCGCCTGGATGCCGCTGTCGCTCATGGGATCGGCCGTGCAGACGGTGGCGCACTTTGTGCCGACGTTTTGGGTGAACGACGCGATCGGCAAGGCGCTCGCTTCGGATCTGACGTCCACCGTGTTGGGTGACATCGCCTGCGACCTGGGCGTCACCGTGCTCTTCGCCGTCGCCATTGCCGCCGTAGGCCTGGCCCTCTCACGCGC
>CABURR010000082.1 GCA_902493985.1 uncultured Collinsella sp. | reverse complement strand
TCGTGCACGCGGTCGGCCAGGGCGGTCATCCGCTTGCCGGCCTCGTAGACGTTCCTGCCGTCCTCGAGGTAGCCCTCCTGGTCGAAGTGCATGATCTCGATCTTCTCGGTCTCCTTCATGTGTGTCCTCCCATCACATGTGCGCAATTCTATACATCGCGCTTCTTGCTGATACCAATTATAGCCATACGATTGCTTGTTATTTAATACCAATCCAAACTCACGGAGATTTGCGGCGAACGGTCGGTTTCCTCGCCCGAGTGGTATTACAACGCCAATAGTTGTCTATTTCGAGCGCTACTGCCAACGGGCTCCCCACAACTCGCCAGCTATAAAAGCGTTGCGCCAGACCCGCCCAAGCGTTTCCGGCGCAACCGCGCAGTTTAGTTATTCGGCTTCCATCTCCGCTGTCACACGGCGATACATCTCGATAACCTGAGTCGTCGCCTTGGACGGATCCTGATAGTAGCGGCCGTCACACGTCTCGGCCGAGACATAGCCCGTATAGCCGTGGCGCATGAGTGCCTCGAGGTCGGCACGCATATCACGCTCGCCGTCGCCCCAGGCAAGATGCGTCGTGCCACCGCCCACATCGACAAAGTGGGTGTGAACGATCTTGTCGCCCAAAACCTCAAAGTAGCCGTCGATTGTGTCGCCGGCAACTTCCATGGCGCCAAAGTCGATACAGGCCTTCAGGTTGGGACGATCGACCGCCTCGAGGATGCGCGCGACATCCTGTGCGGTGTTGACCAACACGGACTCCGACGGCTGCAGGGCCTCGAGCGCGACGCGAATACCGCGCGTATCGGCGTAGTCGCACACCGAGCGCAGCATGGCAACGCTGCGGGCCCAGGCGTCCTCAGCCGGCTCGTCCAGATAGGCCCAACCACTCGTCACCAGAATCTGCGGCACGCCCAACTCAACGGCAGCGTCGATCACATTCTTAAAGTACGAGAGGATGCGTTTTTGGCCCGCCTCACCGCGCACCGCGACGTTCCACGGCTTGGGATTGTTCTGCTCGGGGCACACGCACACGATCTTGATACCGTATTGGGCGGCAAGATCGCGAATCTTATCCACCGAATCGTGCTCATGGCAATCCACATACAGGTGCATCGAGCCGGTCCACAGCTCGATATTGCGATAGCCGGCCTCACCTGCAGCCTTAAAAAACGTCTCGATGCTGTAGTAACGATGGTTGATGTTCATGAGCGAAAGCTCGGGTACGACCATAGCCCTCCCCTTTCGTACGGAGTTTTAAAAAACAGGGGGCCGCCGCAGATGCGACAAGCCCCCCAAAGATCGACGCAACCGTTAGACGCGATGGAAGCGCGATTCGAACATATTAGGCAAGCACGCCAAAGTAAGCGCCGATGATGCCTACGACCATGGTGCAGAGGATCAGGACCATCGGGTTGATCTTCTTGGAGAGCAGCCAGTAGTAGAGCCAGAAGGCGGCCATACCGAGCATACCGGGCATGATGCCGTCCAGGATGTCCTGGAGAGTCTGGGCGGAGTCGCCCTGACCAATGGCGATGGGCAACGAAGCCCAGAACATGTCCTTGCTCATGGCGCCGACGACCATAACGCCGACAATGCCGACGCAGGCCATGATCTTTTGCATCAGGCCGGTCTTCTGAGCCTCGTCGAGGAAGCCAATGCCTAGCTCATAACCCTTGATAGCGCCAAAGATACGAATCAGGAACGCCGGGATGTTGTAGACGAGCAGGAAGGCGATGGGGCCAAAGACGTTGCCGGCCTGGCACAGGCTGATGCCCACGGCAGCGGCGACGACGCGCAGGGTGGACAGGAAGAAGGAGTCACCCAGGCCGGAAAGCGGACCCATGAGGGCGGCCTTGATGTCGTTGACGCTCTCGGGCTCAACCTCGCCACGAGCGACCTTTTCTTCCATGGCCATCGCGATGCCACCCACGAAGGGAGCGAGCTGCGGGGTGATGTTGAAGAATGCGCTGTGACGGTGCAAGGCCTCGGCGTAATCATCGGGACGGCCGGCATAGATCTTCTTGAGCATGTTGGCGACCATCAGGCAGAAGGCAATGTTCATCTGCTTGTAGTAGGTCCAGGAGAATTCCATGCCCAGGGCGCCGGTGTTCACGGCGCTCTTAATGAGGTCGGAGCGAGTAATCTGGTTCTCGGAATTAGAAGTCATCGTCCTCATCCCCTTCCACAGAAAGCTGGGACTGGGCGCCACCAAGGCCCAGCAGGTCGTACTTGTCGATGCCGATGATGATTGCGATCAGGGCGACGCCGAGGACGGGCACGTTGGCATAGGAGCACAGCAGGAAGCCCAGGAAGTAGAACGGCACGAGCTGCTTGGTAAGCACCAGACGGCCGAGCATGGCGAAGCCCATGGCAGGCAGGATGTTGGCTGCGACGCCAAAGCCATCGAGGACGAACGTCGGGATGAAGTCGAGCAGGCCCTGAACAGCGTCGGCACCCAGATAGAAGGAGACCGAGCACAGGATAAAGGCCAGGACGACAATCACGAGACCGATAATCCAGTGCATAGCGTAGATACCCTTGAGGTTACCCTTGCTGGCAAAGACGTCGGCACGGTCGACCAGAAGGGGCATACCGGCGTTGACGACGTTCTTAATGGCCAGGCACAGAGTGGCGATGGGCATCGCGAGCGCGATAGCGGCCTCGGTGCTCTGGCCCAGCTGAATAGCGAAGGCGCAGGCGAGCACACCGCCAATACACTCATCGGGCGGCACGTAAGCGCCGATGGAGATAGAACCCATGAAGAGCAGCTCGAGGCTCGCACCGATGGCGAGGCCGGACTGCAGGTCCCCGAGGACTATGCCGACGAGCGGGCACAGAACGATCGGGCGGAACGCATAGAGCGTACCGAGCTGATAATCGAGCTTACCGAAGGCAGCGATAAGTCCGATGAGGATCGCTTGAACAAGCATTGTTCCTCCCTTTGATCCCTCTTGGATCCGCGCGGCGATTCCCGACTTGTCAGCGCGCCCTTTTCCATGCCGACAATCGCCTAGACAGATCCAGCTTGTACCGGTGTGCTGTTAACACCTAAACCGGTGCAAATGATTTGATACCAATTATATAGTCATGAGAACACTATTTAATACCAATCGCTCAACGGGCGTGTACTCCCGGTGAACGGTAGATGGGGTAACGGGTAAAGCGTTTATCCGGTACGCCCACGAATAGGGGCGGCGCCGTGCGCGCCGCCCGTGGTTCCCAATTAGAGGGCGCTTAGGGCATCGACCTTGGGGTCGTCGGCCAGAGCGCGAATCTCGACCTCGACACCGCGGCCGACGAGCTCACGAATGTCCTCTTCCTCGGCAGCAGTCACAAAGATCTGGCGGGAGATCTTACGGGCATCGGGACGCTGCTCGTCCTTGGACTTGGTGTTGCCCAGGTTGATGGAGGTGATCTGCGGGCAGCCGTCGACAAGCTGCTTGGCCTCGGCGATGCTGGCGACGCAGATGATCATCTTGTACTTATCGGTAACACCGGAGTTGATGGCCTCGATGGCGTGCTCCATGTCCTTGATGACGAGCTTGACGTTGGCCGGCTTTCCCATCTTGAGCGTAGTCTTCCAGACGGGATCGTTGGCAACCTTGTCGCCAACGCAGAAGATGCAGTCGGAGCCCAAGCCCTGGACCCAAGAGACGGCCACCTGGCCATGAAGCAGACGATGGTCGACGCGAAGCAGTTGAATCATGATTGACCCCCAAAGGTCTCATGCCGGAAACCCGGCCCCATTAATAGCAGGCGGTGACTAGAACTCTTCCTCGTCATCCGCATCGGTCAGCAGATCGTTGACAAACTTGACGCGCGTGTCGTCAGCCGCGAGGATCTCGCGGATAACCTGATCGGCGGGAGCCTCCTGGTCCGAAAAGAGCAGCTGGATCAGCAGCGGCAGATTCATGTTGGCAACCAGGTAGGTGTTGGGGCGCGTCTGGACGATCTTGGTGAACTCGTTGTTGACGCTGCCGCCAAACAGGTCGGTGCACACGATTACGTCGTCGGCGGGGTCGAAGGTCGCCAGGAGCTTGGCGGCCTCCTCGGCGACGTCGGTGCGGCCGTCGACAAACATCGACAGGTCGTGGACGTTATCGCGCGCGCCCGAGAGCAGCTCGGTGCTCTCTTTGATGCCGGTCGCAAAATGCGCGTGGCTGGCAAAGATGTATTGCCTCATTGCGGTTTCCCCCAAATGGAATTAGTAGTCGAACTGGTGGTAGTAGCGGCGGTACTTGAGGTTGTGCTTGGTGACCAGCTCGTAGTTGCGCGCGAGGCGGTCGGTGGTCAGCACGGACAGGATCCACGGCGACACGATGA
>CABURR010000081.1 GCA_902493985.1 uncultured Collinsella sp. | reverse complement strand
GTGGGCGACAACTGTGTGCTCTACCAGGGCGTCACGCTCGGCGGCACCGGCAACGAGACCGGCAAGCGTCACCCCACCCTGGGCAACAATGTCACGGTGGGCACGGGCGCCAAGGTGCTTGGCAACATCCACATCGGCAACAACGTCAAGATCGGCGGCAACTCGGTCGTCGTCAAGGACGTGCCCGACAACTGCACCGTCGTGGGCGTGCCCGGGCGCATCATCAAGCGCAACGGCTGCCGCGTGTTCGAGGAGAGCTTCGACGCCAAGCAGCATCGCGAGTACATGCCCGACGATGCCGCCGAGCAGAGCGCCCTCAACCGTCAGGGCATCACCGAAAACGCCCGTCGCGTCAAGGAACTCGAGCAAGAGGTGGCCGAGCTCAAGGCCCTCATCGCCAAGCTCGTTGACGAGCGCTAGGGCCGCGGGCAACCGCCACAGCATGAACGCCAACACAAAAGGCGCACCAGGGAATCCGCCCCCCGGCGCGCCTTCTTTTCGATGTGACATGCGGGACTGACCCTTTGTCACCTTATGCGAACTGGCTTAGGTAGAGGTCGGCATAAGCGCCCTCGGCAGTCAGCAGCTCCTTGTGCGTACCCTGCTCGATGATATTGCCGTGATCCATGACCAGGATGAGGTCGGCATCGACGATCGTCGACAGACGGTGCGCGATCACAAAGCTCGTGCGCCCGCGCATGAGCGCGTCCATGGCGCGGCCGATGGCGAGCTCGGTGCGCGTGTCCACGCTCGATGTCGCCTCGTCCAGGATGAGGATCGCCGGGTTGTTGAGCAGCACACGCGCGATGGTCAGCAGCTGACGTTGGCCCTGGCTGATGCTCTCGGCATCGTTAGCCACACGCGTGTCGTAGCCCTGCGGCATAGTGCGCACAAAGAAGTCGACCTGTGCGGCGCGTGCGGCCGCGACAATCTCCTCACGCGTCGCCTCGGGACAGCCGTAGGCGACGTTCTCGGCAATGGTGCCATCAAATAGCCAGGCGTCCTGCAGTACCATGCCAAACTGCTGGCGCAGCTCGCCGCGGTCCATGCGGCTCGTGTCCACGCCGTCGAGGGTAATGCGGCCGCCGTCGATCTCGTAAAAGCGCATGAGCAGATTGATGAGCGTGGTCTTACCCGCACCCGTGGTTCCCACCACGGCGATCTTCTGGCCCGGCTCGGCGGTAAACGACACGTCTCGCATAAGCGGCTTGTCGGGCGAATAGCCAAAGCGCACATGCTCAAAAGCGACACGGCCCTCCACCTTGCCCGGCAGCTTGGCGGTGGCCACCGGCAACGGATCGGCCTCCATCTCGGACTCGTCGAGCAGGTCGAACACGCGCTCGGCGCTCGCCAGCGCGCTCTGCAGCGAGTTAAAGGTAAACGACAGCTGCGTCATGGGCTCGGACGCCTCATAGATAAACTGGAAGAACGCCTGGAACACGCCGACGGTCATATGCCCGGCAACCAGCATGCTGCAGCCCACCAGCGCGATCACGATCTGCGCCAAACGGCCGATAAAGCGCACCGCGGGGCCGACGGCGTTAATCATAAAGTCGGCCTTGGTGCTCACGCGCGCCAGCTCCTTCGAAGCCTCGTGTACCTCGGCAGAGCTCTGGCGCTCGCGGTTAAACGCACGGATCACCAGACGGCCCGAGTAGCCCTCCTCGACCGCGCTCGTAATCTTGGACACCCACTCCTGGCGCTCGCCTGTCACATCATGCGTGCGGCGCGACACGACCTTCGTCACCAGCAGCGAAAGCGCCGTAAAGAACAAAAAGACGAGCGTGAGCGGCACGCTAAACACGAACATCACGCTCACGGCGCCCACCACGGTACCGATCGACACCAGAAGCTGCAGCAGGCCGCGCTGCATGCTCTCGGACATCTTGTCCAAATCGTTGGTCGCACGGCTGACGACCTCGCCGGGACGATGCGCGTCAAAGTAGGCAAGCGGCAGACGGTTGAGCTTTTGTGCGATGCGGTTGCGCAGGCGCAGGTTGAGGCGCTCGGCAACGCTCGACATCAAAAAGCTCTGGAGTGCGTAGAACGAGGCGGCGGCGGTCCAGATCATAAAGTAGATAAAGATGGTCCTGCCGCAGTTCTCCCAGGTAATGCTGAAGGTGGTGTTGTTGGCAAACGCCAGCTTCATGTGCCCCCACAGCTCATCGATCACACGGGCGCTGTAAGCCGGCGCCGCGGTGTTAAAGATGGCATAGAACACGATACTCGCGAACACGATATAGAAGCGCCAATGGTCGCCGGCGGCCTCGCTCCACAGGCGGCGCACCGTCGCCCAGGTGTCGCGGGGCGTCTCGTCCTCGTCGTCAACGTCGCGCATGCGCTCCGCCTCGGCGCGGGCGCGCTCGTCCTCGGCGCGTTCATTTTCCTCGTAGAGTGCCTGGCGGCGAGCCTCGCGCTCCGCCGCTGCCTTGGCGTTTTCGTCCAAGTCGGGCGTGGCGCCCGTCTCCTCGACTGTCTCTGCAGCCGCGGCGTCATCGGCGATGCTCTGCTTCTTGAGCTCCTCGGTCATGCTACTCACCTCCCTTCATCTGCGATTCCGCGATAGCGCGATACACCTCGCAGGTTTCCATGAGCTCGTCGTGCGTGCCTAGACCCACGACTTCACCGTCCTTGAGCACCACAATCTGATCGGCATGCAAAATAGTCGAGATGCGCTGGGCGATGATGAGCACCGCGGCATCGCACGTCTCGTCCTGCAGCGCATGGCGCAGTGCCGCATCGGTCTTAAAGTCCAGGGCCGAAAAACTGTCGTCGAAGATATACAGGTCGGCATGCTTCATGAGTGCGCGGGCAATCGCCAGGCGCTGGCGCTGACCACCCGAGAAGTTCGTGCCACCCTGGGCCACCGGCGTATCGAGCCCCTGGGGCTGGTCGAGCACAAAGGTGCTCTGGGCAACCTCCAGCGCATGGAGCATGTCAGCCTCGGTCGCGCCCTCGTTACCAAACCGCAGGTTGCTCGCCACCGTACCCGAGAACAGCCATGCCTTCTGCGGCACATAGGCGATACGCCCGCGGATATCGTCTTGCGAAAGGTCGCGCAGATCGACGCCGTTCAGGCGAATGGCGCCCTTCGTGGCATCGTGGAAGCGAAGCAAGAGCTTGGCCACCGTTGACTTGCCCGAGCCCGTCGAGCCCACGATCGCGGTCGTCTGTCCGCGGCGGCAGGCAAAACTCAGGTCGCACAGGGTGTCCTCGTCAGCATCGTCAAAGCGGAACGACATGTGGTCGAACACGGCCACCGTGTCGGCTCCGTCTGCGGACTCAGGTGTCCCGTCGCCCAGCGTAGCCTTACCGTCCACGATGCTCGGCTCGATTTCGAGCACCTGCTGTGCACGGCTGAGGCACGCCGCAGCGCGCGGAAGCGTCAGCACCACCATCTGCGCCATCATCACAAAGAACAGGATCAGGATCGCGTACTCCAGCACGGCCGAGATGCTGCCGATTTGCATGGCATGGACGCCCACGCGGTTGCCGCCCACCCACAGCACCGCCACCTCGGCGATATTCATCAAAAAGAAGCTGGAGCTGTCGAGACCCACAAACAGGTGGTTGACCTTGATGGCATTGGCTGCGTAATCGCTAAACACCTCGTCCAGGCGCTGCTCCTCGTGGCGCTCCTTGTTAAATGCGCGGATGACGCGCACGCCCACGATGTTCTCGCGCAGCACCACGTTCATGCGGTCGATAAAGCTTTGCAGGCGCATAAAGATCGGCGCGGCGTTGGCAACGGTAAAGACCGCCGCCACCAGCACGATCGCAACGACCACGCCCAGCAGCGTGCCCATGGCAGGATCGATAAACCAGGCAAAGATGATGCCCGCCACGGCCAAGAACGGTACCGGTAACACCAGCTGAATCGTCTGCAGGATCGCTTGCTGGATCACGTTGATGTCGTTGAGCGAGCGCGTGATCATCGAACCCGTACCAAAGCGCTCAAAGTCGCTGGCGGATAGCTCGAGCGACTTATCGTAGACGGCGTTGCGAATGTCGCAGGCCACATTGGCCGCCAGACGGGCCGAAAGATAGCAGCCCAGCACCGCGCCGCCACTGGCCATGCCGGTCGCGATGAGCATATACACGCCGTTGCGCAAGATGTAGTCGATATCGCCCGTCGTGATACCAGTATTGACCATATTCGCCAACATTGTAGGCACCAGCAGCGTGCCGACGTTATCTATCAGCAGTACAAACAGCGTCACCGCAATCAGTCCGCGATACGGCCTCATAAACCTCATTAAGAGTCGCATGTCTCCCCTTCGCCCTTGTCGTCAGCCTCGTTCTCGGCGGCCACTTGCCGTTTAAATGCCTCGCACTCTTCGTTAAGAACATGGGAGAACTTACCGACCAAGCACATGATCTCGCGCTGTTCCCACGGCTCGAGCGCCTCGAATGCCTGTTGCTCGGCTTTTTGCGCCGGCAACGCGTAGCGCTTGGCAAACTGCATACCTTCTTCGGTCAGTCGCACAACCTTGTTCTTACGACTGCCCTCGGCAAACTCCAACGTCGCAAGCCCTCGCGCCCTAAGCGTCTTGATCGCCGAATTGATGGTCTGTTTGCTGTAGAACCATTCACTCGTCAGCC
>CABURR010000080.1 GCA_902493985.1 uncultured Collinsella sp. | reverse complement strand
TCATTGCCCAGCTCGACAAGTGCCTCGCCATAGCTAACGCGCGTGGCGACTTTCTTGACCTCTGCCATTAGAGCTCCTCTCCTGCTGCCGCGAGCTCGGCCATAGCCTGCTCAAACTGCTCGTCATTGGGCGCCTTGCCATGCCAGCCAACCTGGTTCTCCATAAAGGAGACGCCTTTGCCCTTCACCGTCTCGGCGATGATAGCGACGGGCGCGCCGGTCACCTCGCGAGCCTCGGCGAAAGCCGCCTCAATCTGCGCCATGTCGTTGCCATCGGCCAGCTCGATCACATGCCACTTAAAGGCGCGGAACTTGTCAGCGAGCGGCATGGCCGAGTTGACTTCATCGATCGTGCCGTCAATCTGCAAGCCGTTGTGGTCGACGACGGCAACAAGATTGTCGAGCGCATGGTTGCCGGCAAACATGGCCGCCTCCCACACCTGGCCTTCCTCGCACTCACCGTCGCCCAGCAACGTGTAGACACGGTAGCCGTCGCCCCAGTGCTTAGCGGCAAGCGCCATTCCAACCGCGGCGGAGATGCCCTGACCGAGCGATCCGGTGGACATGTCGATGCCCGGGGCGTCGTTCATGTTGGGATGGCCCTGCAGTCGGCTGCCAATATGACGGAGCGCCTCGAGCTCTTCGACGGGAAAATAGCCGCGATTTGCCAACACCGAATACAGGCCCGGCGCCGCGTGACCCTTGGAAAGCACAAAGCGATCGCGATCGGCCTTGTGAGGGTCGGCAGGATCGATATTCATTTCCTCAAAGTACAGATACGTCATGATGTCGGCAGCACCGAGCGATCCACCCGGGTGTCCCGACTTGGCCGCGTGAACCGCAGTCACGACACCCTTCCTGGCCTCATTGGCGACCTTCGCCAGCTCTTGGTTGGTCATACGAATTCCTCTCTTGAGAACAACCCCGGCACCGGATGACGCGATGCCGGGGCAATCCACTCGTTAAGCCTGAGCGACGACCTTCTGCCAGTCAGCCTCGAACGAGGCAAGGCCCTGGTCGGTCAGCGGGTGATGCAGGCACTTCTTGAGAGCGGCCATGGGCACGGTCGCGATGTCGGCGCCAAGAAGAGCCGCCTGGGTCACGTGGTTGGGCGTGCGGACCGAAGCGGTGATGATCTCAACGGTGTCGTCGACGTTCTTGCCGGTCCAGTCATAGTTCTTGATGCAAGTCACAACATTGTCGAGCTGCGAGATGCCGTCCTCGGCGATGTCGTCAAAGCGGCCGACAAACGGGCTGATGTAGCGGGCACCGGCGTTGGCGGCCATAAGGGCCTGCGTCGGCGAGAAGACGAGCGTCATGTTGACGCGCACGCCTGCATCGGCCAGCGCGCGGCAGGCGGCGAGACCGGCCTCGCAAACGGGAAGCTTAACCACGATGTTGGGAGCCAGGGCGGCAAGACGCTTGCCCTCCTCGATCATGCCCTCGGTAGTGGTCGCGGTGGACTCGGCGGACACGGGCAGGCCTTCGCAGAGCTCGGCGATCTTGAGCATGTGGGGCTCAAAGTCGGCCAGCTTGCCGCCGGTCTTGGCATACAGGGACGGGTTGGTGGTGACGCCGGCAAGGCAGCCCCAGCTCTTAGCCTCGGCGATCTCGTCAAGGTTGGCGGTATCGATAAAGAACTTCATGGTGCAAACTCCTTCGGAGGAATCCAAAACTCAAAAAATAGGATAAAGGGGGCGTCCCTTTGTCCTATGTGCCGGGCCTATGGCTGGGACATGCCCCAGACCCGGCGTCGCGTAGGAAAAACTACCTAGTCCTCGAGGGCCTTCTCGATGCGGCTCGTGACGCCCTTGAGGTTAAGACCGACGACGTACTGCTTGATCGGGCGCTTGATGTGCTCGATCACAAAGCGCTTGCCGTCGATGTCCTGGGCGGCGAGGTTGCGGTAGAGCTTCTCGACCTGCTCCTTGACCTCGGGATCGTTGAAGGCATAGTGGCCGGAGACATCCAGAATCTTCAGGCTGAGCTCGTCGTCAGCCAGGATGTCGTCAACCTGCAGGTTAACGTCATCGCCGGTCATCCACTTGCGCCAGCGCTCGGTCTTGATGGCCTTGACTAACAGCGTGTGATACAGGTCGGAGGGATCGTCACACAGGCCGTTGTCGACCAGGATCTGCTCGGTAGCGCAGAGCTTGAGGTAGGCGCGGGTCTCCTCGGTGCCGTACTGAGGGGCGACATTGGAGGCCGTCACGTGAGCCGGGATGTGCTCGAGCAGCGTCGCGTCATCCAGATAGTCGGCGTTGTGCTCCTTCAGGCCCACGCCGTAGCGCTTTGCCATGTCGGCGAGCTCGCGGGCGTTCTTAAAGTTGTAATGGCCGACCTGCTCGGTCCAACGGGTAAGCGTGCCGGTCTGACCGACGATAAAGGTGGGCATGGGGCAGCCGCGCTTCTCGAGCTCGGGCTGCAGCTGAGAAATGAACTCCTCGTACTTATCGGTAGAGGTCAAGCCGCCATTGGTCTCCTCGGTACCGACCTCATAGGCGACCTCGGGCAGGTTATGCTCGCGACGGTACTGCTCAAGGTAGTCGATAAGATCGATCGTGCGGCGAAGCACCACGTCGAGCGGAATAACCTTGCCGATCTGATAGGGGTCCTTGGTGGGGTCGACCATCAGCAGGTCGAAGCCTGCCTCCATGTCGGCGACGAAGGACTTGCGAGCGAGCTCCATGGCCTCGTCCTCGGGCAGGTGGGCGTTACGCTCCTCGTCGCGCTGCCACGGACCGCCGTGATCGCGGCACAGGTAGTACGGGCCGGTGTAACCCACCTCGTCGGCAACCTTCTTGATGTCGGCGGCAAAGCGCGTCTGGTCCCAACCGTTGACGTAGCCGGCGCCCATCTCGTCCATATCGACCTGGTTGCGGCTGGCGATAAACATGGGCGGGAAATCCTCGTCCTTGGCAAGCTCGAACACGGCCTGAATCAGGTTGGGGCTCATGGGGCCAATGCCGACCATGGTTGCGTGATCGCCGCTATCCTGCAGCTTGAGCATGCCCTGAACGGCCTGGCGGATGGTGAGGTTGGACATTTTGTTCTCCTTCTCCAGAGGATTTTTGACAAAAGTTCCCTGGGACCCAAATGCGGGCCCTATCAGTACGGATGGATTTTGTTGTGTAGGGGCGGTTGTGCGGAGTCAAATCCATCCCTCCGCACAACCGGAGTCCTTAAAGGTTTACTTGGCCTGCTTATCGAGCGTGGGCTTCATGGCAATCAGGATTGCGGCGGCGACCACGGAGCCAATCACGATGTCCAGGCAGAACAGCGCGACGTTGTTCGTGGCAAGGGCGACGATAAAGCCACCGTGCGGGACGTAGCAGTCGATACCCTGGAAGGCGGCAAGTGCCGCACCCACGGCAGAGCCGATGCAAATGCCGGGAAGGGTGTGACCGAGGTCCTTGACCGCGAAGGGGATAGCGCCCTCGGTAATACCGATGCAGCCCATGAACAGCGCGGAGATGCCCATCTGGCGGTCAGCGTCATCGAACTTGTTCTTGGCAATGAGCGCAGCGAGGCCACAGGCGATCGGAGGAACGGCGACGGCGACGCGGAACATACCGTTAGGACCGTAGATACCGGAGGCCATGATGGCCATGGTGAAGGTCGAGGCGGTCTTGTTGATGGGGCCACCCATATCGAAGGCGGTCATAACGCCAATGACCAGACCCAGGACGACGGCGGAGCCGCCCTGCAGGCTACCGAGCACGCTGGTGAGCCAATCCATCACAAAGCCAAGCGGCGTGGCCAGGATGTAGATGTAGGCCATGCCCAGGACGAGCGAGGTCAGAATCGGGATGATCAGGATCGGCATGATGGTCTGGATGGTGTTGTTGACCTTCCAGGTCTTCATCCAGCGGACAAAGTAGCCGCAGATAACTGCCATGATCATGGCGCCCAAGAAGCCGGTCGAAACGCTGTTGCCGTTAGGGGTAACGACCGCGTTGTTGACCAGGTAGCCCAGGACAAAACCAGGGGCGAGCGCGGGCTTGCCGGCCATCGAGTAGGAGATGTATGCCGCAAGCACCGGGATCATCATGGAGATGCCGGCCATGCCGATGGTGTTAAGGCTCACCATCAGCGGGTTGGTGACCTCCATGCCGTTAGCACCGGCGGTACCGGATGCCAACGAGAAGGCAAGAAACACGCCACCGATAACGACGATGGGGATAAAATAGGAAACGCCGGTATTGAATGCATTGAGCAGCGTCTTACCAGGATCGGCAAAGATAGACTGCTTGGACGCCGGTGTCGGGGCCTGCGGGGCAGCGGAGACGGCCTTCTTCTCTGCCTTGGCCTCGGCCTTGGGCGCGTCAACGGCACCACCCGTCGCCTTGATGATCTCAACAGCCTGGTCGATGATCTTTACCGGATCGGCGATTACATCCGAGGTGCCGACCTTCAGGAACTTGCCCTCGGCCATCTTCTGCTCAAAACGATCCTCGTTCTCGACACCCACGTCGACGGACTCGAGCACCAGGTCGGCGGAATCCACGTCTTCCTGCGTCAGCTCGTTCTCGATACCCAGGCCACCCTGAGCCTCGACTTTGCACTCGATGCCACGGGCGGCGCATTCATCCTGAATCGCCTTCTGAGCCATATACGTGTGGGCAATACCCACGGTACAGGCGGCAACGCCTACGATCTTCATTGCTTCCCTCTTTTCATAGAGTTGCGTGCGCAAGACACCGTTTGCGGAGGCCTCCGGAGCATCCCCTGCCGTTTGGACTTGCTGTCTTTTCGACAAGACCAATATAG
>CABURR010000079.1 GCA_902493985.1 uncultured Collinsella sp. | reverse complement strand
CGGGCGTGGACGTCGAGGCCGACGAAGGTGGTAGTATCGAGCATGGGAGCCCCTTCCATGAATGCGGCGCGGCCGCCGCGGCTGAATTAGACACTCACCATTGTCGGCCTAATCCGCGGATTTTCATGCAGCAGGGGCTCTCAATGTTTTATGTCCTGCTCATATCGTCTGTGCCGGCAGTTTGGGACACTCCTTGCGTTAAGAGGCTGGCGTGCGTCAACCTATTCTCGTTGCAGTAAAAAAATCGCCCCGTTCTTGGTTGAGGACGGGGCGATTCGTCTTTTGGGCTTATGCGGCCAGTCTTATGCGAAACGGGCGACGAGCTCCTGGAGCACGTCGGTCATCTTGACGAGCGAACTGACCGGGACGAACTCGTTGACGCCGTGGTAGCAATAGCCGCCGGTGGAAAGGTTGGGGCAGGGCAGACCGCGGAACGACAGCTGCGCGCCGTCGGTGCCGCCGCGAATTGGCAGCACTTGGGGCTCAACGCCGCAGGCAAGGTAGGCTTCCTTGGCAACATCAATAAGCTCGGGATAGTCACGAACGATCTCGGCCATATTTCGATACTGCTGCTTAATCTCGACCGTCACGCGCTCCTCACCCAGACGCAGGTTGAGCATCGAGGCGGCGGCATCAATAAGGTCGAGTTTCTGCTGGAACTTGGCGGCGTCATGGTCGCGGACGATATAGCGCGCTGTGGCGTGATCGACGGTCGCAGATACGCCCTCAAGGTGATAAAAGCCCTCGTAGCCTTCCGTATACTCCGGGCGCTGCGCGTAGGGGAGCAACGCGTTGAAGTCGCAGAACAGATTGCCTGCGTTGACCATACGGCCCTTGGCGTCGCCCGGGTGGATGGACTGGCCCTCAAAGCGGACGGTCGCCTCGGCGGCGTTAAAGCACTCCCACTCCAGCTCGCCGATGGGGCCGCCGTCGACCGTGTAGGCGTACTTGCAGCCAAAGGTATCGATATCCAACAGCTCGGCTCCGTGGCCGATCTCCTCGTCAGGGCAGAAGCAAATGCCGAGTGCGGGATGGGGCAGAGAAGGGTCCTGAGCGATACGCGCGACAAGCGACATGATCTCGGCGACGCCTGCCTTGTCGTCCGCGCCCAGCAGCGTGGTGCCATCGCTGCAGACCAGGTCCTCACCTGCGAGGTCGTTCAGGGCGGGAAGCTTGGCGGTACTCATGGCAACGGGCTTACCGTCAACCGTGCCGCAGACCAGGTCGCCGCCTTCGTAGTGTACGATGTGCGGTTTCACGCCGGCACCCGGTGCAACTTCGGTGGTGTCGAGATGGGCGATCAGGCCCAGGGCGGGCTTGTCCTCAGCGCCCGCACTTGCGGGGATATGCGCGCAGACATAGGCGTGCTCGGTCACGTGGGCATCTTCCGCACCAAGCTCGCGCAGCTCTTCAGCCAGCACGTTGGCAAGGTCAAACTGAACGGCGCTCGAGGGTACCTGGTCGCAGTTTGCATCCTCGGACTGCGTGTTGATCTGGACGTAGCGCAAAAAGCGCTCGAGGACATCGGGGTTCGTGGTGGTGTTTTCCATAAAGACCGCTCCAATCTTGGTCGTCGTGTGCAACAAGAACTCTAGCACGGTATGCCACGGCATACCGCGACGCTTGGATGGGGTAGAATCAGCCATTGAATGCAGAAGGGACGGAAGATCATGGATACGACAAATAGCTCGCGCGAACTACATCTGACGGTGGCGAACGAAGACTACTTGGAGTGCATGGTTCGCATTGAAAGCGAAGAGGGGGAAACCAACGGCGTTCGATCGGTCGACATCGCGCAGCGCCTTGGCGTCTCCAAGGCATCGGTCAATAAAGCGGTTTCGGCTCTCAAGGCATCCGAGCTTGTCGAGCAATCGCACTACGGCAAGGTGATCCTGACCGATCGCGGCCGCGAGGTTGGCGCGGCTATCTGGTACCGTCATCGCCTCATCCGCACGTTTTTGGTTCAGGAGCTCGGTGTCGAATTTGAGCGAGCCGATTCCGAGGCCTGCATGATGGAGCATGCGCTATCCGAGGACACGATGAGCCGCTGGCTCGCCTATCTCGAAAAGCAGGGAATCAGCGTCGAGGAATAGCGGGATATATATGGATACGAGTTATTACAACCGCTTTGGTGCCGAGGAACTTACGCGCCGCTTGTCGAGCGAGACCTTGTTGGCGCAGGCCCCCATGGGCAGTGTTTTGTTGAGTGAGTACGATGCCGCCGACATTCCACCGGCGTTTTGGAATCTGGCAGAGCCGCAGACCGTTTCTCGTATCCATCGCTTGTATGTCGCCGCCGGCGCGCAGGTGCTCATTACCAATACCTTTCAGGCATCGAGCTATGCCCTCAAGCACGACCAGATTGCGCCGTCCGTGGCGGAGGTCAATCGCGGGGCCGTCGACGATGCCCGCCAGGCGCACCCTCAGCTACTGCTGGGCTCGATGGGCCCGATCGGTATTGAGTGGTTTGCCGAGGACTCTGTCGAGTATCGTGAAATCCGCGGCATTGCGCGCGAACAGGCGCACGCCTTGCTCAATGCTGGTGTTGACGGTCTGCTGATCGAGACGGTGACGTCTATCCGTAATCTGCAGCCCATGCTTGCCGGCGCCCGAGATGCCGCCGACGGCATGCCTGTTCTAGTGAGTTTTGTCGTTGACGATAAAGGCGACCTGCTGGGCGATGGCCTCAACATCGAGGCAGCCGTTTTGTACGCCGAAAAACACGGCGCAAACTCGGTTGGTGTTAATTGCTGTTCGCTTGCGGCCGCGAATGCGGCGGTGCCCAGGATGGTTGCATCGGCGACTACTCCCGTTACGGTGCGTCCCAACGTAGGCGATCCGGTCCAGACTCAGGATGGCCCCGTATGGCACGAGAATCCCGAAGCTTTCGCGCGCGCATGCATCGAATGGAGACATGCCGGCGCCGCAATGGTGGGCAGTTGCTGTGGAACCACGGCAATCACTACGGCAGCGATGGCCGAGGCGCTCGATATATAAAGGGCAAAACCGCTCCATACGGGGCGGTTTTTTTTATTGCTTGCATGTCCTCGGCAGCATTTGCCCAAATGGTGAATGCTGGTGCCGGCAGGTTGCTGAGTGCGTGTTGCGGGTATACCTCACGCGTACCATGATCCAAACACTGTGAGGTGTCTGCGCGTGTGCGCGATAATTCATTTTGGAACTGACGGTTGGCGCGCTCGCGTCGATGAGGACTTCACTGCCGATAACGTTGCCCGTATCGCCGATGCCGTCGGCGAGTTGTGGCAAAAGACCAATCCGGGCAAAACGGTATATATAGGGTTCGACACCCGGCCCCTGGCGCGCGAGTTCGCTGAGCTTGCGGCGGGCGTGCTAGCAGCGCACGGGCTGGACGCCGTGCTCGCTTCGCGACCTGTTCCGACCCCTGCCCTTACGTGGGCGGCGGCTTATGACGGTGGGGCGTGCGGCGCGCTCATGGTGACGGGGTCCCATCATCCGCAGGGTTATCTGTGCCTCAAGATTCGCATGGGTGACGGCTCGACCGCCAACCAGGATGTCATCGAAGAGCTCGAAGAGACCGTGGCTCCCGAGCCAATGGGGATCGAGGGGCAATATCGCACCGCGGATATCATTCCTGACTATATGCAGGCGGTGGCATCGTTTGTCGATGCCGAAGCCATCCGCGACGCGCACCTGCGCGTGGTTGTCGATCCCATGGGCGGCGCAGCCCAGGGCTATCTAGCCGACTTGCTGCGCGAGCTTGGCGTTGAGGTGCACGAGATTCACGCCGGGCAGGCGTCTGACCAAGAAGATATCTGCCCCGACCCCGTTGAGCCTTGGGTGGACGCTTGCGAGCGCACGGTTATCGAGGACGGAGCTTGCGCTGGCCTGGTGACCGACGGCGACGCCGATCGTATCGGCGCGGTTGACGAGCGCGGCAGATATATACATCCGCATCAGATCATGGCGCTCGTTTTGGGCGACTTGGTTCAATTTCGTAATTTGGAGGGGCGCGTCGTCGTCAATCTTTCGTGCTCGACGCTCGTGCGTCGCATTGCCGAGGCGCTTGGCTGCCGCGTGACCGTCAAGCCAGTCGGTTTCAAATATATAGCGGCAGAGATGAAGAAGGGCGGCGTCCTCATGGGCGGCGAAGAAGCCGGTGGTATCGGCATCGCCGCGCATATGCCCGAGCGCGATGGAATCCTCGCCTGTCTGATTCTGTGTGAGCTTATGGCAAAGACGGACGCGCCTTTGGGCGTTCTGGTCGACCAACTCGAGGACAGTTTTGGTAAGACGAGTTACGGTCGACGCGATTTGCGCCTTGAGGCCGAAGATGCCGAAACGTTACGAACCCTGCTGCCGGGCGTAAACCCGAAGTCGATTTGTGGCAAGGTGCCGCAAAACGTTAGTCATATGGATGGCTTGCGTTTGGCATTCGAGGATGACACGTGGCTGCTGGTCCGTCCTAGCGGGACCGAACCAGTGGTGCGCGTCTACGCCGAGGGGTTCTCGGTGGAAGAACGTGATGAGTTGCTCGATGCTGGCTGTGCTTTAGCTAGGGGGACGTATCCGCTTTAACCATGAGACTGCCTTATATAAAGAGATGCTCGGCGAGCGGTAGGTAACGGCTGGCAAACGTTAGTCGGATTCCAAGATGTGTAGGAAATGTGTACGCCCAGATTCCCGCCCCCGGGGCCCCTCCGGTCTGGCAATATATCTCCTTGCCGCGCGGCCCGGTCGAACCGGATGGACCGCGGGGCGTGCACCTTGAGAACCGGATACTGCGAGGATGGACACACCAGATGTGTCGCATCCGGGCAGACATCGAACCATTTGAAATGGTCTAACTTGGATTTGTTTT
>CABURR010000078.1 GCA_902493985.1 uncultured Collinsella sp. | reverse complement strand
GTTTGTCAGGCGCACGGCCGAAAGATAGCAAAACTGGTTGAACAGCAGGCCAAAGGCGGTAAAGAGCAACAGCTGCTTGCGGTCGGCCGGCGTCGTCCAAAGCTTGACCAGGCGCGCACGGTCGCGCGCGACGACCACGACCATAAAGAGCAGGCCGGCGAGAATCTGTCGTATGCTCATAAGCCACAGCGTATCGACATGGTAGGTATCGAACAGGAAGCTCGCGCTGGTGCCCGAGAAGCCCCAAAACGAACCGCCCACCAGCGTAGCCAAGACACCCGTGATCATCTTGCGCGTCGAAGCGCTGTTCAGGCGCTCGCGCCAGGCGCGGCGGGTGCTACGGCTGAGCTCGTCGGTGCCCTCGGGCACATCAATGTTCGATATATCGGTCATCGGCACCGAAGCCCCTGCGCCTTCGACCTGCTCGACACACTCTTTGCTCATTCCACTCCCCCGAAACAGCCTGGAAACAATTCGGCTTACCTTACCACGGCGAAGTCACCAGCTGGAGGCTTGTCCGCTTATCGGTAGGACAATTCCGCAGGCGTCTTTCCATAGCTCGATACCGCAATGGCCTTGCATTATGCGACAGCCAAATCGCGGCAGCAGGCTCTTTTGAAATGGATATGTCAAAGCCCCCGAATTCCACAATGTAAGCGATTTTTAAAAATGTTCTTGCCACCGAGTTCAGGCTCCGTTATATTATCCCTTGCGCACTTGCGCACCCTTGATCGGGCGTTTAGCTCAGGGGGAGAGCGCTTCCCTGACACGGAAGAGGTCAGAAGTTCAAATCTTCTAACGCCCACCAAATGTTCGCAGCTCAGAGGCTATGTCCTCTGGGCTGTTTTGTTTTATGTCGCCAAATCCGCTGGCAGCTCCAACCGCCCAAATGTGCGCCAACAGCGCCAATGCGGCGTTATGTGAAACGATAAAGTACCTCATGGAGCGAAGATAGCACGCACGCCGGCGGCGGCTGGCAGTCCTGTTAAGTTTCTGGTAAACGACCGGCGGTCTTTCGCCGAGGTGCGTCCAAAGTGTTCATTCACCGATGTCTAAACCGCAATCCGTCAAGCTTTTGGCAAGGTTGCCGCCCAACTGGCCAAAAGCCGACCATCTACTTGCCAATTTATCCAGGGCGTAACCAACCAGTCCGCACCGCAGCTTCTCGGCAAAACGCCACAGCGTCCACACCCTGCGGTATCCTTGAGCCACTTGCACCTGCAGCACCAAGGAGCCGCCATGCGCACCGAGCTCGATGTCCCCTTTTCGCACAAAGAAGAAGCCAAGGCGCTGGGCGCCAAATGGGACCGGACCAAGAAGATCTGGTATGTACCCAGCGGCGTCAACCCCGAGCCCTTTGCCGAGTGGCTGCCCGGTGTTGACCGATCCGACCCCTCAGCGCCGTATATATATCTAGTACTGGGCAAGCGCGAGTGCTGGAAGTGTCACAAAGAGACCTCGGTCGCGGCCTTCGGCATTCCCTATCGAACCGATAGCGACGAGAGCATCGTCATCGCGCACGCGCCCAACGAAGCCGGGCACATTGCCATCGACACGGCCAACGCCAACGCACTCGCCATCGTGCCCGCTCTTGGCTGCGTGCCGGGCGAGATCCGCGACTACCTTCATAAGCGCTGCGGCTACAAGCCCGTAGGCACGCGAGCCTCCAAAGCCCCGTCGCTCGGCAACACGTGCACCAGTTGCAACGCGCTGCAAGGCAGCCGCTATCTGTTCGAGGAGCCCTCGTCCCCGTTTGCCCTCACTGCCATCAACAAGCTGCCGGCACTGGAGTTTATGCGCGTCGAAGTTGCCGGCGTCTTTGGCGTCCCGGCCACGCGTACCGACTTTGACCAGGCGCTCTTTACCTGGGCACGCGACCATCACGCCGAGTTCCACAGGCAACTCGGTGAGGGGGTTTATTTGTAGAGGCAAAAGACACTCACAGCCAACTCCTCCGCATCACCTATCCCTCGTCGCTGGCGTCGTACACGATATCGAGGCCACAAACAGGGCATTTCTCCAGATACACCGGCATATGAACGCCTGTCTGTTTTCTCACTTCGTCGCTGAGTCTGTCACGCGCATCGATGAACCGAATGTCGAGACACGGTATTTGCGAGCCGCAGCAAGGGCAGGTGACGACAAACGACCCGCAATCAACCTCTACGCTCGGAAACATATTGTTGTCTATAAGGGCACACGGCAGTTTTCCGTACTTCCCCATCGCAATATCGCCTCGCCAGCTCATACACGCTCCCCTCTCGCTATACAAAACAGGAAGAGCATGCACCGGCAGGCGTGCGCGAGATTGCATCGCCACGCGATCCGATCAAACAACACGATCGTCAAAGAATGCCAAAGCCAAATACGCTAATACGGCAGAAGCCCCGCCTTTTCACGCTTCTTTTCCGAGCGATCGAACTCAATGCGATGGGCCTCAAGAAACACCGTATTGGGTCGCCACTGACGCTCATTCGGCTGCCTTAGCGTCGCACCCGCAAAGGAAACGTAGTCGGTCTTATCCAGCAGGTACGATCCGCACAGCCGATATTCGCCGCAAACAGGCTCAAACGAAATCAGGTGAGCATCAAATAGGGAATGAAGATCGCGCCGAAGCAGAATGCCGTTGCTGGCAACCTGCGATTTGGGTCCCGAGTAATTCTCGATATGTGCAGCCTCCAGAGCTTCGCTGACGCCGCAGTCCGACACCGCGCAACGGCCATCATAGGCGGCAACGAGCTGCTTGCGGAACCATTGCTGCCCCAATCGCTCGCGCCTTAACGCATAGCGGACCTTTTCGTCGTCGGTCGTACCCTGTCCGGCAAACTCAATATCGACGGGCATGTGCTTCAGATAACTCATGTCGGGCGCAAAACGAGGGTCCGGTCCGCCTTTATGAACAGGACCGTGCAGAACAAACCATCCGTTTTCGGGCTCGAACCGTTCAACAAATGCAAGGCCGAGCACCTTGTAGCCCACCTCGGTTGCAAATATGACTCCGACTGGAACGCCACATTCCATGCAGTTGAGCATTTTACGGTTGTAATTCTGGTCTCGAAAACCAACGGTACCCGGC
The DNA here is from genome assembly GCA_902493985.1 of uncultured Collinsella sp. Lineage (GTDB taxonomy): Bacteria > Actinomycetota > Coriobacteriia > Coriobacteriales > Coriobacteriaceae > Collinsella. The sequence goes on along the minus strand of CABURR010000078.1, from coordinate 2,624 downwards.
GCTTGAACCGAGTACTTAATGACCCACGTACCATCGTCCAAATAGAGCGGAGGCACATCGGTGTAGAAGCTCTTTTTAGAGTTATGGACCGAAAGCGCAAAGATCTTATTGGGATCTTGCTTCACCCGATCCTGGCCCGGCCAGAAGATCCCTGAATCCCGCGTTACGGGAAAGAAGTCCGAGCCAATTCTCAAACGGTACTGATACTGAGGGCTATCTTCCTTGGTGTGGTGCGGAAGGCTGGTCCAAACGCCGCCGCGCTGCTCCTCACCCAGAAACCACTCCCATGCCTCAACGTATTCGGAAGGCACGAGACTGCAGGCGCGGTCATAGCTTGGTCCATCCATCAACGGAACAGCAAGGTCAATGTCGTTCATCGCCAGCACCTACAACCATACGAACGCGAGTCATGTCCCTCAATAATATGGCCGAGAGTCAATTATTACGAGATCTCATTCCGCGATCGGCACATCGTTGATGCTCTCGGTTTGCCGCTGGCGCGCTTGTACCCCGCTACCCCACTTCCCTGTATACTGATGTAGCACGTGTTTCATCCGGGCTTGTTGGGCCTGGTCGTTCATGGGAGGGTCTTATGGCTGCCTCGAATCCGCCTAAGGGGAGCGTTTCTTCTTCGTCCATCAAGCCGGTTACGCGCAAGGCCGTGCGTTGCCAGCGCGAGGTCGCTTGGCTTGTCACGCAGGCGGCGGGCAGGCTTGTGGCGACCACTCAGGACGTCAATGCGCCTACGCCGAGCTTTGTGTTAGCGGCGGCGCTGGATTTTGTGCGCCAATTGGAGCTTGCCGCGCAGGATGCCAACGGCCACCTCGACTACCAGAACGTTATGGCGCCCGACCTGCAAACGTTCTGTCACATGGCCAAGTTGCCTGCCGCGCCCAATGCGCTTTCGGACGCAGGCTACATGTTTACGCTCTCGGGCGCGGACCTTATCCGCGACATCTATGCATACTGCAGCGAGCTCACCGAGCGCCACGTCTTTGACGCGGCAGAAGTCAAACCGGGATATGTCATCAAGCTGGTTCTTAGGCTGTTCTTGATGGACGGGTTCGGGGCCATGCCGGCGTAAGCCGAGTCTTTAGCATCACCGTCGACTGAGCAACAACCGCTTTATCTTAGTGGGCGCCAATTGAGGGTCGATTATTGGTTCGCCTCGTCCACTAACGCATTTATTCCACGCGCTCTGACAGTCGATACTTGCGGTTGCGGCTCGTCGCCGGCGCCGTGGGCTCAAGCTCGCCTTGAGCAATGAGCGCGTTGACGCGCGACCTAACCTGGGAAATTGTGAGCCCTGTGCGCTCTGCCAGCTCGCGCGTCCCCAGCTCGCCGTAGTGTTTGAGTGCCGTCACAATTAAGCCCCCGCCATGATCGACCGGCTCGATCTTTGAACGGTAAAGTACGACCTTGAACCGATCGAATCCCGGGCAGAACAGGGGATCGGCCAGACCATGCGCGCGCATGGCATCGATCATCATCGGGATGCCCGAGCCATTGCCCTCAGCCGGCGAACCTGCGCCATCCGGCAGCGGGACAATCGACATGAGCTTCACAAGCGTCGCGTTACGGCATCGGGAGCTGCCGTCAAACAAGTTCTCGCGAGTCTTTCCCCCGTAAAGGCCGCCAGGATTCGTCACCTCGACACGATCGTCAAAGACGTCGACGGCGATCGATTGTCCACAGAACCGATCCCCGTATTCTCGATGGATTACGGCATTGGCGATTGCCTCGCGCAGAACCTCCTCGGGAATCTCAAGCGAGTCGACACGCGAGACGCCTTGGACGGTCGAGGTTCGCCGCAAATTCTTGGCGACGGCTGCGACGGCATCCGAGATCATCTCGCCCAACGTTCCCTCACAGATTGTGCGGTCCATGAACCTCAGCGACCCCGCCATCCCCTTCTGAGTTCCCGCATGGACAGCCACGTCAATGAAGAGCTTGGGATAGAACTGCTGAGGGTAGGTGCCCACAACTAGGAGTCCAGCCTTGGTGACATTGCCCTGGGAATCAAGGATATTTAGGCGCTCCAGCTTCGTTTGTTTGTCCGGCGCGCCGCGCATTGCCCGGGGCGTCAACGAGAAAGCCCGATCTATCGTACGGTCGACCAGCGTCTCGTCGAGATCGTCCGCGCCCGCACCAGCCACCGCGTCGCGATCGCTCGGAGTCGCTCGACCGTATGACGCCAATGCGAGCACCTCGGTCGATGAAAGCGGCACATCTTTGTCATCGATGCGCTTGTAGCTGCCGCCCTGGGCGCCCCGCTCTATGACATAGCAGGGCTTGCTCGACGGGCCGAGCTCCTCAATCGTAATGACGAGAACGATGACGCCCTGAAGCTCCACTCGCTCGATCGTGTATTTGGGCGGATTGGCCAGCTTTCCTCGACCGCCCGCATCACCCATGCCTGACACAAATTGGTTGAGCACTTTCTCGGTCTCGAAGTTCTCAACCGGGACAAAACCTGCGCGCTCGCTCACTCCGAGCACGATGATTCCGCCGGCAGTGTTCGCGAATGCGCTCACCGTTTCCCACACGTCGCGGGAAAGCGTCGTGGCGCTCTCCTTCACTTCGACGTTAAGATCATCCGAGCCCATACGCCTTAAAGACTCAAG
>CABURR010000077.1 GCA_902493985.1 uncultured Collinsella sp. | reverse complement strand
TCGGCCACGAGCTCGCGAATATCGTTTTGGCTCAAGTCGCGAATGTCCTGAGATTTAGTCCTGGGATTCATGGAAGCCTTTCGATTTTGGGGAAACGTAGAGGGTATCGCTACAATATGGTATCAGCTGCAGAAATTATAGAGGAGGAGTCTGCCCATGCCGGGTAAAAGCCTAGAGAACATGCACGTAGCGGTCTTGGCGGGCGGTCATTCCGCTGAGCGCGAGATCTCGCTCAATTCGGGAAAGAACGTCGTGGTTGCCTTGAAGGAGGCCGGCTACACTTCGGTGGAGCTGCTCGACACGGCTGCCGATGATTTTATGGTAACCATGGCGACCGGCGGCTTTGACGTGGCGTTTATCGCCATGCACGGTGCCGGCGGCGAGGATGGCGCCATGCAAGGCGCCATGGAGACCCTGGGTATCCCCTACACGGCTTCGGGCGTGCTTGCCAGCGCCTGCGGTGCCGACAAGGAGGTCTCTAAGCTCCTGTACGCCAAGGCGGGCATTCCCATTGCCCCCGGCCTTGCGCTCGAGGTGGGCGATGAAGTCGATATCGATCATATCGTCGAGGTTTGTGGCGAGCGCTGCTTTGTGAAGCCGGCCGTCAACGGTTCCAGCTATGGCATTTCCCTGGTCCATGAGCCCTCCGAGCTGCCCGCGGCAATCGCCAAGGCGTTTGAGTACGGCGACAAAGTGCTGGTCGAGAAGTGCATCGAGGGTACCGAGATCACCGTCGGCGTATACGGCGAAGATGACGTGCGCGCTCTGCCGATTGTCGAGATTCGTAAGCCCGAGGACTGCGAGTTCTACGATCTGGACGTGAAGTATGTCGACCCTACGGACATCCATCGCATTCCGGCGCAGATTTCACCCGAGAATTACGCTCGTGCCCAGGAGCTTGCCTGTGCTGCTCACAAGGCCCTCGGTTGCCTGGGTATCTCGCGCAGCGACTTTATCGTGAGTGAGGACGGCCCCGTTATCCTCGAGACCAATACCATTCCCGGCATGACCGATACGTCGCTGTATCCGGACGAGATACGCCACACCGACGACATGACGTTCCCGCAGGTCTGTGACAGCCTGATCCGTATGGGCCTTCGTCGAGCGGGCATTGCATGCTAATCGAGGACGCGGTTTCGTCAGGAACGCCGCAGTTTGTCATCGACTCCTATGCCACGCTTGCCGAACGCGCCAAAACGCAGTCCTTCGGCCTTATCGAGGAAGATGTGATCGTCCTCGATACCGAGACCACAGGTCTTTCGGTGCAGGACAATGAGCTGATCGAGATCTCGGCGGCCCGTCTTTCGGGCCGCGAGGTCGTCGACCGCTTCGATACCTTCGTGCATCCCAAACAGCTGATTCCCGCCGAGATTACCGAGCTCACGAGCATTACAAACGCCGATGTGGCAGATGCCCCGTCGGCCGTCGAGGCCGTGGCCGCTCTCGCCGATTTTGTCGGCGGCTGCCCTGTGATTGCGCATAACGCCACCTTCGACCGTTCGTTTATCGAGTCGGTCAAGGGCGGTGTCAACGTCAGCGACATCTGGATCGATTCGCTGGCGCTGTCGCGCATCGCGCTTCCGCGCCTGGCCTCGCATAAGCTCTCTTTCATGGCCGACCTGTTTGGCTGCGACTCGGTGTCGCACCGCGCCAACGCCGATGTCGACGCCCTGTGTGGCGTATGGCGCGTGTTGCTCGTGGCGCTCACCGACTTGCCCCAGGGCTTAATGGCGCGCTTGGCCGACATGCATCCCGACGTACCCTGGTCCTATCGTCCCATCTTCTCCTTCTTGGCGGGGCAGAACCCCGGTTCCATCTTCTCTCTCAGTGCCGCCCGCGCCGACGTACTCAAGGCCGATCGGGCCGATGATCGCGTTGATGCGGACGAGCTACCGGTCCTTAGGATGCCGAGCCGCGAGGAAATCGAGGCGGACTATGCCCCGGGCGGCCTGGTTAATCGTATGTACCCCACGTACGAGCCGCGCGATGAGCAGATCGCGATGGCGCTCGAGGTCCGCGATGCGCTGGTCACGGGCACTCATCGTGTAATTGAGGCGGGCACAGGCGTCGGCAAATCGATGGCCTATCTGGTGCCTTTTGCCGAGGCAGCGCGCCGTAACAACATCACGGTTGGTATTGCGACCAAATCGAACAATCTTGCCGACCAGCTCATGTACCATGAGCTGCCAAAACTTGCCGAGCAACTGGACGGTGGTCTGTCATTTTGCGCTCTCAAGGGGTATGACCACTATCCGTGCCTGCGCAAGCTTGAGCGCATGAGCCGCGGCCAGGTCGAGATTACCACCAAGCGCGATCCGGCGGACACGCTCACGGCGGTCGCGGTCATTATGGCGTACGTCTGCCAATCAGCCGATGGCGACCTCGACTCGCTTGGCATTCGGTGGCGCAGCGTCAACCGCCCCGACTTTACGACGGCCTCGCGCGAGTGTGCTCGTCGCCTCTGTCCGTTTTTCCCTGATAAATGTTTGGTCCACGGCGCTCGCCGTCGTGCGGCGCACGCCGATGTGGTGGTCACCAACCATTCCCTGCTGTTCCGCAATGTTGCGGCCGAGGGCAGGATTTTGCCTCCGATTCGTCATTGGGTAATCGACGAGGCCCATTCCATCGAGCGCGAGGCGCGCCGTCAGTGGGCGCGCGTGGTGTCGGCGGACGAATCACGCGTTCTGTTTGAGCGCCTGGGTGGCTCGAGCACCGGCGCGCTAAGCCAGGTTTCCCGTGATTTGGCAACCTCCGAGGGCTCTACGCTCTATCTGGGCCTTACTGCCAAGGCGACGTCGACAGTTGCACGCGCGAGCATGGCAATCGCCGACGTGTTCGATGGCGTTCGCGAGCTCGGCCGCCGTGCCCGTGGGGGTTATGATAATGCCAATCTATGGATTGGCCCCGAGTTGCGCGAATCTGACGACTGGCATGATTTCTTACCGTCGGCCTACACTGCCATCGACGCATTGGAACAGGCTGACAAGAGCGTCGACGCGCTGGTGCAAGCCGTCGCCGCCGACAAGCCCGAGGTTGTTGTCGACCTGGGTGATATCTCGCGCCGCCTGCACGAGCTGGCCGAGAACCTCAAACTCATCATTGAGGGCACCGATGAACACTACGTGTATTCGCTGCAGGTCAATCGCAGGTTGCGTGCCGGCGGAGAATCAATGACCGCAGAGCGCATCGACATTGGCGAGGCCTTGGCAACTGAGTGGCTGCCCGAGGTTCACACGGCTATCTTTGCCTCGGCGACCATGACGGTGTCCAAAAGCTTTGAACACTTTAACCACGCAGTCGGCCTCGATCGCATCGGTGCTTCGACATCCTCATCGCTGCACTTGGACTCGAGCTACGACTTTGATTCGAACATGGCTGTAGTCGTTGCGGGCGATATTCCCGATCCGCGCGATCGTGAGAGCTATCTTACGGCGCTCGAGCGCGTGCTGGTCGACGCCCATCTTGCCATGGGCGGATCGGTGCTCACACTGTTCACCAATCGGCGCGACATGGAAGACCTGTACGCCCGCGTTGAGCCCAAGATGGCCCGTGCGGGTCTGGAGCTCAACTGCCAGCAGCGCAACTCATCTCCTCGTCGCCTGCGCGACCGGTTTATCAACGAGCCGACCTCGTCGCTTTTTGCTCTTAAGGCCTTTTGGGAGGGATTCGACGCCAGCGGCGAGACGCTGCGCTGCGTCATCATTCCCAAGCTGCCGTTCTCGAGCCCCACGGACCCGCTCTCGTGCGAGCGCAACTTGCGCGAAGACCGCGCTTGGGCGCGCTATTCGCTGCCCGAGGCGGTGCTCGAGGTCAAGCAGGCGGCCGGCCGCCTTATCCGCTCGTCGACCGATTGCGGCGTGCTGATTCTGGCCGACCCGCGCCTGGTGACGAAGGGCTACGGAAAGAAGTTCTTAACGTCGCTGCCCACGAGCTCCTACCAGCGCATCGAATCGGCGCGGATCGGGCACTATCTGCAACTGTGGCGCGCACGCCACGAGCGGCGGCGCTAAAGCGGACAGACGAGGGTTTTTGCCATATCGCACAGACGCTTTGACAGGGCGGGGTCATCCAAGATGCGGATGGCTCCGCCCGCTGCAATTATCTGGCTCAGTAGCCAACGCTCGGAGCCGTAATGCACGGTTACCGTTGCCATGTCTGCTCCGCTGCGCTCGATTAGGGTGATGCCGGCCCAGTCCAGATGCTCCGCCATATCGAATGGCATCAAGAGCTTTGCACTACGCTGCGTCCGGGCAAGGGAATCGTGGAGGGATGCGACGTCCGGTGCGTGAGGCACGACGGAGTCTTCCGTCAAGGCGAGTTCCTCGATTTTATCCATGCGATAGGTGCGCTGCTCATCGACTGCGATGTCCCAGGCAATCAGGTATGTTTGGTCGCCGTTTGTCGTAATGCGCAAGGGGTCGACCAGACGCTCGCGTGGCCGTGCATCGTCCATCGAGCGATACGAGATGCGGCAGCGAACGCCGTCCTGAATGGCGCAGCTCAGCTGCTGCCAGTGCGACCCGTGGTTGACGGTGTCAAAGACGCGCTGGTTATAGCCGAGCTCTTCGGGTAGAAGGGCATGTCGAATCCGAGCTGCCGTATGCGGCTCGATCCCCAACGATTCAAGTTCATGGTTGAGCACAGCGCCCTCGGCGGCACTCAAGCGCAGCGGTAGCACACGCCCGGCGTCACCGGTGAGGACCACACGCTCGCCGCGGCATTCGCAGATGATGCGCGCGCCCGATTCTCGGTCCGCGAGCGTCGAGACGATCTCGAGAATCTCGTCGAGCGATACCCCCGTGATGTCAAAGCGACTGCAAATCTCGGTTCGTGTCATGCCGCTCTCGCCGGCGGCGTAGAGGGCTTCCATGATGTCGATGGCGCGCGAGAGTCTCTGCTCGCTGGTGAGTTTACGCACGGGCATACTCGTGCACCGTCCTTTCGATGAGGTGGTTCCACGCCTGCTTGAGCGATTTGGGGGCCATGGGCCTCATGCCGTCCATGGCGTGGGCCATGCAAAATGAGGCGGCGGCTTCAAGGTCGCGCACGTCAACGGTCCAGGTCCATCCCACATCGGTGTGTGCGAGCTCACCTCGCCCGCGCGTGAGGCCGTTGATCATATCGATCTGCGTCTGGGGGGCGAACGAGAACGTGGCTGCAACGGGCGGTCGGTCGGCAAAATCGAATTCAAAGAACAGATAGTCGTTGAGATTGAAGTTCGCGGGGATGACGTAGGCCTTCGAAGGACGCCAAGCGCGTACGATACGGTCGCAGCGGAATGTCCTGATGTCGTCGGTGACGTTGTCGAGGCCGCAGAAGTACGCCACGCCCTCGCGCTCGAACATGCCGTAGACGCAGACGGTACGTTCTTTCTGCTCGCCGCGTCCGTTCTGATATAAAAATCGCAGCGCACAACGCTCGGCAAAGGCGCTCCAAACCGCATCGACGGTGGGAGAGCGGCTGATCGGCGCCTCGTCTACCGTCGTCCTGCCGGTGAGATAGGCAATCTTGGAGCGAATATCGGCAAGCGGTGCGGCAAAAGTGGATGAGCCGGCCGCTAGTGTCTGGTCGATGGCGTTGAGCAGGATATCGGCGTCGTCTGCGGTAATGAGGCCGCCTGCCGCAAACGTGTGCTCGCGGTCGATTGTCCACGAGCTTTCCTCGGTCTCCTGCGCGCCGGTGGGGCGAACCTCCTTGATTAAGATGCCGCGTTCGAGCAGTTTGTCACGATCGCGTCGAAACTTGCGCTTATCCGAGTCGATATTGCCCGAGCCATATCCTAGGTCAGAATCCAAGACGATCTGCTCGGTCGTCAGCGGTTCGGGGGAGCTATTGAGCACAAAGAAAAGATTGAGGATGCGCTGAGCCGTTTTATCGAAACTGGGCTCCGAATCCCCCTTTTTAATTGTCTCGGTCGTGTCGCTTGCCGTCATAGAGTCCTCGCATGAGAAGGTGGTTTGCTGCCATGATTTTAGTCCGATATGGAGATTAGGCTATATCCTTGTCCGCTCGGGGCGTTAAGATGGCCCGAATTCGGTCGTTTGCGCTCGCTCGGGGTATACTTTCGACTATATACGGTTCTAATGTGCATGCATTGGGCCTATTTGTCGGATTATGGATGTGGAGCGCACATGGCGAACACCCAGAACTATATTAACCACCTGCTGCAGAACACCGGCATTACGCCGGCGTGCAG
>CABURR010000076.1 GCA_902493985.1 uncultured Collinsella sp. | reverse complement strand
CGACGGCTGCGCATATTGAAGCAGTGGAAAATCTCGACCATGTTGAGCGTGATGAACGCCATCATCACGCCTTCCTCGTCGGCATTGCCGGCGATCATATCGGCGATGTGGATGTAGCCCATGTCAAAGTACACGCCCACAAAGAAGCTCGCCAGCACCAGCACGGTGATGATTAGGCCCTGGACCACACAGTCCAGGCCCATATTGCCGGCAAAGACACCGTCCTTGGCGTTGCGCGGCTTGCGCTTCATGATGTTGCCCTCGGCGTCTTCCATGCCCAGCGCGAGCGCGGGGAAACAGTCGGTGACCAGGTTCACCCACAGCAGCTGCACCGGCTGGAAGATGGTAAAGCCGATGAGCGTGGCGATAAACACCGAGAACACCTCGGCAAGGTTGGCCGAAAGCAGGAACTGGATGACCTTGCGGATGTTGTCGTAGATGCGGCGACCCTCTTCGCAAGCACCGATGATGGTGGCGAAGTTGTCGTCGGCAAGCACCATGTCGGCAACGTTCTTGGTGACGTCGGTACCGGTGATGCCCATGCCCACGCCGATGTCAGCACGCTTGATGGACGGGGCGTCGTTGACGCCATCGCCCGTCATGGCCACGATCTGGTCGCGCGACTTCCAGGCCTCGACGATGCGGGTCTTATGCTCGGGCTGGACGCGGGCGTACACGCCGTAGTCCTCGATGTGCGCGTCGAGCTCCTCGTCGCTCATGCGGTCGAGGTCGGCGCCCGTGATGGCCTGGCCGCGATCGGTGACGATGCCCAGCTGCTTGGCGATGGCCACGGCGGTGTCGATGTGGTCGCCCGTGATCATGACGGTGCGGATACCGGCGTCGTGCGCCTCGCGGATGGCGTCGGCGACCTCGGGGCGAACCGGGTCAATCATGCCGGACAGGCCGCAGAAGACCAGGTCGTGCTCGAGCGCGGCGGGGCTGCAGTCGCTCGGGACCTCGGTGTAGGTGCGGCTTGCCAGCGCCAGCACGCGCAGGGCCTCGTCGGCCATGGCCTTGTTGGCGGCCACGAGCTCGGCGCGACGCTCCTCGGTCAGGGGGACGACCTTGTCGCCGTCGTAGATATGGGTGCACAGGCCGATCACCACGTCGGGCGCGCCCTTGGTGTACTGCTCATACTCGCCGTCCAGGGTCTCGACGACCACGGACATCATCTTGCGGCCAGAGTCGAACGGGGCCTCACCCACGCGCGGGTGCTCGGCAGTCAGGCCAGTGAGACCAGCCTTGCCGGCATCGTTGACGAGCGCGCACTCAGTCGGCTCGCCCACGGCCTCGCCCAGCTCCTCGTCCCACTGGGCGTCGGAGCAAAGGGCCATACCGGCCAGGAACTTCTCCTTAGGCGCAGCGAGCTCGTGCTTGACGACGGTCATCTTGTTCTGGGTAAGCGTGCCGGTCTTGTCCGAGCATATGGTCTGCGTGCAGCCGAGCGTCTCGACAGCAGAAAGCTTACGGATGATTGCCTGGCGCTTGGCCATCTTGGTCACGCCAAGCGACAGCACGATGGTCACGACGGCAACCAGGCCCTCGGGGATGGCGGCGACGGCAAGCGAGACGGCAACCATAAAGGTATCGAGCAAGGCAGTCGGGTCGGTAAGGACGTTACCCACGCCGTGGCGGAGGATGTCGACGCCAAAGATCACGACGCAGATGACGATAACCATGATGGTAAGGATGCGGCTGAGCTCGGCAAGCTTCACCTGCAGCGGCGTGAGCTCTTCCTTGGCCTCGGCCAGGGCGCCGGCGATCTTACCCATCTCGGTGTTCATGCCGGTGCCGACCACGACGGCGCGGCCGCGGCCGTATACCACGGTGGAACCCATGTAGCACATGTTCTTGCGGTCGCCGAGCGGCACGTCGTCGGTGCCGGCGGCGAGCTCGATCACGTTGGCATGCTTCTCGACGGGCACGGACTCGCCGGTAAGGGCGGCCTCCTCGATCTTCATCGTGGCGCTCTCGAGCACACGGCAGTCGGCCGGGACGGAGTCGCCCGCCTCAAGCATGATCACATCGCCGGGCACGAGCTCGGCACTCGGCAAGTGCACGAGCTTGCCGTCGCGCAGCACCTTGGACTGCGCCGCGCTCATCTCCTGCAGGGCCTCGAGAGCCTCCTCGCTTTTAGCTTCCTGGACCACGCCCAGCACCGAGTTGACGATAACGACGAACATGATGATGGCGACGTCGGCAAAGTCGGGCTCGCCCTTGACCATACCCGTGAGCGCGCTGATAACGGCGGCAACGATCAACATGATGACCATGGGGTCGGCCATCTGCTCAAAGAAGCGCTTCCACAACGGTGTCTTCTCGGCTTCCTCGAGCTTGTTAGGGCCTGTCTTGGCGAGGCGCGACGACGCCTCGCCGTTGCTCAGGCCGAGGTTCTCATCGACACCTTGGTCGCTGAGTACCTCCGCCGCGGCGGACAGGTATTCCTTTTGCATATAGAGTCCCCTCCTGGGATTCGGGCCACTCAGCAGATTGATGCCCGATCATAATTCCCAGGAGAAGGGCAAGGGCTCATCAAGGCTGCCGTGCTGAGCGGCAGTTGATAGTGGAGCTATGGTACCCCAAAGCAACGCGTCTAGCCAAAACAATCCATTTGGAAACACGGCTCGAGTGCAACGATGCAGACCGTGTGATGCTCAATATTGATAAAACGTTTTTTCTTCGGCACATCGTTAAACTGAAATATCGCCCAGATAGCAACGGTCAGAACGGTTGGTAAAGTTTTTTCATATACCGTTTTTCCGCAAAAAATGAACTTCTAATTCGGCATACGGTCGATTTTTGAGGGTATTCGGTCGTCATTTCGTTATAATCATCTCAGTTTTATTTCTTATGGTTTATCTATCAGCGCAAGACGATGTCAGATGGAGGTCTGAATGTACAAGCGCACCAAGATTGTATGCACCATGGGTCCCGCCTGCGATAGCGACGAGACCATCCGCGAGATGATCAAGGCGGGCATGAACGTCGCCCGTTTTAACTTCTCGCACGGATCCTACGACGAGCACCACGGTCGCATCGAGCGCGTCCGTCGTATTTCCAAGGAGCTCGGTCTGCCCGTCGGCATCCTGCTCGACACCAAGGGCCCCGAGGTCCGCACCGGCCTTCTGGTCGACGGCAAGAAGGTTGCCGTCAAGACCGGCGATAAGATCGTCGTCACCGCTCAGCCCACGTCCGAGGATTTCCACGGCACCTCTGAGCACATCTCCCTCGACTACCTGGCTCTGCCCTCCGAGGTCGAGAAGGGTTCCCTTATCCTGATCGATGACGGCCTGGTTGCCCTCGAGGTCGAGTCCGTCGACGGCCAGGACATGACCTGCGTCGTCAAGAACGACGGCCTGATCGGCGAGCGCAAGGGCGTCAACATGCCCAACGTCAATATCTCGCTGCCCGCCATCACCGAGCGCGATCGTCAGGACATCCTCTTTGGCCTGACCGAGAACATCGACTACATCGCCGCTTCCTTCATCCGTGACGGCGAGTCCGTCCGCGGCATCCGCGAGCTTTGCCGCGAGAACGGTGGCGAGCACGTGACGATCTTCCCGAAGATCGAGTGCGCCCTGGGCGTCGAGAACTTTGACGAGATCCTCGAGGCTTCCGACGGCATCATGGTCGCCCGTGGCGACCTGGGCATCGAGATCAAGCCCGAGCTCGTTCCGCACATCCAGAAGGAGATCATCGCCAAGTGCAACGCGGCCTACAAGCCCGTTATCACCGCTACGCAGATGCTCGACTCCATGCAGCAGAACCCGCGCCCGACGCGCGCCGAGGTTGCCGACGTTGCTAACGCCATCTACGACGGCACCGACGCCGTCATGCTGTCCGGCGAGTCCGCTGCCGGTAAGTACCCGGTCGAGGCCGTCAAGATGCAGGCCAGCATTGCTCTCGAGACCGAGAAGTACCTCCCGGCTCACGCTCCGCTCGAGGTTCCAGCCGATGCTCACGGCACCCGCGTCGTCAACAACGTTGTGGGTATGTCCGCTGTGAACATGGCCACCACCGTTGGCGCCAAGTGCATCACCGTGCCGACGACCACCGGTCGTACCGCTCGCCTGATCTCGCACTTCCGTCCCAACATGCCGATCTGCGCGTTCTCCCGCCACGAGTGGGCCGTCCAGCAGATGATTATGTACTGGGGCGTTATCCCGCACCAGGCCGAGATCACCCAGGGCACCGTCAACGGCACGATCGTCAAGGCGATCGAGACCGCTAAGGAGCTCGGCTACGTCGAGGCCGGCGATCTGACCGTCGCCACCGCCGGCGATCCCCGCATGAGTGTCCAGCTCGAGGACAAGGTCTCCTCGACCAACGTCGCTTACGTCGCTCAGGTGCGCTAAATCGCACTTGCAAGCACACTTGCATTGCAAAGGGCCCGGAAGGCTTTGCCTTCCGGGCCCTTTTTAGGACCTACTTCATATGCCGCTTCATCGACATGTGATCAGTCGCGAACCTTTCCGATGCCGAGCGTACCACCGAAGATGCCCTGCGACGGGAGCTGTTGGTCAATTGGGATGAACTGCTCACCGTTAAGCCGGCCGACTAGCAGCTAGCGATCAGGGGGACTGCGGGAACGTCAGAAGCAGCAACGCGAGCCGCAAAGCCCGCCTCGGTCAGCTCGATGACCTCGGTAAACGTTGCGTCGAAGAATTCCTCGGTCAGCAGGCGGTATGGCGGATGGTCGGGCTCGCCGGGGTTTTCGCGCACAATCTCGTGCATAACGCCGATGGTCTTGAGCACATACTCCTTATGGATAGGATACTGCCCAAAACGCGTCGCAGCGGTATACAGGCGATCGGTCGCACGCGGGATGGAAACGATGCCCAGCGTCTTGCCAAACCAGTCAAAATCGCCCTGCTTTTTAATGCGGAACTCCTCGCACGGCTTGCCGCCGTGCGCCTCCAGGTACTGATTCACGCGCGTATTCCATACGGTATCGGCCACCAGATGCGACCAGACACCAAGTGTCAAATCGAGCAACGACTGTGCCACATCTTCGGACGCAAGCGAGAACTCACAGGCGCCGGGACCGGCAACCGGCTCGGCATCCTTGTAGCGCTGGGGATAGTGCACGCGGTTCAGCCGCTCGCGTTCCTCGATAATCGAGGTCGCCGCGGCCGGCGCACCGATAGGCGAACTTTTAAGCAACGGTGCCACATAGGTATCCCAGAACTCATGCTCACGAGGCTTAGGGATGGGCTCAGGCTTGGCAAAGTGCGTAATGCGGTACGGGATGGGATCGGCGATGCCAGGGACCATATAGCCCACGAAGATATCCGGAACCACGCAGCCAAACAAAAAGGCATTGCGATCGCGCACGCTATTGGCAAGCGCACCGGTGCGCTCCAGCAAACGCTCCGTCTGAGCGATATGAATGTTCCAGCTTGGCATAGCCACCCCCATAAAAACCTGGATAACTATACCATCACGGCAAAGCCGCGCGGGCGGCTACGCACGCTCTACGCAGCAACTAGTCCGTAGCACCGCTTTCGGTTCCATACGACGGCGAAGGCGCCTCGACCACATGGTGATATCGATCGATATAGATTGCACGGGCACCCAGGCGTCGCACCAAATCCTGGTGATGCGTGCTCATCAAGACCGTCTTACCCGCCGCGACGTAGGCCAGCAAGAAGTTGACCACGATGTCGCATGAATCCTCGTCGAGTCCATTGGTAGGCTCGTCGAGCACTAGGATATCGGGGTTCATAGACACAACCGCAGCCAGCGCCACGCGCTTCTTTTGCCCGCCCGAAAGCTGATAGGGCGAGGCATCGACCAGATCGGCAACCTGGAACAGCCCCATGGCATCGCGCACGCGGTGCTCGAGCTCGTCTGCCGGCAGCCCCATCTGCGCGGGACCAAAAGCAACTTCCTCGCCCACCGTGGCGCAAAAGAGCTGCGCATCGGCATTCTGGAACACAAAGCCCACGCGCTGATGGAACCGCTGGGCAGCCGCGGAATCCTTGAGATATGCCGCATCGACCGCATGCCCGTCAAACAGATACGTGCCCGCGTCCGCGAGCTCAAGGCCGTTGATAAGGCGCATGATCGTCGTCTTGCCGCAGCCGTTGGGACCTAGCAGGGCAACGAGCTCCCCACGGTCCACCTGCAGCGAAACGCCATCGACCACCGTATAGCCCGCATAGGAAAACACCACGTCGCGAAACTCGATGAGCGGCGTGGTCTCGGCGCCGGCAGCACCGCTCACGCCCATCGCGCCATTCGTATCGTTTGCCAAAACGTCGCCCTTCCCTATCCACATCGACGGCTCGACCGCCCGCGCTACAGCACTGCGCACAACACGGCGAGCAGAACCACAACGACCGCGTAAACCGCATCGCGCCAGCCAAAGCCGCTCCGCGCAGGAGCCGGATACGCACCGGCAAAGCCGCGGCAGAGCATGGCCTCGTCCATCGCGCGGCTGCATTCCATCGCCTTGATAAACGTCATGCCCATGATACCCGCGATCGAATCGG
>CABURR010000075.1 GCA_902493985.1 uncultured Collinsella sp. | reverse complement strand
GCGAGCGGAAACAAACGCGAACGACTGCCTGGGGAGTTAGCTCAGTTTGGTTAGAGCGCCGGCCTGTCACGTCGGAGGTCGCGGGTTCGAGCCCCGTACTTCCCGCCAACGCAATTAAAACCACGTCTTCGGACGTGGTTTTTTGCGTTTGATAGGACCTTGATCCCATCGGCTCCTTTCGCCCAAAACCAAAGCCTTCCAATTCCCGGACAAGCTCCGCTTGAGACATGGTTCAAACAAGGAATTTGTTGCGCAACGCCTGCTCAATGAAGTAGGGGCAGGTTATACTGAATTGCACTGTGGGCCGTTTTTGATGCAAGAGGCTTCAAACACGGCGTTCAGTGGGCACCCGTTTTGCAATTTGGGCGTCCATACGGTCATTGGTGTCTCGACGTAAGCTCGGCCCCGGAGCTCGTTCGAGCTGTTCCTATTCTTTGAAAGGGGAAAAATGGACATATCGAGGAAGACTGATTACGCCCTTCGCATGCTCGCGATGCTTGCCGAGGACCCGGAGCGTCTGCTTTCTGTTCGCACCGCCGCCGAAGAGGTCAATGTCCCGTATTCGTTTGCCCGTTCGATCCAGCATGGTTTGGTTCAGGCCGGTATTGTGGAGAGCCTGCGTGGCGTCCATGGCGGCATGCGTCTTAAGGTCAGCCCCGACGATGTCACCATCCGCCAGGTCGTTGAGGCCGTTCAGGGGCCCATCGTCATGAACGATTGCACCGCGCCCGATGGCGACTGTGCGCGCATGGGTACGTGCTGCTATCATTCCCTGTGGGCCGGAGCTCAAGCGCTGATGCGCGACTACCTCGATTCCGTTTCGCTGGGCGATATCGTCGCTCACCGCCAGTTCCCGGCCGTCGATTCCAAGTTCGCCGACCGCGATGCGTTTCCCGAGTACGCCACCTGTGCGTGCGCTTGCCGGGAGGAATAGCGCCGCATAAGGAGCATAGCTATGATTCAGGACCCCTTTCGTTCGATGATTCGTTCGGAAGGGGTCCTGCGTTATCGCGACCTTCCGTGGCGCCGCACGCGCGACCCGTACATTATTTGGCTTTCCGAGGTTATGCTGCAGCAAACGCAGGTGCCGCGTGTGGAGACGCGTATGCCCGCGTGGCTCGACCGCTTTCCGACCGTACAGGCGCTCGCTCAGGCCGCTCCTTCCGACGTTTTGGATGCCTGGCAGGGGATGGGCTACAACCGGCGTGCTCTGGCGCTTCACAGAGCCGCTCAGTGCATTATGGAAGATTGGGATGGGGAGTTTCCACGTGAGACGCGCGACCTGGTCGCCCTGCCCGGTATTGGCCCGGCGACGGCGCAGGGCATCCGGTCGTTTGCGTTCGATCTTCCGGGCGTGTATCTGGAGACCAACGTGCGCACGGTCTTTTTGCATCATTTTTTTCCCGATGTGCCGGCCGTTCCTGATCGCGAGCTGGTGCCGCTGATCCAAGCCGCCTGTCCGGCGGCTCCCGGTGCGACGGCGGATGAGATTGCGCCCTTTGCCGCGCCTCAAGACGATGCCGACACGCCGCGCGCGTGGTATTACGCGTTGCTGGATTACGGCGCGTATCTTAAAAAGACGCTGCCAAATCCTTCCAGGCGGTCGGCGGGCTATAGCCGTCAGTCCAAGTTTGAGGGCTCGCGCCGTCAAAAGCGCGCCCATATTGTGCGCATGCTGCTGGCGGCGCGCGATGGGCATCCGGCGGGCATGACGGTTGATGAAGCTGTTGCAGGCGTTAACGAGATGGAGGCGGCAGCCGGCAGAGAGTCGGTCGAGCGCGAGCTGGTCGCAAGTATTCTTGCCGATCTGGAGCGCGAGGGCTTTTGCCGCTCCGAGGGCGATCGTTGGCTGAGTGTGTAGCCCGCTCAAATCTGAAGAACAGGATTGTAAGGTTTAGATTTTCGACATGAGGGCATCCTAAAGACAAGGCCGCTCGAAGCCTACGGGCGGCATGTGTTGAAGGGAAGTACACCTATGGATTTTGAGAACTCCCAAACCAAGAAGAACCTCGAGACCGCTTTTGCCGGCGAGTCCCAGGCGCACACCAAGTATCGCTACTACGCATCTAAGGCCAAAAAGGACGGCTACGTTCAGATCTCGAATATCTTTGCCGAGACCGCAGGTAACGAGTCCGAGCACGCCAAGCTGTGGTTTAAGTATCTGCACGACGGCGCCGTTCCCGACACCCTGGATAACTTGCGTGATGCCGCTGCGGGCGAGAACTACGAGTGGACCACGATGTACGACGAGTTTGCCAAGACCGCCGAGGAGGAGGGCTTTGCCGAGATTGCCGCAAAGTTCCGCGGCGTCGGTGCTGTCGAGAAGGCTCACGAGGAGCGCTACAACAAGCTTGTCGAGCGCATTGAGTCGGGCGAGGTGTTTGAGCGCGAGGGCGTGAAGGTATGGAAGTGCCTGAACTGCGGGCACCTGCATGTGGGTGCCGAAGCGCCCGAGGTGTGCCCGGTGTGCAACCACCCGAAGGCGTACTTTGAGGAGCAGGTGGTGAACTACTAGCGCCGATACGAATGTGGGCTGCGGAGCGCAGGGCGGGGGAATACCTTTCCCTCTTGCTCACGGCTCCGCAGGGTCGCGCGAGGCAAAGGTATTCCCCCGCCCTGCGCTCCGGCGTTGGGTCGTCGCGTGCTCGCTACAGAAAAGCTGATAAAAAAGTTTGTGTGCCGCCCCTTTTGGGGCGGCATGTCTTGTACGGGGTGGGCAGTTAGTTCAGATACGTATTTTTCCAATCACTCTGCGGTCGGCTTTTTGGCAGTTGGAGGCCTATCGAGCCCCTTTGGGCTGCCTGAAGGGCCTGGTTTTAGGTCTTACTTGCCCGTTGTGTGGAATCAATCGCGCCAAGCGTAGCATCTTAGGGCATATGGAGGGGGTCTGAATTATACGTATTTGAACTAACTGTCCAGGGCGCTTCGCCCAAGGCCGTGCCGCCTTGTTTTTTCGCACCTCATTCGGGGCGCTGCGCCTTGTTTGAGGTTTCGGTCTCCACGTTTTTCGTCAAGCTTTTGGTTAGATTTTGGTCAGTTGGCGTTAGGGCGGAAGGCCAAAAGATTGCTGATGAAAAAAGCTCATAGAAAGTGCTGGTAGGGGAGTCGTTGAGCTTTTCGACAGCTTTCTGGTAAAAGAAACTTTGCAGCTATTGCTACGGATTGCGTTGCCGTGGCCTTGGCGGTGCGGGATGCTGGGCGCAAGCGTCGAATGCTCCGATTGAGGAGGCCAGCATGGACCTGTTTCTTGAGACCCCGCAGCAACAAGCCGAGCGCATGTTGCGCCAACAGCAACGGCTCATGGAGATGCAAATGCAAAGGGCAGCCGCCCAGCCCCCTGCGCAAAATGCCACGCCCGCGGTTTCGCCTGCGGGCGGATCGGCGCCAGAGAACTATTCCGTACAACAAGATTCGTATGCGCAGGAGCTTGCGTTCGACAAACGCCGCACGCGTCACCGCCGCGTGGGCCAGCGCCTGCGCACATTAGCGATGATCGTGCTCATTCCGTTAGGACTTGCGGTGATTTTCCTGGTCTCGTATGCCCTCACCTGCATCCTCAACGGCGCCTCTCCCAATGAAGTGCTCCAACATCTGTCAGCCCTCGGCCAGCGCCTAGGCGATGTCATAACAACCATCCGCGCCGGCTGGGAGAGTTAGCGTTTGTCACATTAGGACTTCTAGGATGTAGGGATTATCGCCACGAGTAGAATTCTTGCATCCTGTAGGTCCTGCCGTGCTACTGAATAGTATTATTGAAGATGAATAATAATAGGATTTGCTATGTATAAGCAGGATTTAGAGCAGACTCTTTTGGGCATTGACGAAGAGGTGGAGCTGGAAATAGGTCCAAGAGACGATAGACCGAGCGTTGTATTGGTGGGAGGATGCGCCTTCATGCTAAACGATGTGACGAATCGGTCGGTTACACATGACATTGATGTGTTTGAGGCAGACAGGTGTCTCCGCGAGATCATAGCTCGATACCCCGAGGTGAATGGTATGGCAGTGGCATATTGCAACCAGATGCCATTCAATTACGAAGATCGCCTGATCCCATTGGAGATTGGGGCGCATTTTATCAGGTACTTTACGCCATCTTTGGAGGATCTGGCGGTGATGAAGCTTTATGCCTATCGTCCGAACGACATCGTTGACCTCCATAGTCGAGCATTTATCGATCGACTTGATTGGGATCTGCTCGAGCGGCTTATATTCGATGAAGGAGAGGCGTTGGCCTCGTCGCCTTCGGAGCGGAGTTATCAAGAGATGGTCTGCGCATACAGACAATACAAAAAGGAGGTGTTCGGTTGAATTTGACCTTTGAGGGATTCTTAAAAGGCTATTGCCGAGAGCTGTCCGGACAGCAGTCACTAAGTTTTAGAAAACTGGTTGAGCGGGCGACGACGGTTGCGCCGCGCGTGGCGGAGCCTCTGTTTTTGCTCGCTTTGGCGCAAGGAAAAGCCGAATACGTTCTGGGTTTATCTGAGGGCTCGTGGATGGAAGAGGATTACCGAGGCGTTTTGTCCTTGTACAGTCAAGCGGGTAACATGGCGTCTCTATGCGCCAAAAGTGAGCTCCCTAATCGTTATGCCAACGTTTGGCGTGCGTATAGAGGGGTGAAAGAAAAGCCAGCGGCTAACAGAAGGGTGAACGCCCTGATGAGAAAGAGAACACTGAAAGCATTGGAGGAATCGGGTGTAACGCGCTATGGCCTCTGCCGTGCTCTGCACTTGAATAAAGGAAACGTATACGCATACTTGGCAGGCGATGACTCAAAAGTGAGCAGGGAAACGGCGCGTCGCATTATGGAATATGCGGAAGAGAGAAGCACCCAGGAAGGGGCCGGGCGCCCGATGCGTGTGGCGGGGTAAGATTGATCGCGGTTTTGATTGATACTCGATTGGGTTTGTTGGGCGGAGTCTATGTCTGCTATTGATATTGCGCTTGTCGTGATTGCCTTGGTGGCGGTGGGAGTTGCTGTGGTTTGCGCCCTGCAGCTTAAAGGCCTTCGTGCCGAGTTGCACGAGCGTGGCGGCAACGACGCGGAGACGCTCGCGGCGCTCGAGCAGGCCAACAGCACGCTCGATGCCCTCAACGTCGCGCTGGCAGAAACCCGCCGCACGGCAAACGCCATAGCGCAGCAGCAGACGACCGACGCCGCCGTGGAGCAGCAACGCTACTTGACCATTGCGCGCGCGTTCTCACAGGCCGGCGACCGTATGGATGACCTGCGCCGTGAGACGGCCCAGCAGCTGGGCGCCAACCGCGAGGGTATCGAGCACCGCCTGGACAAGGTGCGCGAGACGGTCGATGCCCAGCTGGGCGCCATCCGCAAGGACAACAACGTTCAGCTCGACCAGATGCGCGCGACGGTGGACGAGAAGCTTTCCCGTACGCTCAACGATCGTCTGTCTGCATCGTTTAAGCAGGTGAGTGATCAGCTCGAGGCCGTGTACAAGGGCCTGGGCGACATGCAGTCCATCGCCACCGGCGTGGGCGACCTTAAGCGCGTGCTGGGCAATGTGAAGGCGCGCGGCATTTTGGGCGAGGTGCAGCTGGGCGCGATCCTGGCGGACATCCTTACGCCCGACCAGTATCTGGAAAACGTTGCCACCAAGCCTGGCGCCTCGGAGCGTGTTGAGTTTGCCGTCAAGCTGCCGGTAGACGAGGGCGATCCCGTGCTGCTGCCGATTGACTCCAAATTCCCGGGCGACGCGTACGAGCATCTGCTCGACGCCCAGGAGTCGGGCGACGCGGAGGCCGTCGCCGCTGCGCGCAAGACGCTCGATGCGATGGTCAAACGCGAGGCAAAGGACATCTGCGAGAAGTACCTGAGCGTGCCCGCGACGACCAACTTTGGCATTCTGTTCGTGCCGTTTGAGGGCCTGTACGCCGAGGTCGTCAGTCGCCCCGGGCTTATCGAGACCCTGGGCCGCGACTATCACGTCAACGTTGCCGGCCCCAGCACCATGGCGGCCATCCTCAACAGCCTGCAGATGAGCTACCAGACGTTTAGGCTGCAAAAGCGCACCGATGACGTGCTGCGCGTGCTTTCCGCCGTCAAGGCCGAGCTGCCGCGCTATCAGGCGGCGCTGCGTCGCGCCCAACAGCAGATCGAGACCGCGGGAAAGACGGTCGAGGGCATCATCACCACGCGCACCAACGTTATGGAGCGCAAGCTCAAGGACATCGACGCCCTGGAGGATGCCGACGAGGCCGACGCGATCTTGGGGCTCACATCCGTGGGCCTGCCCGCAGACCAAGAAGACAAGGACTAGCCGTGCCTGACGGCGGGGCGTCTGCGCAAGCGCGGAGCGCGGGCGCTTTTCGTGTCGTACGTGCCTGAAGCGCGCTTTAGTGTGCAACAATGGCGTTTCGCCCTATCAGACGCGAAAGGAAGCCTATGTCTCAGAAAAGCACCAGTCCGCTCAAACGCTCCACCGTGCGCCGCACGTTGCAGCGTTTTTGGGATGTCACGCGCACACAGCCGCTGATCGTCTTTCTCTCGGTATTCTCGTCGGCGGGCTATATCTTTTTGCTTACGTTTGCCAACACCTACGTGATGGCGCTTATCGTCGACCGCGTCCAGGCCGGCCCCGTGGCGGGCGACCAGGTGTTTGAGGTCTTTAGCCCCTATATTCTGGCGCTCGTGCTCGTTAACCTGGTAGGCCAGATCCTCTCCAAGCT
>CABURR010000074.1 GCA_902493985.1 uncultured Collinsella sp. | reverse complement strand
TCTTGACGCGGTTGGACACGTAATACACCTGACCGCCGCGACCCACCTCCAGGCGAATCGCCGCGCTCACCACGTCGGGGTCGTACTCCCCCACGTGCACGATCACGGGACGACGCCCAGTCGGCGGCGTCGTGATCAGGCTCATGTCGCGCACGCCGCTCGTGGCCATCTGCATGGTTCGCGGAATCGGCGTGGCCGAAAGCGTGAGCACGTCAATCTGCTCGCGCAGGTTCTTGAGCTGCTCCTTGTGCTGCACGCCAAAGCGCTGCTCTTCGTCGATGATCACCATACCCAGGTTCTTGGGGTTCACGTCGGCCGAAAGCAGACGGTGCGTGCCGATGAGCACATCAATCGTGCCCTCGGCAAACGCCTTGAGCGCGCGCTTTTGCTGCGCCGGCGTGCGGAAGCGGCTGAGTACCTCGACCTCCAAGCCAAACGGGGCAAAACGCTCAAAGAATGTCTCGTAGTGCTGTTGGGCCAGAATGGTCGTGGGGCAGAGCACCATGACCTGGCGGCCGGAGTCCACGCACTTAAAGGCCGCGCGCAGGGCGACCTCGGTCTTGCCGAAACCCACGTCGCCGCACAGCAGGCGGTCCATGGGCTTGGGCGCCTCCATGTCTGCCTTGATGTCGGCGATAGCCTCCAGCTGGTCGCGTGTCTCGTCGTAGGGGAAGCTCTCCTCCATCTCGATCTGCTCGGGCGTGTCGGGCGGGCAGGCGATGCCCGCAATCGATGAGCGGCGCGTATACAGGTCGACCAGGTCAAACGCCAGCTTTTTGGCATTCTTGCGCGCTTTGTTGGTAGCCCGCGTCCAGTCGGCGGTGTTGAGTCTGGTCAAGCGCGGTTTATCACCGTCGGGACCAACGTAGCGCGTAATGCGGTCAACCTGCTCCAGCGGCACGTAGAGCTTGTCGCCATCGGCGTATTCCAGCAAAAAGTAGTCGCGTTCCTTGCCGCCCACTTCCTGGCGCGCGATCTCGCTAAAGAGCGCGATGCCGTGGGTAGCGTGCACCACGTAGTCGCCCGGCTTAAACGGGAAGGTAATCTGCGTAATGTCAACCTTGCGGCGGCTGCGCGCGCGGTTGGCATCCATGCGGGCATTGAGGTCGGCGATCGAGAACACGGCCAAATTGGCGTCGGGCACCACCACGCCCTGCGGCAGGGCGGCATCGACAAAAGTCACGCGCCCGCGCGAGATGGTGGGCACGGCGGCGCCGGCGGCAGCCTGCGCGGCGCCCGCCTCGAGCGAGCGGGCGTTGAGCGCGTCGGCCTTGCGCTCGCGAATGGAAGCATGGGCCTCCTGGCGTGCGGCACGGTCGGCGGAATCCGCCGCCGCCACGCGCACGCGGTCGCCGATAGCGCCGGCATTTTCGGGCGCCGCGGTCAGCGATTCCTCAAAGGTAATGCCCTCGTCGCCAAAGGTGAGCTCCATCGACTCGCGCGCACCGCGGTCGGGGATGGCAAACACGCAGGCATAGCGCTTGCCCACGACCTCCTGGATGCGCGTCATAAAACGGTTGTCCGAGCCTGCGATGGCAGGCTGCTCAATCTTGAGCTCTGCCGTAACCGCACCGCCGGCACGGATGAGGCTCACATAGTTCAGGCGTTGCTGGGAACCAAAGTCGAGTTGCTGGGCACGCACGTACAAGCCATCTAGGCGATCGACCCCCGCCTCGCCAGCACGTGCCTCGATATCCTCGTAGGCGCGCAGGCAATCGTCGAACAGCGAGCGCGGCTCGGACAGCACCACGAGCGCCTTGCCGCTCACATGCGACAGCGGGCTCACGGTCTGGCCGTACATCACCGGCAAAAAGCGGTCGAGCTCGGGCGTGACGATGCGCGCATCCACCATCTCGAGCAGTGCCGCCAGCTTACTGTCGTCCTGGCTGGCGCGGTAGAGCGCCACGTGCATGTTGTGGACGGCGTCGTCAGTGAGTGCGAGCTCGCGACAGGGGAAGATCTCGATGCTGTCCTCATTGCCGATGGTCTGGCCCGTTGAACTCACCATGCGGCGGATGCGGTCAATCTCGTCGCCAAAGAACTCAATGCGCATGGGCGCCTTTTCCTGCGCGGGAAACACCTCGACGGTGTCGCCGTGCACACGGAACAGGCCGGGCGCGTCGGCGGCGCCGGCATTGGTGTAGCCCATGCCCACCAGACGCTGCGGCACCTCGTCAAAGGGAATCTCCTCGCCCACCGCAAAAGTAGTGGACTCCCAGTAGCGACTCTCGACCGGCGGCACGCAGCGCAGCAGTGCGCGGGCCGAAGCGACCATGATGCAGTTGTCCCCGCGCACGATGCGCCCGAGCGCCTCGCAACGCTGGGCCACCACGGCGTCGTCGGGCGCCTGCTCGCGCCAAGGGTAGTCCTTGCGCTCGGGAAAGCGGCACACGTGCGCCAGGCCCACATAGGCGGCCAAACTGCGTGCGGCGCGATCGGCCGCATCCTCGCCACTCACGACGTAGACCGTGGGGCGCGGACGACGCGCAAACTGGGCGGCGGCCATAAGCGTTCGGCCCGACTGAGACACGGCCAGCGTCACGTCCTCGCCAGAATCGAGCCCGGCCTCGACGGTCTGCAGCGCCTCGGCAGTGTAAAGCTGTGCGGCTATACGGTGAATGAGCATGCTGTTCCTCCGGCATTGCAACGACAAAAGCCCGCCGAGGCAAGCTCGGCGGGTCGTTCGTCAAATTCGTTGCCTGTCATGGTAGCGCATGAAGGGGATTCCAGCTCAGGCGTACGCCCAGCCCCGCAACAAAAACGCCAGATAGAACTGGACTCACCGGCTTCGCCAAAATCTCCCCGTCACGTCAAACGCAGCAACCACGGAAGGTGCCCCAAGAAACGGCTATTCCTCAAAAAAGCTCGCAACGTTCAGGCGGCTCGTCCACTCCCCTATGGTGTTGGCGAAACCGACACGTGTGTACACGCCCGCAAAACGGCCGCGATACAGGTACAGGCCTTCCATATTAGAAGCGGGCGCAAAACCAAGATCGTCCACAAGTCCTTTGGGCGCCTCCCCTCGATGCGGCCCATCGACAAGCGTTCCGCGCAAGCAGGGAGTCTGATACTGCTGAGCATACTCCTGCACAATCGCCCCAGCTGCCGCAGCGCGAGCCAACACCTGGGACCATTCCCGTTCCGTGACATCCAAACCGGCGACAACGCCAACCGCGTTGTAGCCGCCGCACGGCTTGACAATCCATCGATCCTTTTCGGCAAATCTCGACAACTGGGTGCTTTCGTCCAAAATCTCGGTATAGGGCACATGCTCCCAGACAAACGATTGCTCCTCCGAGCTCAACAAAGACTGCCCGGCTCGAGACCACAAAAACGCAAATACGGTCTTAGTCGCACACGGCCACGTTCTAAAACCACCGACGATGCATGCAAGCCCTTCTTGGGCAGCCTCGATAAAGGCTGAGCGTCCGTCGCACGGCTTATCCCACAGCTCGCCGGTCACCGCGCGCCGCCAAACGCAATCAATAGGACCAACGGCATCGCATAGGCGCCTAGCACCGCTCTCGCCTTTGCCAATCCGCAGGTCGCGCACATCCGCAAAGCGTGCGACTACACCCCGCTGCCTCATAAGGTCGACAAAATGAGCTGCATCTTCCAAGTCGATGCTTTCCGAATAGTCGACGATTGCCACCGAAGCGGGATATATCTTTGATTGCGGTGCATAGAGACCCTCGTCAACGCAGGTCCCGCTGTCCGATCGTGCACTATCCTCGGTGCGGTGAGGATGGGCCAGCTCCCACTCTGCAAAGGTCTCAAACAATGCATCTATCCAGCTACCGCACAAATCGTACTGCCGAAAGCCGGGGTGGTCGGATGCAAACTCCTCAAAGGAAGGCGTCATCCGCACTGCCTGACAGACCGCATCGGTCACTACCATTCCAGCACTGCCGTCGGTATTGAGCTCGCAAAACGTATACGAACCGGCGTCCTCGTCAAGAAAGATATCAACGCGCGCAAGGGGAATCTGGCAATCATAGCCGGCATCCATAGCGCACAGGTCAGCAAAAGCCGGATCCATGCGAAACCACGCACGCACGGAGGCGTCGGAACAAAACGCCCGCGTCACCTTGTCCATAATGCCGTACATGCGCTCGGCCGCCTCCTTAAGAAGCGCCGTCATATCCTTATCGAATATCTTTGGCGTTAAAGCCCAGGGCGCAGGGTCGCCATGGTAGAGTGCATGGGTTTGAGACAAGTATTCGTCGCCTTTGCGACGACCAGGTAGGTCACCTTCGCGCGTGCGCACAATGCGCTCAAAATAATCTTCAAGCTCTCGCGTCTTCAATGTTGCCACGTTGCCCTCCATTGCTTGATTTTTTTGTTCATGCTACGCCAGCACGCCACGACTTCGGCGCGCTTGAATAGGCTTCTAAATTAGCAACACATTTTTGCATGAGGCAGCAGGAAGCAACATATACTCCTGCTCAAGCGCATGCCCAGCCCCGCAGTTCCTGTAAAAATCGGTTCCGTCGGGCATCCCCTCACAACAAACGGCATCTGTCGCCATCATATTGAGCCCTCGCGGCCCACATGTGCTGCGCAACATTAGTCGCCGTCCTCGGGTGCCGACAAAATGCGGCGGGCCCCTACCCCATCACACGCACGCTGGGGCATAAATCCGCCAGCGGGCACTCATCGCACTTGGGTTTGCGGGCGTCGCAGATCTCGCGGCCAAAGGTGATCCACTGGTGGTTGACCGATCCCCAATACTCGTGCGGCAGAATCTTGAGCAGATCTTGCTCGGTCTTGAGCGGCTCTTTGGCATGCGTCTTGGGGCTCAGCATCAGGCGGTGCGCGATGCGGTTGACGTGCGTATCGACCGCGATGCCCTCGACAATGCCAAACCCCACGTTGAGCACGATGTTCGCCGTTTTACGTCCCACACCCGGCAGCTTGACGAGCTCCTTCATGTCGGCCGGTACCTCGCCGCCGTAATCGGCAACGATCATCTGCGCGGCCTCCACGGCGTGCTTGGCCTTGCTCTTATAAAAGCCGAGTGACTTGATGGTCTCGGCCACGTCGGTCACACTTGCCCCGGCCATGGCCTCGGACGTGGGCCACTGGGCAAATAGTTGGGGCGTCACCTTATTGACCTGCGCGTCGGTCGTCTGAGCCGAGAGCAGTACCGAGATAAGTAGCCTAAAGGGATTCTCGTGGTCCAAAAAGCACTCGACCGGGCCATAGCGACGGTTAAGGCGCTCGCACACCTCAACGGCGCGCTCGCGTTTGGCGGCATTGGTCTCGCGTGGCATAACGACTCCTCGGATCGGCAGAAACATAACTTCACAAAAACGATTGTCCCACGTACGGGGACCTTAAGCCTCCAAAAATGCGCCGGTCTGGCGGCTCCACAGGCTTGCATATTCGCCGCCCGCCTCGACGAGCTGCGCATGCGTGCCGTCCTCGACAATCTCACCGTCCGCCAGCACCACGATGCGATCGAGCGCCGCCACGGTGGACAGGCGATGCGCCACCACAATGGAGGTGCGGCCGCGCATCAGGTTCTCGAGCGCTTCCTGCACCAGCGCCTCGGACTCACTGTCCAAGGCAGACGTTGCCTCGTCGAGCACCAGAATCGGCGCATCGGTGAGGATGGCGCGGGCGATGGCCACGCGCTGGCGTTGGCCGCCCGAAAGCTTAACGCCGCGCTCGCCCACCATGGTGTCAAAGCCACGGGGCAGGCGGTCGATAAACTCAGTCGCATTAGCCAAGCGAGCCGCCTCGCGAATCTGCTCGTCGGTGGCGTCGGGGCGTCCGTAGGCGATATTCTCGCGAATGGAGCGGTGGAACAGCAGCGCCTCCTGCGGCACGTAGGCAACCTGGCGGCGCAGGCTCTGCTGCGTGCAGCGCGAGACGTCCTGACCGTCCACGAGCACACGGCCGCCCTGCACGTCGTCCAGGCGAAGCAACAGCTTGGTGAGCGTCGTCTTGCCCGAGCCCGATTTGCCCACCAGGCCCACGCGCTGGCCCGCCGCCACATGGAGCGTCAGGTCGTCGAACACGTTCTCGCCCGCCGCGGCGTCACGGTATGCAAAGCTCAAGTGCTCAAAATCAATTGCGCCCTCGCGCACCTTGAGCTCGGGGGCATGCGCGTCGTCTGCCACCAGACGCGGCTCGTCCAGCACGCGCGTCATCTCGGCGGCGTCGCCCAGCGCGCGGTTGATGCGTTGCATCATGGAGCTCACGTAGTTCAGACGCATAGTGAGGTTGTACGTGTAGGTAAAGATCATGACGAGCGCGCCGGCCGAAATGCCAAACCACGCGTTGCCACCAGCGGCGAACACACTCACCACGGCCATGGTAATGACGATAAGGCCCGAGGTCGTAAAGTTGCGTTGCATCATGGCGTGCATCGATACCGTTTCGGCATCGCGCGCGGCACGGTCGGCGGTATCGAATAGGTCGCGCTCAAAGTCCTCGCGCCCGCAGGTCTTGACGGCCAGGATGTTCGTGACCGCGTCGGAGAGCACGCCCGACAGCTTGTTCTGCGCGGCGGACGTCGCGGCCGAAAGCGGCATGATGCGCTTGTACATAAGCCAGACAAACGCGATGTAGACGACCATGATGCCCACCAGGATCACGGTAAATGCGGGCACCACCGGGGCGAGCGCCGCCACCGTGCAGACAACCGAGGTGATAGTGGGGATGAGCGAATACACCGTCACGTCCACCAGACCCGTGTAGCCGCTCATAAAACGGCTCGTCTGGCTCACGAGCGATCCGCCAAATCGACTGGTGTGGAATGTCATGGATTGGTTGGAGAGCGTGTCGAAGCACAAGCGCGCCAGGTGATAGTTGCCCGCAATCTCGAGCTTGTAGACGGTGTAGTCCTGCAGCTTGGAGAGGATCTGGCCTACCAGGTTAACGAGCACGAGCGCCAGAATATAGGGGCTAAAGACCTCAAACACCTGGTCGCCCGCCACGGGGCCGGCCTGGACGCGGTCGACGATAAG
>CABURR010000073.1 GCA_902493985.1 uncultured Collinsella sp. | reverse complement strand
TTCCTATTGCAACTCGTAGGCTACCGTGCCTGGGATCTCACAAGCGATTCGAAGGAAATCTCGTCACGCGACTTTGACCTGGGAATCAAAATCGCGCGCGACGAGATGGACGACCGAATTCTCGCGGCAACCTATCGGGAACTCACTGCAGAAGACAAGCGATTCCTCATCGCCATGCTCGATGACGAGGAAGAGTCCACCACCGCCGACCTTGTCGAGCGCCTTAAGCGTTCGCCGCAGCAGGTCTCCCGCTACCGACGCCGCATGATAGACGCCGGCATCATTGGGGAACGTGGGCGCGGAATCGTCGCTTTTGAATTGCCATTCTTCCGCGACTATCTCGCCGCTCAATGCGTGAAATAGAATTCAATGTGACAAAGGGGCAGTCCCTTTGTCACATCGCCTATAGGTAGCGGCCGGTAATGCTCTTGGAGCAGGCCGCGATATCCGCCGGCGTGCCGGCGCAGACGATTTGCCCGCCGGCGTCGCCACCGCCTGGGCCCATGTCAATCACATAATCGGCGTTACGGATAAGATCGAGATCGTGTTCAATCACGATAACCGTGGCGCCCTTGGCAACAAGGCCGTCGAACACGCTCAGCAACACCTGAACATCGAGCGGATGTAGTCCAATCGTGGGCTCGTCGAACACAAATACGGCATCATCCTGCACGCGGCCCATCTCGCTCGCGAGCTTAAGGCGCTGTGCCTCACCGCCCGAAAGCGCCGGTGTGGGCTCGCCAAGCGTAAGATAACCCAGGCCCAGGTCGTGCAAGGTCTGCAAGCGCGCCTGGACTTTCTTGAGTCCCACCGTGGCGTCGAGGGCCTCGTCCACGCTCATGTCCATGAGCTGCGGCAACGTAAGCAAGCTCCCGTCCTTGCCCTCGCGATGGATATGCGAAGCTGCGTCTGCATAACGTGAGCCGCGACATGCCGGGCAGATGATCTCGACATCGGGCAAAAACTGCACGTCGAGCGATATCGATCCCGTGCCATCACACGTAGGGCAGCGCAAGGCGCCGGTATTGTAGCTAAAGGCACCCGCCTTGTAGCCGGCCGCCTTGGCCTCGAGCGTACGGGCGAAGGCGCGACGCAGCTCGTCATGGATGTCGGCATAGGTCGCTACCGTCGAGCGAACATTGGCGCCGATGGGCGTGGCGTCAATCAGGTTTGCGCGGCCAATGCCCTCGGCATCGACCCAACACACGTGCCCCGGCAAGCGCTCGCCAGCTGCCTGCGCCTTAAGCGCCGGGATGAGCGTCTCGAGCACCAACGTCGTCTTGCCCGAACCCGAAACACCCGTAACCGCGACCAAGCGACCGCGCGGAATATCGACTTCGAGCGGCTTGACGGTATGGATGGTATCGGTCGCCATGCGGATATGGCCCTGGTCGAACATTTCGTCGTCAGTCACCTGCGGACGCAAGCGCTTGGGCTCGGCGCGCAAAAACGGCGCGATACGGCTGTCCTGCGATTGCTCGACCTCGTCCACCGTGCCCGCGGCGATTACACTGCCGCCGCCTGCTCCGGCAACGGGGCCCATCTCGACCAGATAATCAGCCTCCACCAGCACACGTGTATCGTGGTCGACAACAACCACGGTATTGCCGTCATCCACCAGGTCGCGCATTACGCCCACCAAGCCGTCGACATTGGCAGGATGCAAGCCAATTGAGGGCTCGTCCAGCACATAGAGCACGCCTGTCGATCGGTTGCGCACCACGCGGGCGAGTTGCACGCGCTGGCGCTCACCCGTGGAGAGCGTGGCACCAGCGCGGTCGAGTGAAAGGTAATCGAGACCCAAGTCGACCAGGCGACGGGCCGCGCCCAAAAATGAATCGCAGATATCCATCGCCATGGGCCGCATCTCGACCGGCAAGGATGAGGGCACCCCGCGCACCCACTCGACCGCATCACCAAGCGTCATGGCCCCGGCCTGTGCCAGATTGATACCGCGCACCTGGGGCTGGCGCGCAGCCTCGGAGAGACGCGTGCCGCCGCAATCGCGGCATGCCCCCTCGCGCAAAAAGCGTGCAACGCGTTTGAGGCCCTTGTCGTCCTTAACCTTGGCGAGCGCATTCTCAACGGTATAGACGGCGTTGTAATAGGTAAAGTCGAGCGGCGTGGCGCCCTCGCCGTTTTTGGGAACGTAGAGAATGTGCTTCTTAACCGCCGGACCGTGGAACACGATGTCGCGCTCTTGAGGCGTGAGCTGGTTAAACGGCACGTCGGTGCGCACGCCCATCTCGCCGGCGACCTGCTTCATCAAATCCCACATGAGCGTACCCCAGGGAAGCACCGCACCTTCGTTGATGGTCTTTGACTCGTCGGGCACCAGGCTCGCCTCGTCCACCTCGCGCATGACACCGGTGCCGCCACAGGTGGGGCATGCACCGCCACTGTTAAAGGCAAGGTCCTCGGCGCTCGGAGCGTAGAACTCGCGGTCGCACGTCGGACACGTGAGCGACAGGCCAGCCGCTACGTTGAGGCTTGGCTCCACACGCGCCCCGCAATGCGGGCACACGTGATGGGCGCAACGGCTAAAGAGCAGACGCAGGCTGTTGTTGAGCTCGGTCATGGTGCCAAAGGTGGAGCGCACGCCCGGCACGCTCGGACGCTGGTGCAGCGCGAGCGCCGCCGGTACGTGCAATACCTCATCCACCTGAGCGTGCTCGGCCTGCGTCAAACGACGGCGGGTATAAGTGCTGAGTGCTTCCAAGTAGCGACGCGAGCCCTCGGCATAAAGAACCCCCAGCGCCAGCGAACTCTTGCCCGAACCCGATACGCCGGCAATGCCCACGAGCTTTCCCAGCGGAATATCGATATCGATGTCCTTGAGGTTGTGTACGCGCGCGCCGCGCACCTCGATAGCCTGCGGGCTCATCTTCTGTTCCGTCACCTTTATCACCCTACTCATGCCATAAAATGCGGTCGCGGATATACTCGCCCAGCATGGGCACGGTAAACCGGACGAGGCCGTATCCGGCAGCCTCGATGACGCGCTCGCGAATCAGGCTTGCGCGATATTTACTCGCCCAGCTTTGGGTTCGGTCGCAACGCTCAATGATGTCCGCCATGCGCGTCGGCTTGTCCTCGTCAACCGCCATAGCCTCGATAAAGAGGCGCTGTGGACTGCGCAGCCCGTAATACAGGGGCGCGTCAACCGCTTCGTAGAACTCGGAGACGGCATCCGCGTGCCCAGCCTCAACATCGCGCTCTTCAATGACCTGCGAGCCACGCCGGACAGCAGAGCGCCACATGTAATAGCCCACCAGCTGAACCATATAGGGATGCCCCATGCTCTTGCGCGCCGCAAGGTCCGCCGTCTCCGCATCAACGTAAAGACCAGCGTCTTTGACCGTCTGGATATACGAATCGCGCACTTTGGGCAAAGAAATCGCCCCCAGCGTACGCTGCTGAGCACGCCGCAAAAACGTCACGCTCGGCTCTTCGAGCAAGTCATCAACCATACTGGGTAAGCCGGCGAACACCAGCGCAAGACCACGCTGGTCGCTATCGGACAAGCCCGTGGCATCCTGATCTCCGAGCACCTGCTGATAGAGAACGGCAAGTGCCGCCAGTTCCTCGATAGACGCAGATTGCGCCTCGTCAATCGCAAACAGTATGCCCTTGCCCGGACCGAGCTTCTTGAGGCGCTCGTTGACCAGCCCTCGCAACGTTTCGCCCTTTGCTCGCGCCGCCTCGACCGACATCCGGCCAAACGACGGACCGAACTCCATTGACGTCACAACCGGCCTATTCGAGCGAAGCGCATCGGCCAGGCGGTCGCATAAGCCAAGCGAGGCGGAATCGGAGACAACCGCCCATCCGCGCTCATTGGCTAGACGTTGCAGCTCCCGCAGGAGAACCGTCTTGCCGCAGCCGCGGTTTCCCGTAATGAGCATGAGCCTGCCCGGCGCTCCAGCGCCGTTATCGAGCCCCTCCTCGAAATCTTCGATGACCGACTCGCGGCCGATGAGTACCGGGGGCCGCTTGCCAGCAGTGAGCTTAAAGGGATTTGGATTCATGTCGGCCTCCTCGGATTGGCAAACCCTGGTAATAGTTATACCAACTTATACCGAGTTATACCAACAGGATGCGATAAAGAGACTGACCCTCTATCACCTATGGCCGAAAAACTCGGCGTCCGCCGCTCGCCAGGGGCGGAAGGTGGTGGGATCGACCTTTACGTGGGCTGCCTCGGGTACGTCGTACCATTTGACCGTGTAACCGGCGCCGTGAGAGCAAAAGACCGAATCGGGCGTGTTGGGCAGATCGGCCTCGGGCTCATAGGCGGTCGTCTCGATTACGCGCTCGGCATCATGGCAAGCCGCATAGCCGGCGAACTCCAGGTACAGATGACCGCGACCGCTCGTGTAGGCAGCCACCTCCAGCGCGTAATCCTGCACCTCGGATGCCGGTACGCGACCCACAAGCTTCGCCCGGTCGCCCGCCATCGTCGGCGGCTCGTACTCGGCACCCATACGCGTGGCATCTGAGAGCGCCCGGCCCACGCACTCCCCCGGCACCTCGAGCTCAAAGCGATACCACGGCTCCAACAGTACCGCCGCGCCGGCCTCACGCGCCTGCATGAGCCCCTGGCGAATCGCGCGATACGTGGCCTGGCGAAAATCGCCGCCCTCGGTGTGTTTGGCATGCGCGCGGCCGCCCGTGAGCGTAATGCGCACATCGGTGATAGGCGAGCCGGTCAGCACGCCCAGGTGACCGCGCTCCATGGCGTTGGTGAGCGCCAGACGCTGCCAGTTAAGATCGAGTTCGTCGGTCGAGGTCACGGTGCCAAACTGCACGCCCGAACCCGCTGGCAACGGCTCCAGGCGCAGATGCACCTCGGCATAGTGGCGCAGCGGCTCAAAGTGACCCACGCCCTCGACCGGCTGCGAAATAGTCTCCTTATAGAGAATGCCGCCAGACTCAAACTCAATCGAAAGGCCAAAGCGATCGGCCAACACCCGCTGCACGACCTCGAGTTGCACGGCGCCCATCAACTGCAGGTGAATCTGCTCAAGATGCGTATTCCAGCTTACGCCGAGCATAGGATCTTCGTCCGCCAACTCAGTCAGTGCTTTGAACACCGCATGGACATCGTGTTCGCCCGGAAGCACCGTATAGGTGAGGACTGGCGCAATGACGGGCGCATCGCCCGCGGGCTCCGCGCCCAGGGCGTCCCCTGGGCGAACATGCGCAAGACCCGTCACGGCACAAATACCGCCAGCAGCAACTTCTTGGGCAAGCTCATACTTTTCGCCGTTATAGATGCGTACCTGATCGACCTTCTGCTCCCATGCCTCGGCACCGGAACGTCCGTCAATCATCTGCTTGGCATGCAGCGTGCCGCCGGTCACTTTAAGCCATGCCAAGCGCTCGCCGCGATCCCCGCGGCTGACACGATAGACGCGCGCGGCAAACTCCGGGTGCCATGCCTGTTCACGCATCAGCGCGCATATGCCGTCCAGCAGCTCGTCCACGCCTTGGTCCTTGAGCGCCGAGCCGGCAAAACATGGAAAGAGCTTGCGCTCGGCAACCATGCGCGACAGCGTTGCGACAGAAAGCTCACCCGCCTCAAGAAACTCCTCGAGCGCCGCCTCGTCCAACGCAGCAGCGTCCTCCTGAACGGCGCCGCCCGCCAGCAGTTCGTTGGCATCCAGGCAGCCCTCGGAAAGACGTTGCCCAAGTTGTGCCAACAAGACATCGCGGCCGGGATTCTCCAAATCGATTTTGTTGATATAGATAAACGTCGGGATGTCATAACGTGTAAGCAGACGCCACAGGGTTTCGGTATGACCCTGTACGCCATCGTTGGCACCCACAACCAAAATCGCGTAGTCGAGCGCGCGCAGCGTGCGCTCCGCCTCGGCAGAAAAATCGACATGCCCCGGCGCATCCACGAGCATGACGTGGGTATCGCCATGGTCGAGCACGGCCTGCGACGAGAAAATCGTAATGCCACGCTCGCGCTCGATCGCGTTAGTGTCCAGATGCGAATCGCCATCGTCCACGCGGCCGCGCTTGCGAATGCGACCCGCGTTGAACAGCATGGCCTCGGCCAACGTGGTCTTGCCAGCATCGACATGCGCCAAGATTCCAACGACCACTTGCTTCGACATGGCTCTCCTCTTATTACAAGCCCATCGCGCGAGGCAACGGGCGTTCACGCTCCACACTGGATGATACAATTTACGGGCCGGCGGGCGAAGCGGGCCCTATCCCCCGACCGAGCTCATCGCCCCGCGTTGCCGCGCGGCGATTTTCGTAGGTTCGCGCCTTGCGAAAGCCGGCTTTCAAAACAGCGCCGTAACCAAAAATGGCCCCACTCGGGGCCATTTTCATTTCGATGAAGCGCTGGTATGTGACTCGGCCTTTACGCCTCGCACAGCCAGTCAAACGCAACACGCGGCGTGCCGTCCGACACATGCACGACGCCGGCACGCTCAAACCCCGCCTTGAGGCTCGCACCCTGCATGGGCAGGTTGTCCTGATGCGTGTCGATACGCAGGTGGTTGGCGCGCTCCTTGGCAAAGGCAAACATCGCAGCCGCGATACCGTGCACGGTGCCGTCGGATGCCACACGGTGCAACACGGCGTACGGAGTATCGCTGCGCCATTGCCCGTCCTCAATTACGTCATAGCACTCGTCCGGACCCGGCAAAAAGGCAAACGTCGCCACCACGCGACCGTCGACTTCGCACACATAGCTGCCACCAGCGGCAATATCGGCAGCCAGCTGCTCGGCCGAAGGCGTGCCCTCGGGCCACTGCGTGGCGTTGCCATGCGCGCGCATAAAGGCGCGGGCCGTGTCATAGATAGCCATAACAGCGGGAATGTCGGTATCGAGGGTTTTTCTGATCATCACGCGGCGACCTCACGTTTATTGGTATCACTTTGATTGAGCAATGATACCAACGTTTGGAGAGGGGCGCGATGCAGATGGGGAGCAAAAAGCGAGCCGCCTGGTCAAAGGCCAAAAGCGAGTTTTTGGGCGCTGCCACCGGCGGCGATATGAGCGACCTGTTTGCGCGCGAAGACGAGCGCCGCGATGCCCTGAACGCCGAGCGCGATGAAGCCTGGCGCTACAAGTCGTGCGAACGCAAAAACCGTTACGACACGCGCGCCGAGGCCGAGGCCGTTATGGCCGACTGCGAAAACCGCGGGCGGCGCGGCCTAGCCTGCTACAAATGCGAATACTGCGGTGGATGGCACCTGACGTCGCACCCTTGGAAATAGGCGCCGCATCGGCACGGCATTGACGGAGCGCCAGCCATCGCACGCAAGCTACGGGCGCGGCGGCACCAAAACATCGTAACGAACGGCCTTGCCCGCAAGTTGATAGCTCGGCTTAACGCCGGCAAGCAGTGGCCCCTTCACCGGTCGCTTGATAACGACCTTGCGCGGGTGCACCGCAAGCGCAGCTTCGACCAACGTCTCCTCATCGGCGCACGGCTGTTCCAGA
>CABURR010000072.1 GCA_902493985.1 uncultured Collinsella sp. | reverse complement strand
CATCCCGCCGTTCAACCTCAACCTTCAAGTTGACCTTGAGGCGATTTTGCGTCCCTTTATATGCCGTTCACATCGCCCCCAAACTCCCCCACCCAAGGCACGTGCGGCCCACCACCGCGATGCCAAGTGGCGAAAAATGGGACGGGCCCCAGATTGCCCATGCGCGCGCAAAAGCACGCCGTGGCAATCTGGGGCCCGTCCCCAAATACCTATAAATTTGCAGGTCAGCGATGAGTTAACGATGCGCCAGCGGGTGCGCCGCCAGATAGACCTCGGTCAGTTGCGTACGATCGACATGCGTGTAGACCTGCGTGGTCGATATATCGGCATGTCCCAAGATCTCCTGTAGCACACGGAGGTCTGCGCCGCCCGCAAGCATATGGGTAGCAAAGGAGTGACGCAGCGTGTGGGGATGGAGTCCCACCAGCCCCACCTGGCGCCCGTAGCGCTCACAGATGGCATGGATGCCCTGGCGCGACAGACGGCGGCCGTTCTTATTTAAAAAGACCGCCGAGGTCTCGGTTCCGCGGGCATGGGCCGCCAAGCGAGAACGCCCCTCAGTTACATAGAGCATCAGAGCTCGCGCCGCGCTTCCCACCAGCGGGGACAGGCGTTCCTTTGAGCCCTTACCGCGAACGAGCACAAAACCATCGTCGATATGGATATCGCCCACATCGAGCCCCACCAACTCGCTCACACGCAAACCGCATCCGTAGAGCACTTCCAAGATGGCATGGTCGCGCAAGCCCATCTCGCCCTCGGGGAAGTCTTGATCGAGCAGCGCCGAGACATCCTCCACCGATAGATACTCCGGCAAACGCTCAGCCTTTTTAGGCAGGCGCAACGCCGTCGTTGGATTTTGGGCCACAGCCCCATCGCGCACCAAAAAGGCATGCAGGCCCTTTACGACCGCAAGCGCACGCTCCACCGAGGCATCGGAATAGCCCCCATCGCGACGGTCGGCGACAAAGCCCTCCACGACCTGACGAGTCACCTCTTCAAAAGACACAATACCCGCCCGCTCCAGATAGGCGCAGTACGTCGTCAGGTCACGACGATAGGCCGCAATCGTGTTGCGCGCCAAACCCCGCTCGACCGCGAGGTAATCGAGATACTCCCCCGCCGCCACGGCGAGCGACGAGGGAGTAGCTTCGGTATGTTCCTTATTCGACGGCACCCTTAGTCCGTAGCAAGGTTCATGGGCGTCACCTGCAGACGGTCGACACCCTCGTGCTGGCCGATCGAAGCGCGCACGAACTCGCGGAACAGCGGCTGCGGGTTGGTCGGGCGGCTCTTGAACTCGGGATGAGCCTGGGTTGCCACATACCACGGATGCACGTCGCGCGGCAGCTCGACCATCTCGACCAGGCGCTCGTCGGGCGACAGGCCCGAGATAACCAAACCGGCGTCCTCGAGCTGGTCGCGGAAGGCGTTGTTGAACTCAAAGCGATGACGGTGACGCTCGTAGACGAGCTCCTCGCCATATGCCTCGCGAGCGAGGGTATCGGCGGCGAGCTTGCACGGATAGGCGCCCAGGCGCATGGTGCCGCCCTTCTCGGTCACG
Source organism: uncultured Collinsella sp. (assembly GCA_902493985.1). Taxonomy (GTDB): domain Bacteria; phylum Actinomycetota; class Coriobacteriia; order Coriobacteriales; family Coriobacteriaceae; genus Collinsella. Next base: position 7,007 of record CABURR010000072.1, on the reverse strand, counting down.
TCCTCCTGCGAGCTCATCAGATCGATGACACTATACGGGCCATCCGGATCGAACTCGGAGGAGCTGGCGCCGGCAAGGCCGACGACGTTGCGCGCAAATTCGCACACGGCCACCTGCATACCCAGGCAAATGCCCAGATACGGAATCTTGTGCTCACGGGCAAACTCGGCCGCGAGGATCTTGCCCTCCAGGGCGCGCTTGCCAAAGCCGCCGGGGACCAGGATGCCCGAGGCGTCGCCCAAAACCTCGGAGACATTCTGCTCGTCGAGGCTCTCGCCGTCGACCAGCTGGACGTCCACATGGCGATCGTAGAAGACGCCCGCATGGTGCAGGGCCTCGATAACCGACAGGTACGCATCGGGCAGCTGCGTGTACTTACCCACGACGGCAATCTTCACCTTGTCGGCGTGATGGTTGGCGTGATTCTGTTTGCGCAGGAACTCGTTCCACTCGCTCATGTCGCGCTCACGCGGGTCCAGACCCAGGCGCTCGCAAATGCGCAGGTCAAAGTCCTGCTCGGCGAGCAGCTGCGGAACATCGTAAATGCTCGCGCAGTCCTCGTTGGTAAAGACACAATCGGTGTCAACGTCGCAGAAGCTTGCGATCTTTCCGCGGATAGCGTCATCGATATGGTGGTCGGAGCGCAGCACGATGATATCGGGCTGGATGCCAAAGCTGCGGAGCTCCTTGACGGAATGCTGCGTGGGCTTGGTCTTGACCTCGTGGGCGGCGGCGATATAGGGAACGAGCGACACGTGGATGTAGCAGACGTTCTCGGGGCCGGCCTCCTTGCGGTACTGACGGATGGCCTCGACAAACGGTTGGGACTCGATGTCGCCGATCGTGCCGCCCAGCTCGGTGATGACTACATCGGAGCCGGTCTGCTCCTCGATGCGGCGGAACTTGTCCTTAATGGCATTGGTGACGTGAGGAATCACCTGCACGGTACCGCCCAAAAAGTCGCCGCGACGCTCGCGGGCGATCAAGCTCTTATAGATGGCGCCGGTCGTAAAGTTGGAATCGCGGGTCAGGTTCTCATCAATAAAGCGCTCGTAATGACCCAGGTCCAGGTCGGACTCGTAACCATCCTCGGTAACGAAGACCTCACCATGCTGGAAGGGGCTCATGGTACCGGGGTCGACGTTCAGATACGGATCGGCCTTCTGCATCGTTACTTTGTAGCCACGCGACTTGAGCAGACGGCCCAGCGAGGCCGCGGTGATACCCTTGCCCAGAGACGAAACCACGCCACCGGTTACGAACACATGCTTGGTCATATTGAGTTACCTGCGCTTCCCGTAGAAGTTGTTTATCCACATCTTACGGGTCTTCATTGTAATACTCGCGCCGCGGACCGTTCGCAATTTTTCTCGCGTTAGATTGCATTTCTCAATCTTGAAACAAAACGCCGCCCGGTTTCCCAGGCGGCGTCGCTATGGCAAGGGTTACATGCTGCTATCGATCAGCAACCTCGTCCTCAAGCATTTCTTGAACGAGCATGCCGGTACGGACGCCCTCAAGATACCACTCGCCACGTTCGGTGAGGCAAATGCCATTTGCAAGCTGACCGCCGTCGTCGCTATAACGCGAGACGACATCAATCATGCCTTCGGAATCCAAGCGATCGATTGCGGCGCGGGCACGATACGGCGAAACCCCCACGCGCTCGGCAAGCGTTTTGCGCGAGAAACCATACGGCCCGCCATTGTCTTCGGTTTGCTGGTCGATCTCCATCAACACCAGCACCTCGACACGCTTCATATCGTTGACACTCGCACGACCCTTGCCCGCCATAGCAGCCTCCTCAAACCGAGCACGAGCATCTAACGCGCCGTGCGCGACCGACACACCTCACGATGGCAGGTAATATCCATCATGCGGCATCCCGCTAAGGATGAAACAGTTACGGTTATTGTATACCGCTCAAATTGTTTCTAGGCAGGTAAACAGCTATTTTTCGCCGAAATAGGCGCTTTATTGATCAAAAAGCCGTACCGGGCGCTAACCCGATACGGCCAAAATGCAATGCAATTACCGCGGTGCTTCAAACTTAGCGATGGAAGAAACCGCGGCGCTCAAACTTGGGCTCGCAGCACACGTTGATACCCAGTTTGCGCAGTACCGTCTCGTCCGTCGGCGAGATAATCACGCTAAAGAAGGCATCGCAACCGCGCAGCTGCTCCAGGCCCGAAAGGACGCGAGCGGCCGTCTCACTCGTGGCCGAGGTGATCGACAGCGCCATAAGCGTCTCGTCGGTGTGGAGGCGCGGGTTTTTGCTGCCCAGGAAATGCGTCTTGAGCTTGCTGATGGGCTCGATCGCTTCATCGCTAATGACCTCGAGCTCAAGGTCGACGCCCGAGACATGCTTGAGGGCGTTCATAATGAGCGAACTTGCGGCGCCCAGGCGCGTGGAGGTCTTACCGGTCACCACGGAGCCATCGGGCATGACCATGGCACCCACGGGACCACCCGTCAGCTGCTCCCTGGTGAGGGCCGCCGAGCGCGCCGGTGAGTAGTTCTTATCGATGCCGGCTTTCTTCATAATAATCTTGAGACGGTCGACTTGCTCATCGCCCACGCCGGTACGGCGCACATTTTCGACCGCGGTAAAGTAGCGGCGGACGATCTCCATCTTGGAAGCGTCGCGGCAGGCATCGTCATCGGTGATGGCAAAGCCGACCATATTGACGCCCATGTCCGTAGGGCTCTGGTAGGGGCTCTTGCCCAGGATCTTTTCCATCAGAGCACGGACCACCGGGAAGGCCTCGACGTCGCGGTTGTAGTTGACCGTGGTCTTGTTATAGGCCTCAAGGTGGAAGGAGTCGATGATATTGGCATCGTCGAGGTCCGCCGTGGCCGCCTCGTAGGCGATGTTGACCGGATGCGTGAGGGGAAGGTTCCAGACCGGGAAGGTCTCGAACTTGGCATAGCCGGCGGCCGTGCCATGCTTGTGCTCGTGATAGAGCTGAGACAGGCAGGTGGCAAGCTTGCCCGAGCCAGGACCGGGGGCAGTGACCACGACGAGCGGTCGGGTGGTCTCGACAAACTCATTCTTGCCGTAGCCATCGTCGGACACGATCAGATCGACATCGTGCGGATACCCCTCGATGGGATAGTGCAGCTTGGCGGGAATACCGAGCGCGTTCAGGCGGTTGCGGAACACATCGGCAGCAGGCTGGCCGGCGTACTGGGTGATGACCACAGCCGCGACAGCAAAGCCGTTGCCGCGGAACAGGTCAACCAGGCGCAGCACATCCTCGTCATAGGTAATGCCGAGGTCACCACGAGCCTTGTTTTTCTCGATGTGGTTCGCGTTGATCGCGATGATAACCTCGACATCGTCGGCGATGCTCTTGAGCATGCGGAACTTGCTGTCCGGTTCAAAACCCGGCAGCACGCGGCTCGCATGATAGTCATCGAACAGCTTACCGCCAAACTCCAAATAGAGCTTGCCACCAAACTGCGAGATGCGCTCCTTAATGTGAGCAGCCTGCAGCTCGATATACTTCGCGTTGTCGAAACCCTGGCGCATATATGGCTCCCGTCCCGTTTCCATTTAATGTTCTAGGCGATTATAACGGAGCCCGCCCTCCCCGATACCCAGACCATCAACAGGCACCAACCAAACACGCCCACCGCAACCACCGGGGACCCGGGGTAGATCATTTGGGACGGGAAACAAGGCACTCAGCACCAACAATGAAAACGTCACAGGCAAAGCCAAAGCCAGCGAACGGGCACCAGAGCGAGCAAGCTACCCCCTGCACCAACAATGGCAGCGCCGCAGGTGGAGCAAAAGTCAGCGAAAGCCCGCCAGAGTAGGCAAAGCGCCCTCTGCACCAACAATGGAAAGCGCCGCAGGCAGAGGACGGACAGCGAGCGCCGTCCAGAACGTACAAGTTGGCATGAAAAAGGCAAGGCATAGACCTTTTGGTCATGCCTTGCCTTTTGAATGACAAATTGTCGTTCTGGACGGCGCGCAGCGTCGACTGGTTGCGCGGTTCGTAGAACCGCGCAACATAAGAGCGCCCCCTCCCGCGCACGGAACGGAAGGGGGCTAAAGGTAGGAGTCTACCGGTGGGTTTACCCCACCGGACAGACGATGACCAGGTGATCCTTTACAGGATCGTCAAGGTTTCCGTGGGGTACCCGTTGGGTACTTAGAGCATCACGCAAGCGACGGTCAGGATAATGGCGCAGACGACGGAGAGCGCGACGATGAGCTTAAGGGCAAACTTGAGCCAGGTCGTCCACTCGATCTTGGCCAGGGCGAGACCGCCCATGATGGCGCCGGAGGTCGGGGTGAACAGGTTCACGACACCGATGGCGGCGGAGAAGATCATGACCATGACCTCAGGCGAGAAGCCGAGCTTAACAGCCAGCGGTCCCATGATGGGCATGGAGACGGTGGCCATACCGGAGGTCGAGGGGATCAGGAAGGACAGGCCGAAGTAGACCAGGAAGCTCATGGGAGCGAAGATCACGCCGGACAGGCCAGCCAGGGCATTGGCGGCAGCGTCGAGGACGAAGACATCGAGGCCGGTGTTAGCCATGAGGACGGAGATACCACGGGCGAGGGCGATGACGAGAACAACGGACATCATGTCGGCAGCGCCGGTGATGAAGGTGTTAACAATCTGCTTCTCGGACAGGCCACCGATGATACCGATCAGGACGGCCATGAGGAAGAACCAGGTGGAAGCCTCGTCGAAGTACCACTGGCCAATGGGCAGGCCGGTGATCAGGGCAGACCAGCCCTGAACGACGGCGTTACCGTCGGCGTCGTAGACAGCGCCAGCGTCGAAGAAGTTGGCGACGCCCTCGTTGAGGTCGGCCAGCGGGATGAAGCCGACGATCATGACGACGAAGGTGAAGGCGAAGGCAATCAGAACACCCTTCTGACGACCGGTGAGCTTGACCTCCTTGTGGACCTCGGAAGCAGCCTTGCCGTGAGCTTCTTCGGCGTCCTTGAGCTCCTGCATCGACAGGATGGTAGAACCCTTGTCAGCCTTGACCTTCTTGGCATAGTTCATCACGAAGACGATGGACATAGCGGTAGTGACAATCCACAGGACGGCACCGAGGCCGATGATGATGGACTGGTTGACCTCAATGCCAACGCCGGTCAGAGCGTCGACGGCAGCGCCGACGGCGAACGGGTTAACCGTGGAGCCCAGGCAGCCGCAGCCAGCGCCGAGCAGGACGGTAGCGGCGCCGACCATCGGGTCGAAGCCAGCGGCCATCATGGTAGCGGCGAGCAGGGCGTAGAAGGGAACGGTCTCCTCGCACATACCATAAGTGGTACCACCGAGGGAGAAGATGAGCATCAGCACGGGAATGAGCATGATCTCGTTGCCCTTAAGCTTCTGCACCAGGACGGCGATGCCGTTGTCCAGAGCGCCGGTCTCGGTCATCATGCCGAGGAAGCCGCCCAGGATCATAACGAAGAGGCACACGGGCAGAGCGTCAGCGAAGCCCAGGATCGGGGCGGTGCAGAAATCGCTCAGACGGGCGGCAGTAACCGCGCCGCCGGACGTGCCGGAGACGATAACGGTAATCACTGCGACAATTGCCAGCAGAGCAAGAAGAATGGTGAACGATGAAGGCATACCGCGCTTTTTCTTAGCGGTCTCAGTCATAGTTCTCATCCCCCCTTCATAAATCATTTAACTTTCTCGTGCGAAGCGGATCTTCCGTGCCGTGCCCACCGCCCGACGCGAGATATTTACCAGACACAGCCGCTCGGGGTGTTCAACAATACACCCCGAGCGAGATGCTAGATGCTCTTACTTGAGCGTGGCGTACATGACAGCCTTGATGGTGTGCATGCGGTTCTCGGCCTCGTCGAAGACCTTGGAAGCGGGGCTCTCGAAGACCTCGTCGGTGACCTCCTGCTCGGTGATGCCGAACTGCTCGCACTTCTCGGCGCCAATGGTGGTGTTGGTGTCGTGGAAGCTGGGCAGGCAGTGCAGGAAGATGGCACCCGGGTTGGCCATAGCCATGACCTCGGAGGTAACACGATACGGAGTGAGCTGAGCGATGCGCTCGGCCCAGACCTCGTCGGGCTCGCCCATGGAGACCCACACGTCGGTGTAGATAACGTCGGCACCGGTGACGCCGTCCTTGACGTCGGTGGTCAGCTTGATGGTGCAGCCGTTGGCCTCGGCGATGGGCTTGCAGGCCTCGATGACGTCGTCGGCGGGCATGCACTCCTCGGGGCCGCAGGCCACGAAGTTCATGCCGAGCTTGGAGCAGACGACCATGAGGGAACGAGCGACGTTGTTCTTGCAGTCGCCCATGAAGACGAGGGTCTTGCCCTTGATGTCGTAGTTGAAGTTCTCCTGGACGGTCAGGATGTCGGCGAGCATCTGGGTGGGATGCCACTCAGTGGTCAGGCCGTTCCACACGGGCACGCCGGACTTAGCAGCGAGCTCCTCGACGTCATCCTGGGCAAAGCCACGGAACTCGATGCCGTCATACATGCGGCCGAGAACGCGGGCGGTGTCCTCGATGGACTCCTTCTTGCCCATCTGCGACGAACCCGGATCGAGATAGGTCACGCCCATGCCCAGGTCCATGCCGCCGACCTCGAAGGCGCAGCGGGTACGAGTGGAGGTCTTCTGGAAGAGCAGAACGATGTTCTTGCCCTCGAGATAGCGATGCGGAACGCCAGCGCGCTTCATATCCTTGAAGTTCTTAGAGAGCTTGAGCAGGTACTCGATCTCCTCGGTGGTGAGGTCGAGAAGCTTGAGGAAGCTACGGCCGGAGAGGTTAACACCCATGGTTCGATTCCTTTCGAAGAAATGAATTACGTAAGTATCAGTGTTGCCCGTTTAACGGGCGAAGCCGGTGCGGTTGTAGGGGGACCGCACCGGAAACGGAAAGACTTAGAGGTCCTCGCGCCAGAAGGGCATGCTCATGCAGCGCGGGCCGCCGCGGCCGCGGGAGAGCTCGGCGGAGGGCACGACGAGAAGGTCCAGGCCCTCCTTGTACAGCACGTCGTTGGT
>CABURR010000071.1 GCA_902493985.1 uncultured Collinsella sp. | reverse complement strand
GGTGAAGGTGATCCTGTGGCAAGGCGCCCGTCCAACGATACAGGTACGCGTCCGGTCTCCATGGCCGACGTCGCCCGCGCTGCTGGCGTTTCGCAGCAGACGGTTTCGCGCGTCGCCAACGGCTTGCCCAACGTTAACGAGCAGACGCGCCAGCGCGTGCAGGCCGCTATGCAAGAGCTCGGCTTTCGTCCGAGTTATGCCGGTCGCTCGCTGCGCGACGGCCGCTACCATTCGGTCGGTCTGTGCGTCAACGATGTCACCAAGTTTGGCAACCTCTCAATGATCGACGGCATCGCCAGCGCTGCTCGCGAGCATAATTGCGCCATCACGCTGGTCGAGATGTCCAAGACCGAGGAGTTTTCGCTTGCCGAGGCAACGCGTCGTATGGCAGCGCTGCCCGTGGACGGCATCATTATCGGCATGAGCCGTATGGCGCCCGATTTTGAGACGTTCGATCCGTTGCCGGGTATTGGCACGGTCATCGTTACCATGTATGCGCACCCGCGGGTGACCACAGTCGACTCCGATCATTACGGCTGCTCGCTGCTGCTCATGGATCATCTGTTTGAGCTGGGACACGAGCAGATTCGCTTTATCGGCGGCCCGTCGTTCTCGGTCGACGAGCAATTTCGTCGCGCCGGCTGGCAGGATGCGCTCGAGCGTAAACACATCGAGCCGGTAGAGCCGCTCGAGGGTGACTGGTCTGCTAACAGCGGTTACGAGGCCGGCAGGTACCTGGCCGAGCACGATCACACCATGACGGCGATTTACGCGGCAAACGACCAGATGGCAAACGGCGCCATTGCAGCGCTGCGCGATAGCGGCTTGCGCGTGCCCGAGGACGTAAGCGTGGTCGGCGTCGACGATTCGCTCGATGATTTTGTGGCACACAACGAGCTCACGACCGTGCGATTCGATCTACATCAGCGCGGACGCGAGGTATTCGAGCATGCGGTTCCCGAGGCGGGTACGGCGGGCAAAACCGTTGCCATCCGTATTCCCGGCCAGCTCATTATTCGACATAGCACGGCGATACCACACTCATAGTTTGCGCAGGTAAACGGCGATTTATCGTATTTCAATAACAATCGGTATGGATGCCGGCAGATAACAGCTGGGATACTGCCGAGTGTTATGATAGACGGGTTCTTTTGTCTATCTAGGAGGCTTTGCCTGATGGAGATCACCAAGGATATCCGCTACATCGGTGTCGACGATCACGACATTGACCTGTTCGAGGGCCAGTACGACGTGTCCGAGAACGGTATGGCATACAACAGCTACGTTATCTTGGGCGATAAAATCGCTGTCGCCGATTCAGTCGACGGCGGTTTTGTTGACGAGTGGCTCGGCAACCTCGAGGCCGTGCTCGATGGCCGTACGCCCGACTACCTGGTCGTCCATCACATGGAGCCCGATCACTCCGCCGGTATCGCTGCCTTTATGGAGCGCTATCCCCAGGCGCAGATCGTGGCCAGCATGGGTGCTTTCCGCATGATGGTCAACTACTTTGGCACCGACTTCCCCGAGCGCAAAATGGTCGTCAAAGAGGGCGATGTGCTCGATCTGGGCGGCCACAGCCTGACCTTTATCGGCGCCCCCAACGTTCACTGGCCCGAGGTGCTCTTCTCCTACGAGTCCACCGACAAGGTGCTTTTTAGTGCCGACGGCTTTGGCAAGTTCGGCGCCAACGACATCGAGGACCCGGAAGGCTGGGCTTGCGAAGCGCGCCGCTACTACTTTGGCATCGTCGGTAAGTTCGGCAAATTCGTGCAGACCGTGCTCAAGAAGGCCGCCGATCTGGATATCCAGATCATCTGTCCGCTCCACGGCCCCGTACTGACCGAGAACCTGGGCTATTACCTCGACACCTATAACACCTGGTCGAGTTATCAGCCCGAGGACGAGGGCATCACGATCGCCTATGCGAGCGTGTATGGCCATCTGAAGGCTGCCGTCGAGGAGCTCGCCGCAGCGCTTGATGCTCGCGGCCAGAAGGTCTCCGTCTTTGACCTGGCTCGCGACGACATGGCCGAGGCCGTTGAGGATGCGTTCCGCTACGACCGTCTGGTGCTCGCTTCCATCACCTATCAGGGCGAGATCTTCCCGTTCATGAGCACCTTTATCCACACGCTTGCCGAGCACGCCTATCAGAACCGTACGGTGGCGCTCGTTGAGGCCGGCTCCTGGGCGCCCACCGCTGCCAAGGTTATGACCAAGGAGCTCGAGGGCATGAAGGACATCACCCTGGCGCAGAACAAGGTGACCGTGCTGGGCTCGCTCAACGACGCCTCGCGCGCTCAGATCGAGGTTCTCGCCGACGAGCTGTCCAAGTAGCGACACATTCACTTCTGATGCTCAACCACCACAAAGGAGACCTTTGTGGTGGTTTTTGTTTAAGCGCCGGCGATGACGAGGGCTGGACGTGAGCTGTCAGTGGCCTCGGCGATCGAGGTGGCGACGGCATGGTCGGGGTCACGGTCCATCACGATGGAGTCGACATCGGCAAGCTCGGCAAAGCGGTACATGCCGCGTCCGTTAACCTTGCTGGCGTCCATGAGGGCGACGCTTTGATGGGCCGCGGCGATCATAGCCGTTTTGGTCTCGGCCATCTGGGGAAAGTCGGTCGTAAAGCCGCAGCTGGGGACAAAGGCGCCGGGGCACATGACGGCCAGATCGGCATGGACCATTTGGAGCGCCTGCATAGTGAGCGGTCCGTACAAATAACGATGGCCTTTGCGCAGCGCCCCGCCCAGCATGACGACATCGACTGAGGGCATGCTCTCGTCGATGTAATCGGCAATGGTAATGTCGGCCGTGATGACGGTGATACCGTCGCGCTGATCGAGGAGCCGGACGAACTCGAGCGCCGTGGTGCCCGAGTCGACGAGCAGCGTGTCGCCGTCATTGACGAGCTCGATGGCGCTTTGCGCGATGGCCTGCTTGGCGGCGACGTTGACATTGATGCGGCGATCCTGCGTGGAGACGGTCAGACGTTTGTGGAGTGATACGGCACCGCCGTGCGTGCGGCGCAGCTTGCCTGCTTCGGCGAGCGCGTCCAGGTCGGCGCGGGCGGTGACGGAGGACACGCCAAAGGTCTGGGCGATTTCTGCTACCTGCACCGAGGCATTATGATCGAGCATTTCCATAATGGCGGTACGGCGTTCGTCGGCAAAAGCGCGGTTGGTGGCTTGGGCCATGCTTGCTCCATTCTCGGCTAAATTTGCAGGAATTGTGTTGACTCTATTTTCGTTCATTTTCTTTTTGAGTAAGAAAACACCTTTCGATTACTTATCTTTTCTATAGAAGAAAGACGCTGAACGCCCAAAATTCAATATCGAACATGTCCACTCGGCTCAAATTCCTTCCGTTTACTTTTCAAAAACGACGGTATTGACCTGCATAGGCTCAATATCTCGCACGTGCAAAGACGCTGAATTTCATACAATGAGCGCAGCAAAACGCAAGGTAAAACGCCTTGTGAACAACTACGCCCGATGTCCAGATGCGGGCGAGGGAGAGGAGCAAACGCTCATGGCACTTGTTACCACCGAAAAGATGCTCAAGGACGCTCAGGCCGGTCATTACGCCGTTGGCGCGTTCAACGTCGAGAACCTCGAGTTTGTTATGGCCGTTCTGGCCGCTGCCGAGGAGACCAAGTCCCCCGTCATCATGCAGACCACCCCGGGCACCATCAAGACCGCTGGTCTGGACTACTTCTACGGCATGGTCAAGGCTGCCGCCGAGCGCGCTTCCGTGCCCGTCGCTCTGCACCTCGATCACGGCGATGGCTATGACCGCTGCATGCAGGCTTTCCGCACGGGCTACACCTCTGTCATGATCGACGGCTCGCACGAGTCCTTCGAGGACAACATCGCCCTGACCAAGTCCGTCGCCGACGCTGGCCGCGCCATGGGCGTGCCCGTCGAGGCCGAGCTTGGCAAGGTTGGCGGCAAGGAGGACGACGGTCCCGCGGTTGAGGGCGAGAGCCCCTACACCGATCCGGCCGAGGCCAAGGAGTTCGTCGAGCGCACCGGCTGCACCTCGCTGGCCATTGGCGTTGGCACCAGCCACGGCGTGTACACGAGCGATCCTCACATCGAGCAGTCCGTGGTCAAGGCCATCCGCGACGCCGTCGACGTGCCGCTGGTTCTGCACGGCACTTCCGGTGTGCCCGATGAGCAGGTCGCCGAGGCCGTGAAGAACGGCATCTGCAAGGTCAACTACGCCACTGAGCTGCGTCAGGCCTACACCAAGGGCTTCATGGCCTACATGGCCGAGAACCCCGCCTGCTTCGATCCTAAGAAGCCGGCCAACGAGGGCATGCGTGAGATCACCGAGCTGGTTAAGATCCGCATGACCAACCTCAACTCTGTGGGCAAAGCAGAGTAACAGCAAGGGTACTCCGACTCGCTACATATCCCGGGGAGGGACGAGGGCTTAGTTCCCCAATCGTCCTCGGGCATGCAAAAAGCCTCGCTGCGCACTTCGTGCGGCGAGGCTTTTTGCCCCCTGCGGAAAGATTGGGGAACTAAGCCCTCGTCCCTCCCAAGGTGACCTGCTCGAGATCGTCGCCCTTGTGGCGTTAGGGCGGAAATGGGTGGGGCGTTAGGGCTTCTTTGCTGATGGGGGATTAGTATGCCCGGGCTTGGTTGGGGAATGACTTGTTTAGGGATGCTTGGAGCTTTTCGAACGATGCTCGCAAGTTGTGGCTCTGGTCGGTTGAGCGTTTGGCTTTTGTGGTGGGGGAGTCGAGGAGGCCGTTTCTCTGTGTCGGGGGGAAGGAGAAAAGGTTTGCATGTTTTAGGGATGGCTGCTGTGTTGCGTCATTGGAAGAATGCATGCTTATGCGGCCTCCTCGATGTCCACCAAAAGATTGCGCTCAGGGTGTGCTGCTAGGTCCCGTGCGTTGGCAGTATTATGCCGCGGCTGTTGCAAAGAAGCGCTAAAGAAAGGCTTAACCTGGTTTGGTGTTACGATGAAACCGCAGGTCAAGGCTATTGAGTAACACTCTTGAAAGGTTTTGAGCTTAAGGGCTTTCTAAGGTTTGTGGTGCGGATGTGGCACGGACGTGCGGGGCGTGTGGACGGCTCGTTCCTAGCACTGCGGCCCTGCGGCGCGCACCTGCTCGATGACCTTTTCCATCGTGGCGTCGATGCGGTCTTTTTTGAGTTCGCATTCCCAGATGGTTATGGGTGTCCAGCCCATTTGATTGAGTGCTGCCACGGCAGCGCGGTCGCGCTCGATGTTGCGACGGAACTTTGCCTCCCAAAACTCAACGTTGCGCTTGGGTTGGCTCGGATTGCACTTAGGGCAGCGATGCCAAAAGCAACCGTTGACGAAGATGGCGATCTTGCGTCCGGGGAAGGCGATATCGGGTTTGCCGGGAACCTTCCATTCCAAGCGATAGCCCGTAAGGCCCGCGGCGCGCAGGCGCTGGCGAACGAGCAGCTCGGGCTTGGTGTTGGCGCGCTTGTTGCCCTTCATGGACTTTTTGATGGCGGCGCGACGGCGCACCAGTTCGCGCTCGTCGACGGAGAGGTCCGAGGTATCGATGCCGTCGAGTAGGCCGGGCTTGGGACGCTTCTTGCTGCGGCGCTTAGTTGCGCGATTGGGTTTGGTGACGGGTTTGTCGGCTGTGTTGGACGCGGCGTCATCGGTGGAGCTTACCTCAAGCCGGTCTTCCTTCAGCTCAATCAGGGCATCAATGAGCCCCTTGTCGGCGGGCATCCATTCCACCGTGGCAAGTGAGGTGCGCGGAATCCAGCGGATATCGAGCTGACGGTCATGCTTCTGGGGCTCATCGGAGTCATCGGCGAGGGAGCAGTAGTAGCACTCCATCGAGAGATGGAAATCGGGGTAGTCATATTCAACGGTATAGAAATCACGCAGGTTGGTGACTTTTACCTGTAGCTCTTCCATAAGCTCGCGTCGCATGGCGTCTTCGGGCGCCTCGCCGTGCATGAGCTTGCCGCCGGGGAACTCCCAAAGTCCCTGCATATCGCCGTAGCCGCGCTGCACGGCCAGTAGCTCGTCGGATCCTTCCTTGCGAATGATCCCAGCGGCAACATGAACAGTCTTCAACAGGAGTCCTCTCTCAACATCAACACGTAACAGGGCGGCTACCCCTACCTTACACAACAGTAAGGCAAGCGTAAGCCATATCGATGGTAGCCGACTCGGCTTCTTGCGACTATAGATGCCGTAGACTAATCGCAAGAAAGGACTCGGTATGCAAACCACGCACATGGCGACCTCGGTGCTGGAGGTCGCGAATCTCGAAAAAGTATATGGAGCGCTGGGCAACGTGACGCGCGCGCTCAACGACGTCAGCTTTACCGTCAACCGCGGCGAATTTGTTGGCATCATGGGCGCCTCGGGCTCGGGCAAGTCGACGTTGCTCAACTGCGTCTCGACCATCGATAGCGCCACGAGCGGCACCATCCGCATCAACGGGCAGGACGTTACGCGCATGAAGCAGGCTAAGCTTTCGCAGTTCCGCCGCGAGGAACTCGGTTTTATCTTCCAGGACTCCAACCTGCTCGATACGCTCACGGCACGCGAGAACATCGCCCTGCCGCTCACCATCGCCCGCACAAATTCGGCAGAGATCTCGACCCGCGTGCAGGATGTGGCCGCGCGTCTGTCCGTGAGCCAGGTGCTCGACAAATATCCCTACCAGATGTCCGGCGGCCAGCAGCAGCGCGTTGCCGCCTGTCGCGCGCTTGTCACCGACCCCACCATGATCATGGCCGACGAGCCCACCGGCGCCCTCGATTCCAAGAGCGCTCGCCTGCTGCTCGAGAGGCTGGAGGCCCTGAATCGCCGCCTGCGCGCCACGGTGCTCATGGTCACGCACGACAGTTTTGCCGCCAGCTACACGAGCCGTGTGCTGTTTATTCGCGACGGCAAGATCTTCACCGAGCTGCGCCGCGGCGACACCGACCGCCGAGAGTTCCTCGACCGCATTATGGAGGTCGTTGCCATGATGGGCGGTGAGGGCTCCGATGCTCTGTAAACTCGCTTGGGGCAACGTCCGCCGCGCTGGCCGCGACTACCTCGTTTACTTGTTGACGCTCACCCTGGGCGTCACGGTCTTCTATGCCTTTAACACCGTCTCGATGCAGGTCGACATCGCCGGCATCGAGGAAGCGGGCTTGTCCGAGGTCATGGGTACCATGCTCGGCTACCTCACGTACTTTTTGGCCGGCGTCATGGCCTTTTTGATGGTGTACGCCAATAACTTCATCATGAAACGCCGCAAAAAGGAGTTTGGCCTGTACCAGGTACTCGGCATGGGGTGCGGGCGCGTCGCCACGATCATGGCGCTCGAGACCGTGATCGTTTCGGTCGGCGCCTTTGTCGCCGGCATCGTGCTGGGCGTGGGGCTCTCTCAGCTCATCGTATTCTTTACGGCCTCGCTCTTTAAGACACAGATCGCCAATTTCCACTTCTTCTTCTCGGTGCATGCGTTCAACCTGACCCTTGCCTGCATGTTCGTAATGTTTGTGCTCACGTTGCTGCTGAACCTTCTCGCCGTGCGTCGCACCAAACTTATCGAGCTTATGGGTGCCGAGCGTCGCAACGAGAGCATCAAGACACGCAACCCCTGGATCGCGATTGCCATCTTTGCCGTGGGCGTGGTGCTTTTGGGCGTGGCCTATTACCGTCTGCTACGTGATGGGTTCCCGCTAACCGCGACGGACAGCAAGCTGCAAGAGGCCATGAACCAGTTTGGTATTACGACCGCTATGGTTACCGTGGGCACCTTTGCCCTGTTCTGGGGACTCTCGGGCATGCTCATCAAGCTGCTGCAGAGCCTGCGCGGCGTGTATTGGCGCGGCCTCAACATGTTTACCGTGCGCCAGCTTGCGGCCAAGGTCAACACGGTGTGCTTTTCGATGGGCGTCATCGCGATGATCCTGTTTTTGGCCATCACCTCGGTGACGTGCGGCATGTCGATAGCCAACGTGATGAACGAGAATCTGGAGCGCTATACGCCGGCTGATATGTCGCAGACGTATATCTACTACACGCCCGATGATCTCGACCGTTACAAAGAGTATGCTGACCCGTCTGAGGCCGATCGTATGGTGCCGGCCGACGCAACGGTCGACTTGTACTCTGCGTGGCATGGTGAGCTTGCCGATCCGGACAATGATACGGAGAGTATTTATGGTAAGTCGGCGGACAACAGCGTCGAGACCGGCAAGAAGGTCAATATCGCCGATGTTGCCGGTGAGCATGTGCAGATCGATTCGTATCTGAGTTATCCGCTTGGCGGCTCGGATCCTTCGGTGACTCCAAGTGAGATGTGCAAGATCATGGGCGAAAAGCTCCCCAAGGCGCTCGAGGGTAGCAACGCCGACACGACAGGCCTGTCTGTGACGCCGGCAAGTCAGTACAACAAATTGCGCCAGATGATGGGCAAGGAGCCGGTGACCATTGGTCGCGACCAGTACTTGCTCACGTGTGATCTGGGCGGCGAGCTGGTCGACATGTACACCAAGTATATGGCTGGCGGCCATGCCCTTACCTTGGGCGGGCATACGCTCAAGCCCGCAACCGATAAGTCGGACGAAGATACGGCGGCCATCGCCAACTCGGCGATGGGCAGT
>CABURR010000070.1 GCA_902493985.1 uncultured Collinsella sp. | reverse complement strand
TCATCGTGTCGCCGTGGATCCTGTCCGTGCTGACCACCGACCGCCTCGCGCGCAACTACGAGCTGGTCACCAAGCACAACCTCAAGTACCGCCGCTACTACCACCAGTTCGACTACTAAGAGCTGGTCACGGGTCCGATATCTTGGCTGGTTGATATCTCGACCCTGCACAAGGGCGTCCGCATTTGCGCGGGCGCCCTTTTTGCGTTGTGACAAGAGACTGCTGCTAACCGCTCGCCCTATGTTTCCAAATGAATACGCTATGAGCGGTTGCGGCGGATTTTCCCCGCAAGCACTCTAGTATGCTAAAGTACCCAGAAGACCGGCGGAGCTATGCCGGTCTTCTGTTCTATACGAAACGCAGCATGAGGAGGCTCACCAGATGACGGCCACACCGTGGGGATTCCGGGACATATTGCCCGAGGAGGCTCAGGCGCGCGAGGAGATTGCGCTGACGGTGAAGGGCTGCTTTAGGGAGCATCATTACCTGCCGGTCGAAACGCCGCTGCTCGAGGACAAGGGTTCGCTCGAGGAGGGCGGCCGCATTGCGGACACGCCGTTTAAGCTCTTTGACGATGATGGCCGCCTGCTGGTGGTCCGTCCCGACAACACATTGCCGATCGTGCGTCTGGTTTCGACCCGCATGCGCGCGGCCGACCTGCCCCTGCGCCTTCGCTACGAGGCGCCGGTGGTTCGCGAGTGCCAGAGCAATGCTGGCGGCTCGCGTCAGTTTACGCAACTGGGCTTTGAGCTTATCGGCGCGGGCGACACCGCGGGCGATGTCGAGATCGTCTCGCTCGTGGCCGAGGCTGTGCGCAAGCTGGCACTGCCCGATGCGCGCATTATTGCGGGTAGCGTGCGCCCGTTTAAGGAGCTGCTCGCGGCATGTGAGGATCGCGAACTGGCTGCCGAGGCATTGCATTGCGTGCATGCTAACGACTTTGTGGGCCTCGATGCCCGCGTGGCGGCAAGCACCGAGTCCGATGCCGTCAAGGCCGCCATTAGCGAGCTGCCGCGTCTGCACGGCGGTGCCGAGGTACTCGACCGCGTGGACGCGCTGCTGGAGGCCGCCGGTATCGTCGCGCCGCTGACGCGCGAGCTGCGTGCCCTGGTTGAGGGCCTGGCACCCGAGGACGCCCAGGTGCTGTCGTTCGACTTCTCTATCATGAACTCTTTCGATTACTACACGGGCCTGGTCTTTAAGGCTTATGCCGGCGGACTGCCCGATCCGGTCGGTTCGGGCGGACGCTATGACTCCATCTTTACCGGCGCATTTGGCGACGGTATCGAGGTGCCGGCGGCGGGCTTCGCCTTTTCGCTCGAGCGCCTGGAGGCCGCGCGCACCTCGGCCGAGGATGCCGCTTCCGACGGCGATCACGCCGCGGGCCGTGGCGCCGAGGGCCCGCTGCGCATCGCTGTGCCCAAGGGCTCGCTTAAGGCCGACACGCTCGACGTGCTCGAGGCCGCGGGCCTGGATGTCTCTGAGCTGCGTGACCCCGGCCGTCATCTAATCGTGCGCGGTCGCGACACGCGTGCCGGCGAGGGCGTGGTCGGAGATATCGAGTTTGTCATTGTGCGCCCCAGCGACGCGCCCGCCTTTGTGGGCTGCGGCGGCGCCGACTGCGGCATCTGCGGTTGGGACTCGCTCATCGAGGCAGACCTCAACCTGCTGCAGCTGGTCGACCTGGGCTATGGCCTGTGCACCTTTATCGAGGCGGAGCCCGCGTGGCGCGCCGGTCAGGCCGAGCGCAACTATGCCCGCCGCGGGTCGCTTCGCGTGGCCACCAAGTACCCGCGCATCGCGAGTGCCTGGTATGCCGAGCGCGGCGTGAACGCCGATATCGTCTCGCTACACGGTAACATCGAGCTGGGCCCCATCGTCGGTATGACCGACCGTATCGTGGATATTACCGCCACGGGCGCCACGCTGCGCGACAACGACCTGGTCATCACCGGCCGCATCATGGACTGCACGGCCCGTTTCTTCGTCAACCCGGGTGCCGCTCGCTTGGATCCGCGCGTGCGCAATCTGGCAGATCGCTTGGCAGCGGCCGTGAAGGACAAGCATTTTGAGCCCGTCGCGGGCTCGGCACAATAGCGCGAGCACGCACGGGCGCCCCAACGTCCGGGTTGCGGGCCGACTGGCGCCGCCGCCCGGTCTCTCGTTTTTCGAACACAACCTCGATCGATAGGGGATACCGATATGAAGACCATCAAGCTTGCTCCCGGTGAGCGCCTCGTTACCAACCAGCTCAACCGCAAGGGCGTGCTGCCGCAAAACATCATCGACGCCGCCCGCGATATCGTGGCCAACGTGCGTGCCAACGGGGATGCCGCGGTGCGCGATTACTGTCAGCGTTTCGACGGTGTCGAGCTGCAGAGCTTCCGCTTGCCGCAGGAGCAGATCGATGCCGCGCTCGAAGGTCTTGATCCGGCCTTTGTCGCCGCGCTCGAGAAGGCCGCGCGTCAGATTCGCGAGTTCCACCAACGCGAGGTCGAGCAGAGCTGGTTTACCACGCGTGCGGACGGCACGATGCTCGGCGTTAAGGTGACCCCGCTCGCGGCGGCCGGCATCTACGTGCCGGGCGGTCGCGCGCAATATCCCTCTACCGTGCTCATGAACGCCATTCCCGCCAAGGTCGCCGGCGTCAAGCGCGTGGTCATGGTGACCCCGCCGCAAAAGGACGGCCTGATCAGCCCCTACACGCTCGCCGCGGCTAAGCTCGGCGGCGTGGACGAAATCTATATGGTGGGCGGCGCTCAGGCCGTGGCCGCGCTGGCGTACGGTACCGAGACCATTCCGCGCGTCGACAAGATCACCGGCCCGGGCAACGCTTTTGTTGCCGCTGCCAAGCAGATTGTCTCGGGCGATGTGGGAATCGACATGGTCGCTGGCCCGTCCGAGGTCTGCGTGCTGGCCGATGCCACGGCCAAGCCCATGGTGGTCGCGGCAGACCTGATGGCCCAGGCCGAGCACGATCCACTGGCAGCCTGCTATCTGGTGACTTGCGACGAGCAGTTTGCGCGCGAGGTCGAGGCTGGCATCGACATTCTGGTGGCGCAGTCCCCGCGTGCCGAGGTCACGCGCGCCTCGCTCGACAACGAAGGCACCATCGTGGTGGCCGCCGATATGGCTGCCGCCGTCGAGGCCGTGAACACCGTGGCGCCCGAGCACCTGGAGCTGCACTGCAAGGATGCGATGGGCCTGCTTGGCGGCATTCGCAACGCTGGCGCCATCTTTGTGGGCGCTTGGAGCTCCGAGCCGCTTGGCGATTATGTTGCCGGCCCCAACCACACGCTGCCGACCGGCGGCACGGCCATGTTCTCCAACCCGCTTTCGGTCGAAGAGTTCGTTAAGCGCTCGAGTGTCATTTGCTATACGCCCGAGGGCCTGCTCTCCGACGCTCCCGCGACGCAGCGCCTGGCCGAGGCCGAGGGCCTGTGGGCACATGCACTTTCCGCAGCTCTGCGTCGCCGCGTGTTGGAGCAGGGCGAGGATGCCGTGAGCGCCGAGTCGCTGGCCGCGGCAGACCTGACCAAGGTTGCCTGGCCGGGCGATGCGGTGGCGACGGTCGCCGAGGGCGTGGACCTGGCGGCTGTAGGCGCGGGTGGCGCCGGCGCGACCGGCGAGGAGGCCTAACATGGCCGAACTCACGCCCCGCATGAAGGAGCTCGTCCAGTCCTACTTGGCCGGCATTGAGCCCTACGATCCCAACTTTACGCCCACGCGCATCAACCTTTCGGCCAACGAGAACACCTATCCCGTGCCGGCCGGCGTGCGCGAGGCGGTCGACGCCGCCCTGGCTGCCACGCCGCTCAACCGCTATCCCGACCCCATGTCCAACGACCTGCGCGACGAGCTGGCCGCTTGGCATGGCGTGGCTCGCGAGAATATCTGCGTGGGCAACGGCGGCGACGAGCTGCTCTATAACTACCTGCTGGCGTTTGGCGGCGTGGGGCGGACCCTGCTCAACTGCCCGCCGTGCTTTAGCGAGTACGCGTTCTTTGCGTCGCTCTGTCAGACCGAAGTGCGCGACGTGTGGCGTGATCCGGCGAACTTTGAGCTCGACCAGGCAGCCGTGCTCGCCGCGGCGCCGGAGTGCAACCTGGCCATCGTGACCTCGCCCAACAACCCCACGGGCGACGTGGCACCGCTCGACTTTGTCGTGGACCTGTGCGATGCGTGCCCCGGCATGGTCATGGTCGACGAGGCCTACGTTGAGTTTGCGGACGATTCGTTTGGCGCGGCTACCACGGCGCAGGGGCTTATCGCCGAGCATCCCAACCTGGTGATTCTGCATACGCTGTCCAAGGCGTTTGGCGCTGCCGGCACGCGTCTGGGCTATGTGATCGCGGCGCCCGAGGTCATCGATGTGTTTGCGGCGATTCGCCAAATCTACTCGGTTAACGTGCTGAGCCAGGCCGCCGCGCTTGCCTGCGTGCGTGCCCGCGATGCGTACGCGCCCGTAGTGGCACAGGTTGCATCCGAGCGCGAGCGCGAGCTGTGCGCCCTGCGCGCAATGGCTGCCGAGGGTCTGCCCGTGGAGGCGTGGCCGAGCGCGGCGAACTTTGTGCTCGTGCGCACGCCGCATGCCACGCACGTGCGCGAGCGCCTGCGCGACGAGTATTCAATTTTGGTGCGCGACTTTAGCTACGCGCCGGGGCTCGCGGACTGCCTGCGCATTACCGTGGGCACCCCGCAGGAAAACAACGAGGTGCTGGCCGCGTTTGCCGCGCTGGTGAAGGAGGAGATGTAGATGGACCGCTATGCCGAGGTGACCCGCAAGACGGGCGAGACCGACATTGTCGTAAAGCTCGACCTGGACGGATCTGGCGTGTGCGACATCTCGACCGGCGTGCCGTTTTTCGACCACATGCTCAACGCTTTTGGCCGCCATGGTCTGTTCGATCTGACGGTGCACGCGGTGGGCGACGTCGAGGTCGATGCGCACCACACCGTCGAGGACGTGGGTATTGTGCTGGGCGAGGCGTTTTGCCAGGCGCTGGGCGACAAGGCGGGCATTACGCGCTTTGCCGACGCGGCGATCGCCATGGACGAGACACTTGTGATGGCTGCTGTTGATATTTCGGGCCGCGGGCAGGCCTACTGCGAGCTGCCCGTGCCGACCGAGCGCGTGGGCAGCTTCGATACCGAGCTGGCCGTCGAGTTCTTCTACGCCTTTGCGCGCGACGCCAAGCTCACGCTGCACGTGCGCGAGCTGGCGGGCGGCAACTCGCATCACATTATCGAGGCCGCCTTTAAGGCCGTGGGCCGCACGATGCGCCACGCCTGCGAGCTCGATCCCCGCGTGCAGGGCATCCCCAGCACCAAGGGTTCACTGTAACCTGCCAAAAAGGGACAGGTTTTGAATGGGGAAAAGGAGGGTCGCGTGGGCGAACCGAAGATCGTGGTGATCGACTACCACAAGGGCAACTTGTCGAGCGTCGTGCGCGGGCTTGCGCGCGCCGGTGCCGCCGCCTGCACGTCGGACGATCCGGAGCAGATCCGCAATGCCGACGGCCTGGTCATCCCGGGCGTGGGCGCGTTCTATGACGCGATCGCCTTTATGCGCCAGAGCGGCGAGGCGGACGCGGCGCTCGATGCCGTCGCCGCCGGAACTCCGCTGCTCGGTATCTGCCTGGGCCTTCAGCTATTTTTTGAGCGCGGCAACGAGGGCGTGCCTGCGGACGAGGGCGCGGTTGCCGATGGCAACACCCCCGAGCAGGCTGGCGGTCCCTGGGTCGATGGCCTGGGTATTATGCGTGGCTCGTGCACGCGCTTGAAATCGAGTCGCCTGAAGGTGCCGCACGTGGGCTGGGACCAGGTGCACATGACGCCCGCCGGTGCGGCCGATCCGCTGCTTGCCGGTTTTGCCGAGGGTGCCAACATGTATTTCACCCACAGCTACGCGGTGGCCGACGACGCCGATGCCGCCGATGTGCTGGCGCGCACGCACTATACGCGGAGCTTCCCGTGCATCGTGCGCCACGGCAACGTGTGGGGCTGCCAGTTCCATCCCGAGAAATCCTCCGCGCTGGGTCAGCGCATCCTTAAGAACTTCGTCAACATCGTCGAGGAGGCCGGCCGATGATCCTGTTTCCCGCAATCGATCTGATCGGCGGCAAGGTCGTGCGCCTGGAGCGCGGCGACCGCAGCCGCTGCAAGGTATATTCCGACGACCCTGTGGCAGTCGCCCGCTCGTTTGCCGAGCAGGGCGCAAGCTGGGTGCACGTCGTAGACCTGTCTTCTGCCTTTGGCGAGGACGAGAACACATGCGCTGCTAACTCGGCGGCGATTAAGGCCATCTGCGGCGTCGACGGTCTGTCCGTGGACGTGGGCGGCGGCGTTCGCTCGCTTGCACGTATCGACGAGCTGGCCGGCTACGGTGCTCGCCGCATCGCACTGGGCACGGTGCTCGTGACCGAGCCTGGTTTTGCCGAGGTGGCGGCCCAAGGCTTTGGCGAGCTGTTGGTGGCTGACATTGCCGCACGCGACGGCCAGGTCAAGGTGAACGGCTGGCGCGACGGCGCGGGTGTGGCGCTCGACAATGCCGTGGCGCAGCTTTCCGAGCTGGGCTTTAAGCATCTGGTGTATACCGACATCGCGCGCGATGGCATGCAGACGGGCATCGATGTGGCGGCGTATCGCCATGTTGCCAAGGTCGCGGGCTTTCCTGTCGTGGCATCGGGTGGCATCTCGACGCTCGACGACATCCGTGCGCTGGCCGCAGTGGGTGAGGGCGCGATTGAAGGTGCTATTACCGGTCGCGCGCTCTACGAGGGCAACTTTACGCTGGCACAGGCGCTGGCCGCCGCCCGAGGGGAGGAGTAGCCCATGCTTACCAAACGTGTGATTCCCTGCCTGGACGTCAAGGACGGCCGTGTGGTCAAGGGCGTCAACTTTGTGAGCCTGCGCGATGCGGGCGATCCGGTGGAGCTGGCGCGCGCCTACGACCGCGAAGGTGCGGACGAGGTCGTATTTTTGGACATTACCGCCACGAGCGATAACCGCGCGACGACCATCGAGATGGCGGCGCATGCGGCCGAGGAGCTGGCTATTCCCTATACCGTGGGCGGCGGATTTCGCGACCTGGCGGGCATGCGCACCATGGTTGCCGCTGGTGCCGACAAGGTGTCGCTCAACTCGGCGGCCGTGCGCGACCCGTCGTTGATTAGCCAGGCTGCCGCGGCGTTTGGCAGCCAGGCCGTGGTCGTGGCGATCGATGCCAAGCGCGTCGGTTTGCCCAGCGCATCTGGTGCCGACAAGTGGGAAGTCTTTACCGCAGGAGGCCGCAACGCCACGGGCATCGACGCGGTGGCGTGGGCCGAGGAAGCGGCTCGTCGCGGCGCCGGCGAGATCTTGCTGACCAGTATGGACCGCGACGGCACCAAGGCCGGCTTTGACCTGGCGCTCACCCGCGCCGTGGCGCGCGCGGTGCCGATTCCCGTCATCGCGAGCGGCGGCGTGGGCACGCTCGAGCATTTTGCCGAGGGTGTGATTGAGGGCGAGGCTGACGCCGTACTGGCGGCAAGCGTCTTTCACTTTGGAACCTTCAGCATCCGCGAAGTCAAAGAATATATGGCATCGCAGGGAATTCCCGTGAGATTGGATTTCTAAATGGAACAGGTGACAACCGCGGCTGATCTTACGTACGACGCCCGTGGGCTGATTCCTTGTGTTGTTCAGCAGTATGACACCGGCGAGGTGCTTATGGTTGCCTGGATGAATGAGGAATCGGTGGGGCTGACGCTCAAGACCGGTACCACGTGGTTTTGGAGCCGTAGTCGCCAGGAGCTCTGGAACAAGGGCGCGACGAGCGGCAATATGCAGGAGATCAAGGAGCTCTGGGCCGACTGCGATAGCGATACGCTGCTGGTCAAGGTCGACTCGCCGGGTCCGGCCTGCCATACCGGCAACCGTACCTGCTTCTTTAAGAAACTCGCGTAGGGCGGGCGCTCGACTAGGCGCTTGGCCACCAGAAAGGATTGAACTATGGGTGTGCGCACCGCAAACGTTCAGGATGGAAATATCGGAGAGACGCTGACAGGTCTGGCCGAGGTGATTCACGGCCGTCGCGACGCATCGCCGCAGGAGAGCTATACCGCGCGTCTGTTGACCGACGTCGAGGACGAGCTGCTCAAGAAGCTTGCCGAGGAGGCAAGCGAGGTGATCATGGCCTGCAAGGATAACGATCACGACCACATCCGCTACGAGGCCGGCGACCTGGTCTACCACCTGCTCGTGACGCTTGAGCGCTACGGCATCACCCTCGACGAGCTGGCTGGCGAACTCAACGCCCGCCGCCACTAGTCATTGGGGACGTTCTTAAACGACTAGTTAGGCGAGGGGTGTGGATTCCCATTCGCCGGTGGGGTGGGGGATGTCGAAGGTTCGGTAGCCACAGTCGTAGGCGTGTGCCTGGGCCTCACGGATGTTCCAGCAGATGTCGCAGGCGCGGTGCGCGTCCGAGCCAAAAGTGATCGGCACCTCGGCATGGGCAAAGCAGCGCAAAAGACCGGTTGCGGGGTAGTAGTCGTCGAGGCCCTTGCGCGGTGCGGCGGTCGAGACCTCAATGCGGCGGCCCGTATCGTGGGCGCATTCGGCCATCTGCTGCCAAAACGGTGCGGGGTCAAAGTCGGGCGCAAAGCCTTCCTTCGAAAAGCGCATGACCAGGTCGGGGTGAGCCATTACATCAAAGTTGAGCGGGCTCTCGCAGGCACGGCACCAGTCATCGACATAGCGCTCCCACACGCCGCGCACGCCTAAGTTTTCCCAAACATGCAGGTCGGTATCATCGTCGATCCAACCGCAGCGCGAATCGGGCGTATCGGGACGAGCGACGTTTTCCGTTCCCGCCGT
>CABURR010000069.1 GCA_902493985.1 uncultured Collinsella sp. | reverse complement strand
TACAAGTTCTTCATTAAGCGCAACATCACCGTCAAGATGCCCGAGCAGGTTCCGCCCAACATCTCGCAGACCTTTAAGGACATCATCCCCTTCTCCGTCTGCATCACCGTCTTTTGGGTTTTTGACATCGTCTTCCGCGCTGCTTTTGGCTTCTGCTTTGCCCAGGGTGTCATCCAGGTGTTCCAGCCCCTGTTCACCGCTGCCGATGGCTACATCGGCCTCGCTGTGATCTACGGCGCCATGAGCCTCTTCTGGTTCGTGGGCGTCCACGGCCCCTCGATCGTCGAGCCCGCCATCGCCGCCGCTCTCGTTGCCAACATGACCGACAACCTGGCTGCGTTCCAGGCCGGCCAGCACGCTTCCGCTGTCCTGACCCAGGGTGCCCAGTACTTCGTCGTCTGCATGGGCGGCACCGGCGCCACGCTCGTCCTGGTCTTTATGTTCTGCTTCCTGGCCAAGTCTCAGGAGATGCGCGCCGTCGGTAAGGCCGCCATCGTCCCCGTCTGCTTTGCCGTCAACGAGCCGCTGCTGTTCGCCGCGCCCATCGTGCTCAACCCCGTCTTCTTTGTCCCGTTTGTCTTTGCCCCGATCGCCAACATCTGGATCCTCAAGATCTTTATCGACTTCTTGGGCATGAACGGCTTTATGTACACCCTGCCTTGGACCGTCCCCGGCCCCATCGGCACCATCATGGGCCTGGGCTTCCAGCCGCTCGCTTTTGTGATGCTCGCCCTTATCCTGGTCGTCGACTTCGTTCTGTACTACCCGTTCTTCCGTGCCTATGACGCCCAGAAGTGCGCCGAGGAGGCCGAGATCTCCCAGGAGGAGCTCGCCGCCAAGAACGCCGAGAAGGCCGCCAAGCTCAACGATGCCTTCCAGGGCAAGGCTGACGCCAAGAGCGTTGCCGCCGGCGCTGCTGCCGAGGCCGTGAAGGCCGACTCCCCCGCCGCTTCCGCAGCACCCGCTGCCGAGACAACGACCGCCAGCGACCTCAACGGCAAGCGCGTGCTCGTGCTCTGCCAGGGCGGCGGAACCTCGGGCCTGCTCGCCAACGCGCTGGCCAAGGCCGCCAAGGAGCGCGGCATTAACCTCGAGACCGCTGCCGAGGCCTATGGCAACCACGTGGACATGCTCCCCGACTTTGACCTGGTCGTCCTGGCCCCGCAGGCCGCAAGCTACCTGGCCGACCTGCAGAAGGACTGTGAGCGCGTGGGCAACAAGTGCGTCGCCTGCCGTGGCAAGCAGTACATCGAGCTCTCCCAGAACGGCGACAAGTCTCTCGCCTTCGTGAGTGAGCAACTTTCGAAGTAAGTAACGCCCAGGGCCAGCCGACCATCCAAGACCGGCTGGCCCTTCGATTTAGACGATTGGATCATCATGTCCGTTAATCCTGCTAGCGTCACCAACCCGCCCGCGCAGTTTCCCGAGGACTTTGTCTTTGGCGGCGCCACCGCTGCCTACCAGGTAGAGGGCGAGACCCGCACTCACGGTAAGGGCAAGGTTGCCTGGGACGACTTTCTGGAGGCTCAGGGGCGCTTCTCCCCCGATCCCGCTTCGGACTTCTACAACCAGTACCCCGTCGACCTGGAGCTGTGCGAGGAGTTCGGCATCAACGGCATTCGCCTCTCCATCGCCTGGAGCCGCATCTTCCCCAACGGCACCGGCGAAATCAACCCCGAGGGCGTCCAGTTCTACCACGATCTCTTCGCCGAGTGCCACAAGCACCACGTTGAGCCGTTCGTCACGCTGCATCACTTTGACACGCCGCTTCCCCTCTTTGAGAAGGGCGACTTCCTCAACCGCGAGACCATCGACGCCTTTGTGGACTTTGCCACCTTCTGCTTTAAGGAGTACGCCGACCAGGTGACCTACTGGTTCACCTTTAACGAGATCTGGGCCGACGCCTCCAACACCTACATCGAGGGCACCTTCCCCGGTGGCGTCAAGGCGCATCTGGCCGAGGCCTTCCAGTGCGAGCACAACATGATGCTCGCCCACGCCAAGGCCGTGCTGGCCTTCCACAACGGCGGCTTTAAGGGCAAAATCGGCGTCATCCAGTCGCTGGAGTTTAAGTACCCGCTCAACGAGAACGACCCCGCCGACATCAAAGCCGCCAACAACGAGCACGTGCTGCAAAACCAGTTCTTGCTCGACGCCACCTTCCGCGGCGACTATGCGCCCGACACCCTCGAGTGCGCCAACCGCCTGGCTGCCGTCTCGGGCGGCACCATCGAGATCCTAGACGAGGATCTGGAAATCATGCGCGAGGCCGCGCTCTACAACGACTACCTGGGCGTTAACAACTACCAGTGCCGCTTCTTGAAGGCTTACGACGGCGAGAACGACCTGCACCACAACGGTACGGGCGAGAAGGGCACTGGCCGCTGGCGCGTTAAGGGTATTGGCGAGCATGTGAACAAGCCTGGCATCCCCACCACCGACTGGGACTGGATCATCTATCCCGAGGGCCTGTTCGATCTGCTCGTCTACATTAAGCAGCGCTACCCCAACTACAAGCAGATTTTCATCACCGAGAACGGCATGGGCTACAAGGACCCCTACAAGGACGGTTTTGTGGACGACCAGCCGCGCATCGACTACATCGAGCAGCACCTGCGTTGGCTGCTCAAGGCCATGGAGGTGGGCGTCAACGTGGGCGGCTACTTCCTGTGGAGCCTGCAGGATCAGTTCTCCTGGACCAATGGCTACAACAAGCGTTACGGCTTCTTTTACGTTGACTTTGAAACCCAGAAGCGCACGCCCAAGGCAAGCGCCTACTGGTACAAGCACGTGGCGCAGACCCGTCGTCTGGACTAGTGGCTGGCGGGGTTGCCCGCTCACACAACCTGTCCCCATTTCTCAGCCGGGGGCGGCACGTCACACGGCGCGCCGCCCCCGGTCTTTTTGTTTTTGGGCTGGTCGGGAGCCGTTTGTCTCGATCTGTAACATCTAGCCGAGTTTTTTGGTCCTAGCTGTTACAGATTGAGACGAACAGGATTGCTCTTTCCGAAGAATCTAAATCTGTAACACGTAGCCCGCTTTTGACCGTCTACCTGTTACAAATCGAGACAAACGGAGTAGGACCTAACCCCGTATGTCCCTAACAGTCGAGCGTTCGACCAGCGTACTCGGCACATGAATCGCCTCGATAGACGAGCTCTCTCCAATCGCCGCCTCAAACGCAAGCTTACCGACACCGCGCAAATCAAATCGCAGCGTCGTCAGCCGATTGTGAGGAACAAGTCCCTCGAGTGCGTCGTCGATACCAACCACGCTCACGTCGTCGGGCACGGACAGGCCCGCGTTCTCGAGCGCGGCGATAACGCCCAGCGCCATCTGGTCATTTGCCGCAAGCACGGCAGTCGGCGCCTGCGACCCGCCGGCAAGCACCTCGGCCGCAATCCGCTCGCCCATGGCGTACCCACTGTCCGCA
Source organism: uncultured Collinsella sp. (assembly GCA_902493985.1). Taxonomy (GTDB): domain Bacteria; phylum Actinomycetota; class Coriobacteriia; order Coriobacteriales; family Coriobacteriaceae; genus Collinsella. Next base: position 6,038 of record CABURR010000069.1, on the reverse strand, counting down.
CTCCAATCGCCACGCAGCATCGGAGCGGCATCGACATGAGCACGACCCAGCGTATCGCGCCAACCGGCCTCACGAAAACGCGAGGAAATCGAGTTTTCCGGACCCGCCACAAACCGCATATTCGAGTGACCATGTTCCAGCAGATAATTGGTCAACAGCTCGCACGAACCATACTGGTCGGAGTCGATCGTCGTGCAGCGCGGATGCGCATACATGGACAGGATGACCGTTCGCACTCCCGGCTGGGGAACAAACTCCTCAAAATCGGGAGCCATGCGGTTCATGTTGAGAATCATGCCGTCGACGGGTCGCTCGACCATGCGGCGCGAGGCATCGGCAAGTGTATAGGGCTTGTCGCCGCCCATCTCGATCATAGTGACGGCAAAATCGTGCTCGCGCGCCGCTTGCATGATACCCTCGAGCGTCGCCAGGTTACCGACACGTGTGATGTTGTACATGCACAGGCCAATAGAACGATACGACCCGCCGCGCAACGCCGCTCCAGCAAAATTGGGACGAAAGCCCAGCTCTTCCATGGCGGCCAGCACACGCTTGCGCGTCTTTTCCGTCACGTTGGGCATACCGTTGACCACGCGAGACACAGTCTGGCGGCTCACGCCAGCGAGCGCCGCAACTTCTGCCGCGCTCGCCGAATGACCATTCCTTGTCTGCTGAGCCATGCCTTCCACGCTAACCTGCTTCCCAACTATTCCCCGCGCCCATGGCGCATCGTACATACATTGATAACGTGCTCATGATACCCGAGCCATATACCACAACATGAAAACTTCTGTCAATCAAAACCGCTTACCGAACAAATACAACCGTTCGCGGCTGTTTGAAGTTGTTTTGTTTCTATACATCCCAGCCGGATGTTAACGTGCTCATTGTCAAATGTTCACGTGCTCATTTTGGTTCTAATCATTTTAAGATAGTGTTTATCGGGCTTTTTCACCGCTGAACGCTAACCAGGGAGCCTCCTGAGCGCAAACGCACAATATCGAACAGCGAGACGAGAGGGTGTATGCATATGTCTTTGCTAAACCGCGTACAGCAGCTGCCGAAGGGCTTTGTTTGGGGCGCCGCAACCGCCGCGTACCAAACGGAAGGTTCCACGAAGGTGGCAGGCAAGGGTAAGACCATGTGGGACGATTACCTTGTCGCCCAGGGTCGCTTTTTGCCCGACCCGGCCAGTGATTTCTACAACCGCTACGAGGAGGATATCCGCCTTTCTGCCGAGCATGGACTCAACGCCATCCGTGTGTCCATCGCCTGGACCCGCATCTTCCCCAACGGCGACGATGCCGAGCCCCTCGCCGAGGGCGTTAAGCACTACCACGAGCTGTTCGCCTGCTGCAAAAAGTATGGCGTCGAGCCCTATGTGTCCCTGCATCACTTTGACTCCCCCGCCGCCCTGTTCAACCAGGGCGACTGGCTCAACCGCAAGACCGTCGACGCCTATGTGCGCTATGCCGAGTTCTGCTTCCGCGAGTTCCGCGAGGTCAAGAATTGGTTCACCATCAACGAGCTCATCAGCCTCTCGCACTCCCAATACATCCAAGGCAACTTCCCGCCCAACCATCACTTTGATGTGACGAGCGGCATCCAGAGCCAGCACAACGAGCTCGTTGCCCACGCCCGCGCCGTCAACCTGTATAAGGATCTTGACGAGACCGAGCACCTGGGCGGACGCATTGGCATGGTCAACGTCCTGACGCCGGCATATCCTGCCACAGACTCGCCCGCCGACCAGCACGCCGCCGACCTGTACAACGCCTTCTACACCGACTTCATCATGGACGGCGCCTTCCTGGGTCACTACTCCGCGCGCACCCTCTCACTCATCAACGAGATTCTGCGTGCCAACAACGCCACGCTTACGGTTGAGGACAGCGACATGGAGGAGCTCGCCAAGGCGGCGCCCCGCAACGATATGTTCGGCCTCAACTACTATCAGTCGGCGTTTATCGCCGCCTACGATGGCGAGTCCACCAACAGCTTTAACGGCACCGGAGACAAGGGCACCTCGTGCTTTAAGTTTAAGGGCGTCGGGCAGCAGGTCGATATGCCGGGTATCCCCACCACCGACTGGGATTGGCTCATCTACCCGCAAGGCCTCTACGACACGCTCAAGCGCATCAGCGCCACCTATCCCAACCTCCCCGTCATCTATATCACCGAAAACGGCCTGGGCCACAAGGACCCCGAGCCCGACGCAAACGGCATCGTCGCCGATCCCGAGCGCATCGACTTTGTCGACCAGCACATGGAGAAGGTGCTCCAGGCGCGCGCCGAGGGCGTCGACGTCCAGGGCTACTTTATCTGGAGCCTGCAGGACCAGTTCTCGTGGGCCAATGGCTATAACAAGCGCTACGGCCTGTTCTACATCGACTTCGACACGCAAAAACGCTACATCAAGCAGTCGGCACTCTGGTACAAGGAGCTCGCCGACACTATGGCGGACGCGCAGTAGCGCATCGCCTCGCTTTCCCCCGAGAGGGGAGCGGCCCTATGCGATACAAACCCAGCCGCTCCCCTCTCTCCCCCTGGGACCGGCCCCGCCTGCACCCGGGCTTTTAGCAAGCGGGAGACCATATAGGTTTTCAACGTCCATGCCATTAAGATTTCATGCAAAGAGGAGCGTGAACTATGGAATCGATCGTTAAGTTCTTGGAGAAAGGTCAGCCGTACTTCGACAAGGTCTCTAAGAACATCTACCTTCAGGCCATTAAAGACGGCTTTTTGGCAGCAATGCCCATCATCCTGTCTTCTTCTGTCTTCCTGCTTATTTCGACCCTGCCGGGCGTTGTCGCCACGGTCGGCGGCTTTACGCTGCCCGACTGGTGGAACGTCGACGTCGTGAACTTCTGCAACAAGGTTTACAACTTCACGATGGGCGTCGTGGGCATCATGGTCGCCGGCACCACCGCAAGCGCGCTGACCGGCTCCAAGAACCGCCGCATGCCTGCCGGCAAGGCCATCAACGCCACGAGCACCATGGTCGCCGCCATGTGCGCTATGCTCATCTTGGCCGTTACCCAGACGAGTGCCAAGATCGACGGCGCCGATGTCTCGGTGTTCTTTACCGACAACATGGGCACCAAGGGCCTACTGAGCTCCTTTGTCGCCGCATTTGCCACGGTCAACATCTATGCCTTCTGCATTAAGCGAGACATCACCATCAAGCTGCCCAAAGAAGTCCCCGGCGCCATCGCCCAGAACTTCCGCGACATCTTCGCCTTCAGCTTCTCCATCCTGTTTGTCGCCGTCATCGACGTTATCTGCCGCACCTGCTTGGCCGTCCCGTTTGCCAACGTCATCTCCACGCTGGTGAGCCCGCTGTTCGCCGCTGCCGATTCCTACGCCGGCCTCGCCCTCATCTGGTTCATGATCCCGCTGTTCTGGTTCATGGGCATCCACGGCCCCTCGGTCGTTAAGCCTGCCCTCAACGCCGCGCTGTTTGGCAACATCACCACCAACCTCGCCACGCTGCAGGCCGGCGGTCACCCCGCCCTCGCCCTGACCGAGAACTTCGGTAACTACATCGGCGAACTCGGCGGCACCGGCGCCACGTTCATTGTCCCGATCATCTTCCTGCTCTTTATGCGCTCCAAGCAGCTCAAGGCCGTCGGCAAAGCCTCTGTCGTACCCGTGATGTTCGCCGTCAACGAGCCGCTGCTGTTCGCCGCGCCCATCATCCTCAACCCGTACTTCCTGATCCCGTTCCTGTTTGCCCCCGTGGCCAACGTCCTCATTGGTAAGTTCTTCATCGACTTTTTGGGCATGAACGGCTTTATCTATGCCATGCCGTGGGCACTCCCCGGACCGATCGGCACCTTCATCGACACCAACTTCCAGCCGATCTCTCTGGTCCTGGTTGTCGTCCTGCTGGTCGTTGACTTCTTAATCTACTACCCGTTCTGCAAGGCCTACGACAACGTCCTGTGCAAGCAGGAGGCCGAGACCCTGGCCGAAGAAGAGGGCGAGGAGACCAAGGCCGTCAAGACCGCTGCCGCCCCCGCCGTTGAGGCTCCTGTTGTCGAGACCGCTTCTGCCACTGAGGCCTCCGCAGCTCCGTCCGCCCTTAAGGGCAAGGATCTGAGGGTTCTGGTTCTGTGCGCTGGCGCCGGCACCTCTGCACTGCTCGCCAACGCGCTTAAGGAAGGCGCCGACGAGCTGGGCATCGACATTACCGCCAACGCCGGTGCCTACGGCAGCCACTACGCCATCATGGACCAGTACAACGTCATCGTCCTGGCTCCGCAGGTTCGCACCTATTACAACGAGATGAAGGCCGACACCGACCGCCTGGGCATCACGCTGCTGTCGCCCAAGGGCAAACAGTACATCGACCTCACTAAGGATCCCAAGGGTGCCGTCGCCTGGATCGAGGAAAACCTCGAGGCATAAGACGCTGACGCCACCTGCCGCTCGCAGAAAAAAAATGGCCCGTGCATCGATGCGTGATGCGCGGGCCATTTTGTTTAGACCGCACCCGTCCTCCTGTTCATCTTAATCTGTAACATCTAGCCGAGTTTTTGGGTCCCAGCTGTTACAGATCGAGGTGAACGCACAGGCCAAGCCAAAAATCTCAATCTGTAACATGTAGACCGCTTTTGACCGCTTAGATGTTACAGATCGAGACAAACAGATGGGTCAATCCAATCAATCTAGATCTGTAACACCTGGCTGGTCATTTCACTCCTAACTGTTACAGATCGAGACAAACGGAATAAGCCGGGCCGAATTGTCTAAATCTATAACACCTAGTCGAGTTTTCGGGTCCCACCTGTTACAGATTTAGACGAGCAGGCCGAGCACGTCTACGCCCGCAGATCCCTTACGCTGGAACGCTCGACCAACACGCCCGAGACGAGCGTACGACTTCTGGAGCTCGGGGCTTCCAGACCTGCGACGACCTCGTTAAGCGCACGGATGCCCAGTTCGCGGTGGCGAAACTTCACCGACGTCAGAATCGAGTTGGGAATCGTCTTGTAGAGCTCATCGTCGAAGCCGATCACGGACACGTCGTCGGGCACATTGAGCCCTTTGTCACGTAGAGCCATCATCACGCCGTTTGCCATGCAGTCGTTAGCAGCGAGGACCGCCGTGCAATCGGGCTTATCGGCAAGCACAAGGCCCGCGGCATAGCCACTATCCGCATTCCAATCGCCTTGCAGAGGCTCGGGCGGCTCAATGCCACGTGCCTCGAGTGCCGCTCGCCAACCTTTCATACGGCACTGGCTCGACAGTGACTCTTTCTTACCAGAGACGAAGTACACGTTCTTGTGCCCGTGGTTCAAGAAGTACTCGCACGCCATGCGCGCGCCGCCCTCTTGGTCGTCACTGACGGTAGAGCAGGTAGGATGTTCCATCGGTGTGATAATCACCGTCTTGAGGTCTTTCGGCGCCTCAAAGGTATCAAAGTCATCGACCATCTGGCGCAGGTTGAAAATCATGCCGTCGACGGGGAGCTGCGACATCCTACGCGCCGCTTCGGCAAGGGTCATCTTCTCCCCCGCCCGCTTTTTGATCATCGTAAGAGCAAAGCCTCGCTCTTCGGCGGCATCGGCGATACCGTCGATCATGTCCACGGCACCGCCCGACAAGTGGAACAGCACGACGCCGATGCACCCGTAACGGCCCAACTTGAGCGAACGCGCGGCAAAGTTGGCTCGAAACCCGAGCGCCTCCATGGCCGAATGAACCTTATCGCGTGTCGACTCTCGCACGCTATCGGGCTCGTTGATCACACGCGAAACCGTCTTGAGAGAAACACCCGCAGCAATCGCCACATCGTTCATTGAGACATTTTTCTTGTCCATCGTTGCCACTACTTCTCCAGTCGGTTTTGCATCGCTTGCTTTTTGAGTTCTAGCATACACTACCTGCCCGACTGACAAATCAACCGTTTACCGGACAATATCGACCGCTCACCCGTATATCCTTGTTGCTCTTCCAAAAATGTCTTACGTTGTCATTAACGAAATGACAACGTTGTCATTTCGCAATGCCTTCCTTAAGCAGGAAGGTTTCCG
>CABURR010000068.1 GCA_902493985.1 uncultured Collinsella sp. | reverse complement strand
CGTCTGACCGAACGAGGGTATGGGGACTCGTTCGGCCAGACGCGCCGCCGCTGTTTGTGATCCGTTTTCCTCCGTCCCCTTCGGATCACGTGATCTGTTGGGGACGGAGGAAAAGGGACCATTTCGTAGGCCCGTGGCCGCCTTGGAAACCGAATGATGGTACGAGCATCCATTCGGCTTCCAAGGCGGCCACGGACAGAACAGGGCAAACAGAAAAGAGCGACGGACGTCTACTCCCCCGCCACGCTCGCGCGCAGCTTGGCGGCGATGGGCTCGGATGCCAGCAGGAACACGAGCATGACCACGGAGCACGCCAGGCACACGATCCAGGTGCTCGCAAAGGAGCCCGTGGCATCGAACAGCACGCCCGAGACAATGGCACCTACGGTGCCGCCGACCATCTCGAGCGAGGTGATGGTTCCCGTGACCTTGCCAAGGTCGGCCATGCCAAACTGCTTGGAAGCCGCGATCGTGGGCGTGATGGTGCCCATGCACGTTCCGATACCAAAGCTCACAGCGGCGACTATAGGACCGAGGTCCGTCGTCGGGAAGCACAGCGCCACGCAGGCGATAATGCACGCAACGGAGCCAAGGATATTGCCAAAGCGCAGGCCAAAGCGGTCATAGATCGCACCGAGCGAAATTTTGGCGATAACGACGGTGACCATATAGGCCGAAAGCACGGTACCCGCCCACATGGGATCGTGGCCGCCCGTGACGATCTTGGCACCGTTGACGGTAACGCTCGTCATGTTGGTGACCTGGTTGGGCAGGATGGCGCCATTGACCAAGCCCATAAAGAGGAAGGCAACGACAAGCAGCCAAAACGCCGGGCTCTTCTTGATACGAGACCAGCCGACGCTAACCTCGGGCGCCGTGTGCTCGTCCTTGTCGCCAGCCGTCGAGATGGACGGATCGCCCGGGTTCTCGCCGAGCGGCTTAAGGCCGATCTCAGAAGGCTTGGTGCGGAAGGAATAGGCCGTGATGGGCAGTGCCGCCACAATGCAGACGGCAGCGAGTACCAGGAACGCAGAGCGCCAGCCCACACTCACGATAAGCGAGCTCACGATCGGCGAGAGAATGGCTCCGCCAAAGCCCGAGCCCGAAAGTGCGATGGAGATGGCAAGGCCTCGCTTGGCGGTAAACCAGTTGGCGGTCACCAGGCTAATGAGCAGACGGGTCGAGGCCACAGCGAAGCAGCCCGAGACGGCAAAGAGCACGTAGACCTGCCACAGCTCACCGACAAAGCTCATGCCGGCAAGCACCGCCGAGGTAGCGATAACGGTGAGCGAGCCCAATACGCGGCCACTCACCTTATCGGCAACATGGCCGATAACGAGCGAACCCACGACACTCACCACGGTGGAGATGGCATTGGAGATGTTGTACTGCGCAAGGGAAATGCCCAGGTCGCTGACGATCAGCGGCTGGAACAGGCTCATGCAGTTGACGAAAATCGTGTAGCACGTGGCCATGATCACGAAGCCGGAGGTCACAACGAGCCAGCCGGGGAAGAACTTACGCTGCTGGGACATACTGCTCCTTATTTAACAAACGAATAGCCGGCGCCGGGCGCCGGTAGTGCCCAAGATTGCCTTGAAAGACAAGGGCATAGGCCTTACGGCCATGCCCGCAGGCTTGAAAGGCAAGGTTGGGTGCTACCGGTGGTCGGCGATATAGCCCAAAGCGACGGCGGTATAGGCCGCGGCGCCGAGAGGAAGCTCGGCATCGTTAAAACGTGCCTTGGGATGGTGCTGGGCAAAGTGTTCGTCCGTGTCGGTTACGGCCGCGCCCACGGTAAAGTACGCACTCGGAATCTCGCTCGAGATAAGCGCAAAGTCCTCACTCGCCATGGCATGGAAAAGCGGCAAGAAAGCCACCTTGGGCAGCACTGCGCCCACGTAGCCAAGCGACGCCTGAGTCATATCGCTGTCGAGTACAAGCGGCGGAACATCCGAAAGCGTCTCGATGGTCGCCGGCGTACGATATGTTGCGGCAACGCCGTTAACGACCTCCGCGATGCGGGTCTTGAGGTGAGCCATGAGCTCAACATCAAAGCCGCGCAGCGTGCCTTCGAGCACGCAGGTATCCGGGATGACGTTGGCCGCTTGGCCACCGGCAAACTTACCCACGGTCAGTGCGACCTCCTTGGCGGCCGGCACCTCGCGAGCGATGAGCTCCTGAAGCGCCAGGTGCACATGGACGCCGGTCGTGATGGGGTCGATGCAGATCTCGGGGCTCGAGCCATGGCCGCCCTTGCCCTGCAGCGTGATGCGGAAGCCATACACGCCCGAAAGCGCCGGGCTCCCATAGAGCACCAGGCCGAGCGGCGATTGGCTGTTAACGTGCATGGCAAAGGCCGCCTGAGGGCGCGGGTTCTGCAGCAGACCGTCGGCGATGGCGGCGCGGGCACCCTCAAAGGTTTCCTCGCCCGGCTGGAACAGCAACTTAACCGTAGCGTTGGCATCAACAAGCTCTGCCTCGCGCGCTTTGAGCATACGAGCCGCACCAAGCAGCGCCGTCGCGTGCATATCGTGACCGCAAGCGTGCATGCAGCCGTTGGTGGATGCAAAGGGCTCGCCGGATTCCTCGGCAACGGGCAGGGCGTCCATGTCGCCACGAAGCATGATGACCGTACCGGCCTGCTCATTCGTGCAGATGCCATTGCCTTGGGCCGCGGCGGCACCGGCGCCGACAAGGCCCACAACGCAGGAACCATCGACGAGCGTAGCAAATGGGATGTCCATCTCGGTCAGGCGCGCTTGGATATACGTAGAGGTCTGCGGGAGGCTATTACCCAGCTCGGGCATCTGATGTAAATCGTGTCGCCACGCAGCGAGCTCATCTGCAAAAGCCTGAGCTTCTGCAACAAGACCGTCACCGATAGCGGTCTGCGCCGCCGCGGTGGCCTTGGGCGCTGATTGCGGTTGAAGATCGGACAGTGCTGGTGCCATAGATGCCCTCCAGTAACGTTTTTGCAGCAAGCACTTTGATAGCGTAAAGTGCAAGGTACTACTTTAAGGGCGACACATAAAAAATGCCGCCCCGGGAGGCGGCGCAACAAATTGTTTACAATTGCGGACGCGGCTTTCGACGCAAAAAATCGAAATGCGTCTCGCTCAAGATAATCGAAAGAAAGATGAGCGCGAAGCCGGCGAGCAGGCGCGAGGTGAGCGCCTCCCCCATCAGCAGCACCGAGAACAGCACACCCGAAGGCGACTCCATCGAAAGGAGCAGCGAGCCCGTCGAGGCCGGGACATGCGCCAGGCCGACGTTTTGGATGAGCAGAGCCACACACGTGCAGCCCACCGAGAGAAACGCCATCACACAGATAAAGATCGGCGTCCACACGGACGCGGGCGCTTGGGTCTCGAACAGCAGCGACGAGATAAGGCTCAAGACACCATTGCCCACAAACATCCAAAACGTGATGACGTTGATGTCCATCTTGCGGCCATACTTGGCGGTCACCGCCATCTGGATGGCAAAGAAGACCGCACCGCCCAATGTGATGACATCGCCGACATTGAACTCGACGCTATCGAGCGCCACCAGACCAATGCCCGCCAGGCACAGCAACGCGGCGCCCAAGTTGTAACGGGTAAGCTTTTCGCCGCTTAGGACGTAGCTCGCAAACGGCACGAGGATGCAATAGGTACCCGTCAAAAATGCACTCTTGCCCGCCGTGGTCTGTGCCAGGCCAATCGTCTGCAAACCGTACGCGCCCCACATAAGTGCGCCCATACCAAGTCCGACGATAAGGTTGCGGGCATTAAAGTGCGCGATGATGCGTTTGTGGAAGATGGCGAACATAACCAGCGAAGCCGGAAGAAAACGAATATAGAGCAGTTCGAACACCGGAATGGTGTCGAGCGCATCTTTCATGGTGGTAAAGGAATAGCCCCAGATGACCGCCACCGATAGCAGCAAGACCTTCCAGAAGAACGGGGAACGCGCGCCGGCGCCGCGGGAGGTGCCGCCGGCGCCCAGGTCCTCCCGTGCGACAGGGCTATCGGGCATGTTTTCGATTTCGTTGGCAGCGTATTGGGCCATGGAACATCCTCACACTCAATCTGGGCGTGGTGTCCGCACGCGTATGGCTGCGTGCCGCCTCATGGTCAAATAAAAACGGGGCGCACCGGACCCCCGGCACGCCCCGCTACTGTAGCAACAACCGGCGTTGCATCGCAATCCAGCATAATAAAGTGTCAAACTGGAAGACCTCGATGTTCCGACGGCGTTTACGTGGCTGAACTAGATCAACTTAGTTGATTCCAGTTTTTCGATGATCCAGTCGTTGGCTTTGATGACTGGGCGGCGGAAGACGACGCCCAGGGCCAGTGACGGAATCAGATAGCTCGCCAAGATACCCAGCTCGACCCAGTACTCCATATGATACGCGCCGGCCATGGCGGCGTGCATGGCGTTGATGCCGTGGGTGAACGGCAGGAACGGATAGATCGCCTGGAACACGGGGCCGGTCATCTCGATGGGGAACGTGCCGCCCGAACCGCCGACCTGCATGACCAGCAGCACGACGGCGAGCGCCTTGCCGATATCGCCAAACGAAACCGTAAGCGTGTAGACGATATTGGAGAACACGAGACTCGCGACCCAGCCCGCCAGCACAAACTGCAGCGGGTCGTCGCACTGGATGCCAAAGAACAGGATGTCGCCCGCACACACGAGCGTTGCCTGCAGCAGGGCCAGACCGCCAAAGAACAGGTAGCGGCCCAGGTAGATCTCGTGCAGGCGCACGGGGATTAACTCGTTGATAAGCTCATCGTCAACCGAGACCTTCATCATGGCCGCCAGCACAATCGAGCCCACCCAGAGCGACAGAATCGTGTAGAACGGTGCCATGGCCGAACCGTAGTTGCGGATCGGATAGACCGGCTTGCGATCGAGCGCGACGGGGCCGGAAAGCGACACGGCCAGACCCTCGGGATCATTGCCGATCATCGTCTTGATCGTAGCGAGGTCATCCGACATCAAGGCGCCGTCGAGCTCGTCCTTAAACGCACTGATCTTGTCCGACGCCTCGCCCAGCTGATCAGAAGCCTTGTTGACCAGCTTTGCAGCCTTGGAGAGGCCCTTTGCCAGCGAACCGGATGCGTCGGTGAGGCCACTCACGGCACTATCCAGATTGCTCGAAATACCGTTCAGCGAATCCAAAACGCCCGAGATGGTCTTCTTGAGCTCCTTTGCCTTGACCGAGAACGTGGAGTCGTAATCGATCTTGGCACCCGAGACGCCCGCCTTGGCGTCGGCGATCGCCTGGTCGGTTTCGGCGCGGACATCGTTAACCTTTGCCATGCTGTCCGAGAGTGACGTCGCGATGCTCGTCAGCTCCTTGGCATTGTTGCGGTACTCCGTCGCGATTTTGCCCAGCTCTGCAGCCGCGTCCTCAAGCCCTTCCTTGAGCTTGTCGTTACTCACCTGGCCGGCAAGGCTGCGGAGCTTATCGGCCGCAGCGTCAATCTCATCGGCACGCGCGTTGAGCGACGCGGCACCGTCGTTGAGCTGTGCTACCGTCAGATCGACATGCTGGTTCGCGGCGTCAAAGGCCTTTGCGAGCTCGGTGGACACGTTGTCGAACGACCCGGCACTTCCATCAATCGCCGCATCGATGGCATCGCTGGCCGCCTTGAGCGCCCGCTCGGAATCAGCAATACCGCTCTCGGCATGCTCCATCAGCTGCTTCACCGACTGGTCGGTGGTCCCGGTTTGCTTGAGCAGGCCGCCCGCCGACGTCAGCGAATCGGAGGTCGAACTCAAAATGCCCGCAAGCGAAGTCGCGCTGGCCTTGATGTCCTGCAGGTCCTGAACCGAGTCGCCGAGCGTCGAGGACAGGTTGGCGATAAAGTTGCTCACTTGATCGGTGCTCATGTAATCGAGCAGGCTGGACACCGTCTTAAGACCGATGGACGTGATGGTCTTGGTAAAGGTCTCGTTAACCTGGCTCTGAACGGCACTCGAGCCCTTTTCGGTCACGATCTGGGCGATGGCGTTGGCCTTCTGGTTCTCATAGAACTCAATATCGGCGTGTTTCACGTCGGTCGAGAAGAGCGTCATCATGTCGGAGCTAAAGCTCTTGGGGATTACGACGGCCGCATAGTAAGCGCCCGACTTAACACCGTCGATAGCCTTATCGCGATTGTTGAGCACAACCCAGTCAAAGTTCTCGTTACCACGCAGAGCGGCGGTAACGTTTTCGCCCACGTTGACCTCGACGGGAATCAGGTCGCTCTCGTAACCCTCGTCGGTATTGACCACGGCGATCTTAAGATTGCCGGTGTTGCCGTACGGGTCCCAGCTGCCGGCGATGTTAAACCACGCGTACAGGCACGGCACGATAATGAGGCCCATCACGACAACCATGCCGATCACGGAGCGAGACACGTTTTGGACATCGCGCTTAAACAGATGCAGGATGTTCTTCATTTATGCCTCACCTCCTTTGGAGTGCTTGCCGAACGGGGCGGTATCTCCATCATTTATGGCTGTGTTGTCGCTGCCCTGAGATTTATGGTGCGAGCCGATATGCGGCAAGCGGCCCGTGGACTGATCGCCGCCCTTGGCACCACGCTCGCTGGCGTTGAGACCAAACATGTGGCGGGCGGCAGGAATGGCGGCCGTGTGCTCGCGCATCTCGCGACGAAGGTCCTCATCCGAAAGCGCCGAGATGCGCATCTGGGTATTGAGGCTCGCACGGATATATTCGATATTGATAAGCCAGCCGCAGATGGCAATAACCGAGATGATCCAAATGACAAGCAGGATGATCTTGCCGTTATTGTCGATATCGAGAACCGTCGACAGGACAAAGAGCAGGACCTGAACGCCCACCACGGCGGCAAAACCGCCCTTGATGTAGTACGGGTAGCGATGTTCAAAGGCGACCGCATGATCGAGCAGTTCGCGACGGTACGAATCGGAATCGAGCATGACACGCATGGCCGTGCGCAGCGAGTAGCGCTGGCGCGGCAGGTCGTTGGACTCGCAAATCATCATACCGGTCGTGGAAAGCTGTTTATCAAAGAGCAGGTTAAGGTTGAGCAGCAGCGGACGCAGCTGCAGGCCGATAAAGAGCGCCACGATCAAGAACACGCCCAGAATGCACAGGTTAAACAGGTAGTTGAACGAATACATGCCGCCGACCGTCTCGCGCAGCAGATTGATGCCGTAGGTAAAGGGCAGCAGCGGGTGCAGCCACTGGAAGAAGCCGGGCATCATCTCGATGGGGTACATGCCCGACGAACCCGGGATCTGCACGATGACGAGAATGACGCCGATAGCCTTGCCGATATGCTTAAACGTGGTGGACAGCGCATAGATGATATTGACGTAGGTGAACGAGATGGCGATGCCGCCCAGCACGAACAGCAGCGGGCTGACGCACTGCACGCCGATCACCAGATCGCCTACCGTAACGATGATGGCCTGGAACGCGCCCAGGATCACCAGGAGCAACCAGCGGCCAAAGTAGCCCTGACGCGCGGTAAAGCTGCCGATGCCTTCGCGGTCGACCTCGAGCTTGTAGATGGCGATAAGCACGTAGCCGCCCACCCACAGCGCCAGATTGGTATAGAACGGGGCAATGCCCGAACCAAAGCTCTTGACCGGATAAATTGACTTTGAGGTCAGCTCGACCGGAGATGCCATGAAGTCTGCAACGTCATCGACGTCGACGCCCATCAGGCCGGCCAGCTCGCCCATGGACTCGGAGGTCTGTAGCGCCGCGATGTCGTTGGCGGCGGTCGCAAGCTTGTCCTGGACCTTGGCAAGCGAGGCATCGGTCTGGGACAGCGTGGTCTTGGCCTGACCGAGCGTAGCGTTGAGTTGCGAAAGCGTACCGCGCGCACTTGCAATAGTAGGCGTGAGGCCAGACACGATTCCCGTCAGATCACCCGAGACGGCGGCAAATGAATCAAGCGCGCTCGAAGCCTTCGACAGCGCGTTTTGACCCAGGTCCGTCTGGGCCTGGCCAAGGTTGGTCGCACCGGTCTGGATTGCGTTATTGATAGCGTCGCTGGCGCCCGAGACAGCCGCGGCGTCATTCGCCATGGCGCTCGACTGCGCAGACAGACCGTCCTTGATGCTCTGAAGCTTTTCATTCTGCTCGCGGAGCAAATCGATGGTCGATACAATGCGCGCGTCAATTTCCTTGGAACCTGTCGACGTGTCATTAACGAGAATTTCCAAGTGCCCGATAACGGCCTTATTGTGGTCGATCGTCGCTTGGAGAGACTCAAGCGAGTTGTCGATGCGGGTGGTCGTAGATGTGACCGCGCCCGTCAGCTTGCCAATCGCAGCGTTCGCGGAGGCTGACGTCTTGGTGAGCGCAAGGCTGCCTTCCGAGAGTGCCTTGGAGAGCGAGGCGACAGAGTTGCCCGCCGTAGCGCGCGCCTCGCCCAGCAGGTCATTGCCCTGAGCGATTGCCTGCGTTAGAGAGGCCGTCTGACCCTGCAGGCCCGCCAACGCGGCATCAGCCGAGGCAATGGAACCGCTCGTCTTATCGATGGCGGCATTCATGTCGCCAATCGAATCGCGCACCTCACCCAAGGTACCGGATGCCTCTGATACCGAACCAGCCAACGAATTCTGAGTCTGGGTTGCCTTGTCCTTTAAATCGACCCCGGCATCCTTGGCGATGCCCGCCACGGTCTCGCCCACCGTGGAGACAAACTCCGAATTGATCTGCTCCTCGATAGTATTGGCGCCGGTATCGGTCACCTTGGGCGCAATGGCGCTCTTCTTCTCGTTAACGTAATACGTAAGCTTGGGCTGGCGGTAATTGCCATCGAGCATCGAAACAAGATTGTCGGAGAAGTTCTTGGGAATCACGATGGCGGCGTAGTACTCACCACTCTCGACGCCCTCTTTGGCATCGGCCGCCGAGTCGACGAAGGTCCAGCCCAACTGATCGTTCTCCTTGAGCTGATCGACGACCTGGTCGCCCGCGTTGAGCTCGCCCACCAGGTCGTTTTGGGTTCCCTGGTCGTTGTTAGCGATGGCAATCTTGATACCCTGGGTGTTTCCGTACGGATCCCAGTTTGCCACGATGTTGTACCAGGCATACAGCGAGGGAATAACACACACGCCAAGGGTAACCACCAAGGCGACGGGGTTCACGAGCAATCGCTTGATGTCACGCTTAAAGATCGCAAAGGATACCTTTGCGTTGGATAGTTTGCTGCCGAGACTCACGCTTGGACCATCCATCCTGTCGTTGAATCGAATCGTACTATCGACAACCATTGTACGGAGGCGCTTTAGTGCCTCACGGCACAATGGTGCTGAGTTTTGCGGGTAGCAATATACTACGAAGATGAGTTAGCGTACAGATGTACAGTAACTCAAATTCCAGCAGCTCGCAAAACCACAACCCGCACAAATTAGCAATCCGAATAGTCATTGGGGACGTTCTTAAACGACTAGTCAAACAAGAACGTCCCCAATGACTACTTAGGACCACGAAAGCGTCGCTGGTTGAGCATAAGTCAGCGAAAACGCCCCTAAGCGAGCAAGGTGACGTGAAAGAGGAGGGAAGCGTACTTCGGTACGCGACCGACGATTGAACGTCAGATTGCCGCTTAGGGGCGTTTG
>CABURR010000067.1 GCA_902493985.1 uncultured Collinsella sp. | reverse complement strand
GCCTGTCGTGGTCGTGATGGCCGTGGCAGCCGCAGGACTCGCCGTGCTCATGGGCGTGCTCGTGGTCGTGGCCGTGGCAGTCACAGGTGGCCTCGCCGGTCTGTGCGAGCGTGCCGGCAATGAGTGCCTCGACGCAGGCGTCGCAGTTGCCCTGGGCGCCCGCATAGACCGTGATGCCGGCCTGGATAAGCGCGTTGATGGCACCGCCGCCGATACCGCCGCAAATGAGCGTGTCAACGCCACCGTTGGCAAGCAGGCCCGCCAGGGCGCCGTGACCGGTGCCGCCGGTGCCTACGACCTGCTCGTTGAACACCTTGCCATCCTGGATGTCGTAGATCTTGAACTGCTCGCTGCGGCCAAAGTGCATAAAGATGTTGCCGTTGTCGTACGTCGTTGCCACCCTCATGGTGCCGACCTCCTTCACTGGCCATGCGGCCGTCGTCGTGGTGATGGGGGAGTATGCGATATTGCCGCCCTCGATACTGAGTGCCCGCCCGTTGACCAGCGCGTTTGCCACCTTGCGATGCGCGCGGCTGCTAATTGCCGCCACCGTGGCGCGCGCGATACCCATCTGCTGTGCGACGGCCTCCTGATTAAGGCCTTCCAGGTCACACAGCCGCAGGACTTCGAGCTCGTCGACCGTCATGTCGATGGCGCCTCCGCTGGCAAGGCCGTCAGGGGTAAAGCCGCGATATTCGGGGATGATCCCAACGCGGCGTAATTTTTCTCGTCTTCCTGCCATACACTCTCCAAATTTGACATATGTCAGTAATAGGATAGCGCGTATGCGGAAGCGCACAAGCTATTTTTGGCATATGTCAGAAAAAGGTAAAGGAGTTCCGCTTGCGAATGCGGAGCCGTGCTGCCGTGCATTGCGTGTGCCGACCCAAGTGTCCAATCCGACACTGTGCGCCTGGGCTACAATAAAAATCGCTTATAGACGACTGACAGGAGGGTCAATGAGCAAGGCTGATCAACAGTTTGTAGCCATGTGCCGCGACATTCTGGACCATGGCACCACCACCGAGGGCCAAAAGGTCCGTCCGGTGTGGGAGGACGGCACCCCTGCCTATACCATTAAAAACTTTGGCGTTACGGCGCGCTACGACCTGCGCGAGGAGTTCCCTGCGCTCACCCTGCGCCGCACGGCCCTCAAATCTGCCATGGACGAGATCCTGTGGATATATCAGAAGAAGTCCAATAACGTGCATGACCTCAACAGCCATATTTGGGATGAGTGGGCTGACGAGACCGGCTCTATCGGCAAGGCCTACGGGTACCAGATTGGCCAGAAGAGCCATTATCCCGAGGGCGATTTCGACCAGATGGACCGTGTGCTGTACGACCTTAAGCACACGCCGTACAGCCGCCGCATTATGACGAACACCTATGTGTTTAGCGACCTGTCCGAGATGCACCTGTACCCGTGCGCGTACAGCGTGACCTATAACGTCACGCAGCGCCCGCAGGACGATAAGCCTACACTCAACATGATTCTAAACCAGCGCAGCCAGGACATTTTGGCCGCGAACAACTGGAACGTGTGCCAGTACGCCATTTTGCTGATGATGGTCGCGCAGTCGGTCGATATGATTCCCGGCGAGCTGCTGCATGTGATCGCCGACGCCCATATCTACGACCGTCATGTCGATATCGTCCGCGAGCTTATCGAGCGTCCGCAGTTTGCGGCGCCTAAGGTAACGCTTAACCCCGACGTGCACGATTTCTATGCGTTTACGACCGACGACCTGATCGTGGAGGGCTATGAGCACGGCCCGCAGGTCAAGAACATTCCCATTGCGGTGTAGGTGGTGCTCATGACGTGTAAGCTATCTGCTATCGTTGCCGTGTGTGACGATTGGGGCATTGGGTGCGAGGGCGACATGGTGGTGTCCAATCGCGCCGACATGCGCCATTTTGTGGCCTGCACCAAGGGCTGCCCGGTCATCATGGGGCGCAAGACGCTGCTGAGTTTTCCCGGTGGGCGTCCACTCAAGAACCGTCGCAATATCGTGCTTACCCGCGACGAGGATTTTGCTGTCGAGGGCGTCGACGTGGTGCATAGCATCGACGAGGCGCTCGCCGCGGTTGCCGATGAGCCCGTTGCTTGGGTGATCGGTGGCGGCGAGGTGTATCGGCAGTTTTTGCTGTATTGCGCCGAGGCCGAGGTCACGCACAACCACTGCGTCCATCCCGTGGACACGTACTTTCCCGACTTGGACGCCGATCCCGCGTGGGAGATTGCGCAGCGTAGCGGGGTCGCGACGATTGCCGCCGGTGAGGGTGACGAGGGCATCGATTATGAGTTCGTGACGTATCGTCGCGTTGAGGCGTAAATCGCCTGGCGTGAACGGTATTATCGGGTTGATTGAATGTATGGGGCGGCGCTTAGCGTCGCCTCGTTTGGTATAGATGTGCTGTAAAGAAGGGTGCGGGCAGGCTGCTATGACTGATGCCGTTGAGGTTCTGCGAATTGATTCGCTCGAGGACGAGCGGCTCGATGCCTACGTGCGACTGACCGAGCGTGAGCTGCGCTGCGTGCTAGAGCCGCAAAAGGGCATCTTTATCGCCGAGAGTGCCAAGGTTATTGAGCGCGCGGTGCGTGCCGGATACGAGCCGGTGAGCTTTCTTCTGGGCGAACGCTGGCTCGACCAGATGATGCCGCTGTTTGAGCGCCTGGTTGTGCGCGAGGGCGCAGGTCCGGTTCCTGTGTTCGTGGCTTCCATGGAACTCATGGAGCAGCTGACGGGCTTTAACGTGACGCGCGGTGCGCTCGCGGCGTTTCGTCGCCCGCGGCAGATTCCGGTTGATGAGTTCTTGGGTGGCCTCGTCGAGGCGGCGGGGGAGCGCCCGGTGCGCGTGTGCGTGCTCGAGGGTATTGTCGACCACACGAACGTGGGTGCGATTTTCCGCTCGGCCGCCGCGCTCAATGTCGACGGTATTTTGGTCAGTCCGACGTGCTGCGACCCGCTGTACCGTCGCTCGGCCCGCGTGAGCATGGGCACGGTGTTTCAGGTGCCGTGGACGCGTATTGGCAGCGAGGCTCGTGTGTGGCCGCACGATGGCCTGGCGGCACTGCACGAAGCCGGTTTTTCGTGCGCTGCGATGGCGCTGACGGACGACTCCGTTTCGCTGGACGATCCTGCGCTGCAGGAGGTTGATCGCCTGGCGATCTTTATGGGCACCGAGGGTGCCGGCTTGGGCGCCAAGACCATCGCGGGCTGCGACCGGGCCGTGCGCATTCCGATGGCGCACGGGGTCGATTCACTCAACGTTGCCGCGGCGAGCGCCGTCGCCTTTTGGCAGCTGTGCCCGCACGTGAGCAACGAGTATCACTACCAGCCGGGGCTGTATCACTAGGCAGTTATTCCGCACCGTGCTCTAATTCGGGGTGTTTCGGTCGCTGCCAGTCGGTGCTAAGCTGGTTTTGGCTTTGGTTTTAAATTGCTGTTTTGCTGTTTGACCTATGCGTGTGGGGAGGGCGTGTGGCTAAGAAATCTACGGCTATCGATGTAACGCAAGGTGTCATTTGGCAGCAATTGCTGTCGCTGTGCGTTCCCATCTTTTTTAGTTCGTTTTTTCAGCAGGCCTACACGCTTATCGGTACCTATATCGTCGGTCAGTTTGGCGGCAAGCTCGCGCTAGGTGGCATTCAAGCTACGATGGTGCTCACCGAGCTCTGCATTGGCTTTTGCGTTGGCGTCGGCGCCGGCTGCGCGGTCATTACCGGTCAGTATTTTGGTCAGCACGATGATGAGCGACTGAGCCGTTCGGTCCATACGGCCATGACGCTCGCGCTGGTGGGCGGTATCGTTTTCTCGATTCTTGGCATAGTGTTCGTTGAGCCCATGCTGGTACTTATGAACACTCCGCATGAACTTTTGGCCGAGGGCGTGGCCTATGCTCGTTGCTATTTTGCCGCCATGGTTGCGGCGCTGCTGCTCAATATGGGAACGGCACTGCTGCGCGCCGTGGGCGACACGCGCGGGCCTGCTGTGATCATCGCTTCCGGCTGCCTTGTTAATGCGGTGCTGGATGTCATCTTTGTTGCCGTGCTTCATATGGAGGCGCTGGGCTGCGGCATCGCGGTGGCGCTGACCATTTGCTCCAACGCCACGATGATCGTGATTCGCATGATGCACGCACCGGGTGCGTGGCGGCTTTCGCTGTCCAAACTCGGCATTGATCCTGGCATTTGTAAGAGCATGATCTCGTGTGGTCTGCCGCTTGGCTTTCAGTCTGCTGCGTATTCGATTTCCAACGTTTTGATTCAGGTGTCGGTCAACTCGTTTGGTGCCGATGTCACCACGGCGTGGGGTCTTTCGGGCCGCTTAGATGGCATTGTCTGGATGGTTACCGAGGCGCTCGGCGTGTCGATCACCACGTTCTCGGCACAGAACTTTGGCGCGCGCAACTATGAGCGCATGCGCAAGGGCTACCATACGTCGCTCGTGCTGTCGTTTATGCTCATTGGTGGCCTGTCTGCCGTGCTGCTGGTGTTCTCGGGTCCGTTGTCGCGTCTGTTTGTCGACGATGTTTCGATTTCGGCGTACACCACGACGATTCTTCATTTCATCGCGCCGTTCTACGCGATCTTCTCGATTATCGAAAACGCGTCGGGCTCCATTCGCGGTGCCGGCGTGAGCTTGCAGCCCATGCTGCTCACCATCTTTGGCACCGTTGTCTTGAGGGTGGTCTGGGTGTTTGCGATCATGCCCTTCGATCCGTCGCTCGAGCATCTACTGCTGGTCTACCCCGTAACCTGGCTCATTACGGCCACGATGTTCACCATCTACCACCACAGCGGCAACTGGCTAGGCCGCGCCACCGCCTAGCCATTCGGGACGTCCCCAATGGCTAGTATTCGATGCCTTGGCGGGCTAGGAGTCCTTCGTCGAAGTAGTGTTTGATGGGGCGCATTTCGGTGACAAGGTCGGCGAGGTTCGCGAGGGGCAGCAAGCCCCGGCCGGTGAGCACGAGCTCCGTGGTGGTGGGCTTTATCGCGATCAGCGCTTCGACATCCTCGCGCGTCACGAAGCCGCGGCGCATGGCCTCGCCGAGTTCATCCAAAATCAGAACGTCGACCTGTGATATCTGCTCGCATGCGAGCTCCATGATCTGCGCGGCGCAAGCCTCGGGTGTGTCGCGGTCGGCTTGTACGATGCGTAGCCCTAAACGAGGTGCTGCATCATGTTCGGCGCAGTGCAGCTTCTTGGCAAACTGAAGCATGAGCACGTTAAGTCCATAGCCCGTGGCACGCAGCGCGAGCCTCAGCGCAGCCGTCGTCTTGCCCTTGCCGTCGCCCGTATAGATTTGAACCTTGCCGACTTCTAGTGATGCCATCTCTGTCTTTTCGTGCCCGGCGTCGGTTTATCGCCGTCCGGGTTGGGTATTCTAGAAAGCATTATTAACCCCAGTAGATGGAGTTCAAGCAGATGGAGATGGATGACAACAAGCGTAGACGGAATATGATCCTCTACGTGCTCATCGCCTTCGTCGTCTACCTCGTGCTCTCGACCGTTCTGTTCCCCAACATCGGTCACACGCAGCAGATTACGAAGACCGATTACTCGACGTTTGTCAAAGCGCTCGATAAGAAGAGTGTCGACAAGGTCGAGTACAACACGGACGATTACTCGATTTATTACACCAAGAAGGGCGAGGACGAGAACATCGCCTATAAGACGACCGGTGTGCCGAACGATGCGGGCTTTACCGATCGCGTGCTTGAGTCTGGCGCTTCGCTGGAGTCGGTCGTTCCCGATAAAAACTCGGGTTTGATGACCTACTACCTGCTTACGCTCATCCTTCCCATGGCGATTTTCTTCCTGATCGGCTGGTGGCTCAACCGCCGCATGAAGAAGGCCATGGGTGATGACGGTCCTTCGATGAACTTTGGCGGCGGTGGCTTTGGCGGCGGCGGACTGGGTAAGTCCGGCGCGCGCGTGATCGCCTCCAAGGACGTGGGCGTGACCTTTAAGGACGTCGCCGGCCAGGAAGAGGCCAAGGAGTCTCTCAAGGAGGTCGTCGACTTTCTGGAGAAGCCGCAGCGCTATGAGGAGATCGGCGCCAAGTTGCCGCGCGGTGCTCTCCTTGTTGGCCCTCCGGGTACCGGTAAGACCCTGCTTGCCAAGGCTGTTGCCGGCGAGGCGGGCGTTCCGTTCTTTAGCATTTCGGGCTCTGAGTTCGTTGAGATGTTTGTCGGTCGCGGCGCTGCTAAGGTTCGTGACCTGTTTAAGCAGGCCAAGGAAAAGGCGCCGTGTATCGTCTTTATCGATGAGATCGATACCATCGGTAAGAAGCGCGACGGCGGCGGCTTTAGCGGCAACGACGAGCGCGAGCAGACGCTCAATCAGTTGCTGACCGAGATGGATGGATTCGACAACCACAAGGGTATCGTTGTCCTTGCCGCAACAAACCGCCCCGACAGTCTCGATCCGGCGCTGCTGCGCCCCGGTCGTTTTGACCGCCGCATCCCCGTCGAGTTGCCCGATCTGACCGGCCGTAAGAACATCCTCGAGCTCCACGCCAAGAGCGTGAAGACCCAACCGCCGATCGATCTGACCGCGATTGCCCGCGCCACGCCCGGTGCCTCGGGCGCCGACCTGGCCAATATCATCAACGAGGGCGCCCTGCGCGCCGTTCGCGAGGGTCGCAAGCGTGCAACCCAGGACGACTTCGAGGAGTCGGTGGAGGTCGTCATTGCCGGCCAACAGCGTAAGTCCACGGTGCTTTCCGACCACGAGAAGCAGGTCGTTTCCTACCACGAGATCGGCCATGCCATCGTCGCTGCCCGCCAAAAGGGTTCCGCGCCGGTTACCAAGATCACCATCGTGCCGCGCACGAGCGGTGCTCTTGGCTATACCATGCAGGTCGAGGAGGACGAGCGCTTCCTGACCACGCGCCAGGAGGTCTTGGACAAGCTTGCCGTCTACTGCGGCGGCCGTGCGGCCGAGGAACTCATCTTTGGCGAGATGACGACCGGTGCCGCCAACGATATCGAACAGGCCACCAAGCTCGCCCGCAACATGGTGACGCGCTTTGGTATGTCCGACGAGTTTGGCATGATGGCGCTCGGTACCGTGCAGAATGCGTACCTCAACCAGGACACGTCGCTTACCTGCGCTCCCGGTACGGCCGAGCGCGTGGACGCGATTGTCACTAAGCTGATCGAGGACGCGCACGATCGCGCCCTGCAGATCCTCAAGGAGAACAAGTTTAAGCTCCATGAGCTGGCTCGTTATCTGTACAAGAAGGAGACCATTACGGGTGAGGAGTTCATGAACCTCCTCACGCGCGAGAATCCGCTGATGTCCAAGCAGCAGTAAAGCCGCGGCCGAGCCAGTAAACGCCGACGCCCCATTTGAGCAGCTTACTCAAATGGGGCGTTTTGCTTGAGAGGGATGGAAATGAAGATCGTGGTGAGTGCCTGTTTGATGGGCGAGAGCTGCAAGTATAACGGGCTCGACAACTATCATCGCGAGTTGGTCGAGGCCTGCGAGCGTACAGGGACCGAGGTCCTCTTGGTGTGCCCTGAGGTCTTTGGGGGCCTGCCCACGCCGCGCAAGCCGTCCGAGATTGTGAACGGCGAGGTCCGTACCTGCGAGGGCATCTCGGTTGATCGCGAATTTCGCCTGGGTGCCCAACGTGCGCTCGATATGTGCGAGCAGGCAGGCGGACCGGAAGAGATAGTCGCGTGCATCCTTCAGGACCGCAGCCCCTCGTGCGGCGCGGGTCGCATCTACGACGGAACATTCAGCGGCACCCTTACGGCGGGCAACGGCGTCTTCGTTGATTTACTGCTCCGCCACGGTTATCGCGTGAACCCGGCTAGCGAGTTCGACCCCAGCATGCTGGAGCAATAAAAAACCACCACAAAGGTGCTGCTCCCTTGTGGTGGTTTTGGGCTAGGCCTAGAGCGTGTGGCCGTAGGCGTTTGCGGCCTTGATGGCGGCGGCGAACTTTTCGTCGGTGAAGGGCTCGGGGTTGCCCTGCTTCCACTCGTTGGTGGCGTGCGCGTACTCGCACAGGGCCGGGATATCGGACTCGGAAAGCCCGACCTGCTCAAGCGTCACGGGCAGGCCCATCTGCTTGTTAAAGGCCGCGTAGTGCTCAAGGTTCTCGGTATCGCCCGTATAGGCGAACAGCACGAGCACGCCCAGGCTCACGACTTCGCCGTGCAGGTAGGTGCCCTCGCGCGGAATGCTGCATGTGGCGTTGTAGAATGCGTGCGCCACGCTCGAGTTGTAGTAGTAATCGTTCTGGTTCGTCAGGTTCGAGACATAGCCCGTATTGACCACGATATCGAGTGCGATTTGCTTGACGGCCTCGCTCGACAGGTCCTGGCGCACGTCCTCAAGACCCTGGACGCCATAGGTAAACAGCGGCTCGGAGCAGGTGTGGGCGAGTGCCAGGCCAAGACCGGCGGTATGCTCCAAATTACCGGCGCTCGTGGCGTATTCGACCTCGGGCTGCTTGGACAGGGCATCGCCCACGCCGGCCCAGAAGTACTCCGCCGGAGCTTCGGCGATAATCTTGGGGTTGATGAAGATATGCGCAGGTCGGTTGGGGTACGAATATCCCTCGAGCGAGCCGTCGTCGTTGTACACGACGGCAATGGCGGTCGCGGCCGAGCAGTTGGAACAGATCGTCGGGACGGTGAAGACGATCTTCTTGAGCTCGATGGCTGCGGTCTTCACGGTGTCGAGTGCCTTGCCGCCGCCACAGGCGATAAGCACGTCTGCCTGCTGGCAAGCGGGGGAGTTCACGACCTTGGCGATATTGGCGCGCGTGCTGTTGGTGCCGTAGACGCGCGTCTCCAGAATCTCGACGTCGGTGCCTGCCAGCGCAGCCTCGATGCCCGGCAGCGCCGCAGCCAGGGCTCGCTTGCCGCCGATGATGGCGACCTTGGTCGCTCCGTACTCTGCCAGTGCGGCGGGCAACTCGGTAAAACAATCCTCGCCAACGGTGTAGTCGCTCATTCCAATCGTGCGCATAGCAACCTTCTTTCGTTCGATAAAGTGCTTTCAGGTATTTTGCTCCAAGAGAAGGTCCACAGCCGCGAGAAATTTCGAACGTATAAAACCAGTGTTGAGGGTTTTTCGCCGGCGCGGAACGTGCTAGCATACTCCGCATAAGCGTTGATGGGGACGAGTAGTCGGCCGTCCGCATGCTACAGAGAGCGGGGAGCGCTGAGAACCCGTGCATGCGACCGATGAAAATCACCCCGGAGCTGCGGTCCCAACGGACGTGCCGCGAGGTTCGTCTTAGTAGACATCGCCGAGATGGTCGTCGATATAGGCCAGCCGAGTAACGGATGCGAGCGCGCGAATACGCGGGCGAGGGCATCTAAGCTGGGTGGTTAAGCGAAGAGCTTTTGCGGGCGTGCAGCCCGTTTTGTGGCGCTTCGTCCCAGCTTGCAGGGACGGGCGCTTTTTTTGGTGCCCATCGGGCGTGCGCGCCCACGACATGAAAGGGGTACCGTGGCAAACGAGTACAAGCAGACGATGAATCTGCCCAAGACCGGTTTTCCCATGCGTGCCGGTCTTTCCAAGTCCGAGCCCAAGCGACTCAAGGACTGGCAGGACAACAAGGTCTACGAGCAGGTTCTGAAGAAGAACGAGGGTCACAAGAAGTTCGTGCTGCACGACGGCCCTCCGTACGCCAACGGCCCGATCCACATCGGCCACGCCATGAACAAGATCTCCAAGGACATGATCAACCGTTACTGGATGATGCAGGGCTATGAGGTTCCCTATGTCCCCGGCTGGGACTGCCACGGCCAGCCGATCGAGCATAAGGTCGAGGAGAAGCTCGGCACCGAGAAGTTCAACCAGACCCCCACGGCCAAGATCCGTGAGCTCTGCAACGAGTTCGCTGTCGAGAACATCGAGCTTCAGAAGGCCGGTTTCCGTCGTCTGGGCGTGCTCGGCGACTGGGACAACCCGTATCTGACGCTCTATCATCAGCACGACGCCGCCGACATCGAGGTCTTCAAGGCCATGTTCGATAAGGGCATGATCTATCGCGGTCACAAGCCGGTTCACTGGTGCAAGCACTGCCACACCGCGCTGGCCGAGGCCGAGATCGAGTACTCCGACGAGACGAGCCCGTCCATTTTCGTGCGCTTCGAGATGACTTCCAAGCCCGCCGGCCTCGAGAACTTCGACGGC
>CABURR010000066.1 GCA_902493985.1 uncultured Collinsella sp. | reverse complement strand
TGGTTGCGGGCGCCCTTGATCAGCTTGTCCAGGTCGAGCTCAAAGGCAACGACGACCTCGTCAATGCCCATAGCCTCGCGCGCCTCGGGGTGGATCTCGCCGACCCAGCCCAGCACGGTGCCGCCGGACAGAACCTCGGCCGCACGACCCGGCTGCAAGAAAGCGTAGCCCTCGCCCTCGACGGGACGGAAGCGGACCTTCTCGATGCGCAGCTGGGCGAGCAGCTCCTCGACAATACCCTTGCCAAAGAAGAAACGCAGCTTGCGGTACTTCATGTTCCAGGACTGCTCGCTCCACTGGCCCGAGAGCACGCCCGCCACGGACTTGGTCTCCTTGGGCAGGCTGGCGTTCTCGCGGCCGTGGAACAGGCTGCCGACCTCGTACAGATGCACGTTGGGCGTGCCATGGGCCTCGTTGTAGGCCACGGACTGCAGCAGGCCCGGCAGCAGCGAGCGGCGCATCTCGGTCTGCTCGGCCACCAGCGGGTTCATGAGCACCACGGGGCAACCGCGGCCCTCGGTAGACATGCCGATCTTCTCCAGATCGCCCGGGGCGGCAAAGCCAAAGGTCGTGGTCTCGTTGAGGCCACAGGCGCGCAGGATCTCGCCAACCTTGCGGGTGAGCTTCTGCTCGCGGGTCAGGCCGCCGATGTGGTTCTTGGCAGCCGGGATGGTCGCCGTCACGCGGCCCATGCCCCACAGGCGCAGGACCTCCTCGATCAGGTCGATCTCGCGCGGCAGGTCGGGACGGAAGCTCGGCGGGGTAACCATAAAGTCCTCGCCGTCGCGCTCGACGGTGCAGCCCAGGCGGGTGAGTGAACGCTCGATAAAGTCGGGCTCGATGTCGGCACCGCAGACGGCATGCACGCGGGCCAGGCGCAGCTTGATGCTGTCGATGGTCTTGGGCGCGGGGAACACGTCGACATAGCCGGGAGCGACCTCGCCGCTGGCAATCTCCTCGATGAGCGCGCAGGTAACGTTGGCGACATCCACGCAGCCGGTCTCGTCGACCTGGCGCTCAAAGCGAATGGAGGCGTCGGAGATCAGCGACAGGTCGCGGCTGGTGTGCGAGGTGCGGCCGGCGTTGAAGCAGGCGCTCTCGACCATCACGTCGACGGTATCGTCCTCGATCTCGGAATCCATGCCACCCATAACGCCGGCCAGCGCCACGGGACGCTCGCCGTCGGTGATCAGGCCCATACCGGCGTCGAGCACGCGCTCCTCGCCGTCGAGCGTCGTGAACTTCTCGTCCTGCTGGGCGGCGCGAACCACCACACGACGGTGACCATCGCGCTCGGCAAAGGTGTCCAGGTCAAAGGCGTGCAGCGGCTGACCGGTGAGCATCATCACATAGTTGGTGATGTCGACAATGTTGTTGTGCGGGCGCACGCCCAAGGCGTTAAGGCGCTTGACCATCCAGTCGGGCGACGGGCCGACCTTGACGTTGCGCACGATGCGGGCAACGTAGCGGTCGCACAGGCCCTCGTCGGCAATCTCGACGGAAAGCTCGTCGTCGGTCGCGCGGCCGGTCTCCGCCTTGATGGCGGGCAGCTCAACGTGGAAATCACGGTCGAAGATGGCGCCGGTCTCGCGGGCCATGCCGATCATGGACAGGCAGTCGGGGCGGTTGGGCGTGATCTCGCAGTCGAGCACGGTGTCGCTCGAGCCCACATACTCGGCAAACGGCATGCCACAGGGCGTATCCTCGGGCAGAATCATGATGCCGGAGTGGTCGCCGCCCAAGCCGAGCTCGCGCGCGGAGCAGTTCATGCCCATGGACACGACGCCGCGAAGCTTGCTCTTCTTGATCTTGACGTCGCCGGGAAGCACGGCGCCGATCATGGCCGTGACGATGTGGTCGCCGGCCTCAAAGTTCTGCGCGCCGCAGACGATCTGCAGCGGAGCGGGATTGCCGTCGGCGTCGAGGTTCTTGTCACCCACGTCGACCGAGCACACATACATGTGGTCGCTATCGGGGTGCGGGGTCTTGGTAAGCACCTGGGCGGTCACCACGTGGTCGAAGGACTCGCCCACGGTGTCGATCGCCTCGACCTCGGTGCCGGTACGGATATATTCGTCCGAAAGGGTCTTGGGATCCTCCGGAATATCGATCATGGTCTTGAGCCAGTCGTAAGAAACACGCATCTAGCTCTCCTTTCATACTGAAAGCCTGCGAAGAGATGCAGGTGGAAACTTCAACTTTGTGAACATTCCTTACAAAGCGAGGGTTGTCCAAGTGCGGCAGATCGGCCCGAAAGAGGAGCGCCGCGTACTTTGGTACGCAAGCGACGAATGAGCGCCGAGGTGCCGTGCTTGGGCAAGCCGCAGCCTAGAACTGATTCAAGAAGCGCATATCGCCAGTCATGAGCGTTCTGAGGTCGGGCAAGTCGTAGCGCAGTGCCGCGACGCGCTCGGCGCCAATACCAAAGGCAAAGCCGGTGTACTTCTCGGGGTCGATGCCGCAGTTGATCAGGACGTTGGGGTCGACCATGCCGCAGCCCAGGATCTCGATCCAGCCGCTGTGCTTGCAGAAGTTGCAGCCCTTGCCGCCGCACACGTGGCAGCTCACGTCCACCTCGCAGGAAGGCTCGGTGAAGGGGAAGAAGTGCGGGCGGTAGCGCGTCTTGCGGTCCTCGCCAAACATGCACTTAACAAAGTAGTCGAGCGTGCCCTTAAGATCGCCAAAGGTGATGCCCTCGTCGACGACCAGGCCTTCGATCTGGTTGAACTGCGGCAGGTGGCAGGCGTCGGCCGTGTCGGGACGATAGACGGTGCCCGGGCAGATCATGTAGATGGGCGGCTTTTGCGACTCCATGGTGTGGATTTGCACGCCCGAGGTCTGGGTGCGCAGCAGCACGTCGGACTCGCCGTGGGCATGAGCCTCGGGGTGCGCGACGCTGCCGGGGTTGTTGTCGACCACATAGAACGTGTCGCGAGCCGAGCGGCTCGGGTGATCCATGGGCGCGTTGAGCGCGGTGAAGTTGTAGTAGGAGGTATCGACCATGGGACCGGACTCGACGGTGTAGCCGATACCGCAGAAGATATCCTCGGCCTCCTCGATGATCTGCTTGATCAGGTGCTGGTGGCCGATCTGCGGACGGATGCCCGGCAGCGTGATGTCGACGGCATCGTGCTCGAGTGCGTGCTTGAGGGCGGCGGCCTTCATCTCGGTGGTGCGCTCGTCGAGCATGCCCTCGATCAGCTGGCGCATCTCGTTGGCGCGCTTGCCCATCACGGGACGATCCTCGGGGGCGAGCTTGCCCATCATGCGCATCAGGCCGGTAATACGACCCTTGCGGCCGAGCAGCTCAACGCGCGCGGCCTCGAGCTTGGCGGCGTCGTCGGCACCTGCGACGAGCTCCTTGGCCTCTTCCTCGAGTTTGACCAGATCATCAATCAGACTCATGTCTTCCCTTTCGTCTCTCGCGCGTCCGCGCTCCGGGACGGCTGACGCCGCCCGATGCTGCGGATGCGCGGCCCGGTTCGGTAACAAAAAACCGCCCTCGGGCATGTGCATTGCCCAAGGACGGTTAAATTCCGCGGTACCACCTTGTTTGACCCGGCGGATGTCTGGCCCGCCGCGCCCACTCTGCGCCTCTTGTCGCGAGGCTCACGGCTTCCCTACTGAGGCTTTGCTGCCACTGGCCGCGCGCCCGTTGAGGTCGCTGCTCGGGAGTGAACGCTTGGCCCTTGTCACCGCAGGAAGGCTTGCAGCCCATGACCCTCCCTCTCTTGCCGGCGACGCGGCGGGCAAAGCCCTCTCCGTCAACGCATTGGGCTATAGGATACCACATTGTGTGGGCGTATCGCCGCGTTCCGTTTTGTTCGTGCTGGGTACAAGGCAGGTAGTTGTGCAAACTGGCCGTGCATCCGCCTGCGGCGCTCGGCCTGCGAGATTAAGGATACGGTATGGGAAAGAAACTCGATAAGAAGGCCAAGGCCGCCGTGGCAAAGGCCGCCAAGGGCGTCAAGGCCGCTAAAGTCGACAAGGCCGTCAAAAAGTTCCGCAAACTCGAGGGCAAGCTGTGGACTCGTGAGTACCTGCTCAAGATTGCCGAGTTCGATGGAGCGACGATTGCTCCTGCCAATGGTGCTGCCGCCCGTGCCGACGCCATGGGCACGCTTGCCGGCGAGCATCACAAGCTGCTGACCAGCGAGAAGTCCGTTGAGCTCGTACGCTCGTTAGCGCGCGAGACCGTCGCCGGCGGCAAAATTGACGACCCGCAGCTGCTCGACGAGATCCGTGTGCTCGGTCGCGACCAGCGCGAGGCAAGCGTCATCCCCACCGAGGAGGCCGAGGCCTGGACCAGGCTCACCTGCGAGGCCGATGCCGTGTGGCACAAGGCCAAGACGGCCAATGACTGGGTGAGCTTTGAGCCCTATGTGGATAGGATCGTCTACCAGCTCAAGCATCAGGCCGAGCTCATGGACCCCAAGCGCGACCCATACGATGTTTGGCTCGACCAGTACGAGCGCGGCCTTTCCGCCAAGAGCTTCGATGCGTTTTGCGATGAGGTCAAGGCGACGGTCGTGCCGCTCGTGCACGCCATCGGCGAGCGCGGCCAGCAGCCCGCTGCCGACTTTTTGCACGCCCGCGTGCCCGAGGCCGCCCAGCGCGCCATGAGCTTCGACCTTATGAAGCTCGTCGGCCTGGACCTGAACGACACCACGCTTGCCTTTACCGAGCACCCGTTTAGCGAGGGCTTTGCCGTGGGTGACGCGCGCATCGCGACACACATCTACGAGGACGATTGCACCTCCAACGTCTACAGCATCATCCACGAGGCGGGACACGCCATGTACGAGCTGGGCGTCAATCCTGCCTATGCGCGCACCTGTCTTGAGGGTGGCACCTCCATGGGCATCCACGAAAGCCAGAGCCGCTTTTTCGAGAACACCGTGGGTCGCAGCCGCGCCTTTATGGGACCGCTGCTCGAGGTGCTGCGCCGCCACGCACCCGAGGTCTACGGCGACGTCGACGAGGACACGCTCTACCGCGCCGTGAACATCGCGCAGCCGTCGTTGATCCGCACCGAGGCCGATGAGCTCACCTATCCGCTGCACGTTATGGTGCGCTACGAGATCGAGCGCATGCTGTTTGCCGGCGAGGCCACGGCCAAGGAGATCCCCGCGCTTTGGAACCGCTTCATGGATGAGTACCTGGGCATTCCCGTTCCCGACGACACGCACGGCTGCCTACAGGATACGCACTGGAGCGGCGGCTCGTTTGGCTACTTCCCCACGTATGCGCTGGGCAGTGCCTACGATGCCATGTTTGTGCCGGCCATGTGCCGCGACGGTGTCGACCTCAACGGCGCCTGTGCGAGCGGCGACCTGACACCCGTCCGCGCCTGGCTGGGCGAGCACATTTGGCAGTGGGGCCGCGCCAAGGACGCGCCGGAGCTCATCAAGGGCGCCTGCGGCATGGACTTTGACGCCCGCTACTACTGCAGCTACCTGCAGGACAAGTTCACCACGCTCTACGAGCTGTAAGGATTGATCAGTACGCCATCGCCAACGCCAACCATGTTGACGCCGATGTCTTGGCAACGTCAGCGAAAACGGTCCCAAGCGAGCAAGGTGACGTGAAATGAAAGGGCGCTGACCTTCTGGTCGCGCCCTTGAAATTGAACGTCAGATTGCCGCTTGGGGCCGTTTGCAGCGTCGAGCCGTTACGCGGTTTGGTAAAACCGCGTAACTATAAAGCTTCCAGCGCGGCGGCGATGCGCTTCATGGCGGCATCGGCGGATGCTTGGTCGGGGGCTTCGGCCAAAACGCGAATCACAGACTCGGTTCCGCTCTTGCGTACGAGCACGCGACCCTCGCCTGCCAGCGCAGCCTCGGCCTCGGCGATGGCGTTCTGCACGCCCATGTTCTCGAGCGCGGCGTCCTTGTCCGCCACGCGCACGGCCACCTGCGCCTGCGGCAGCAGCTTGCACGGAGCCGTGAGCTGCGAGAGTGTCTCGCGCTCGGCACGAATCACTTCCATCACGCGCAGCGAGGTCATAATGCCGTCGCCTGTACGCTCGATATCGCCAAAGATCGTATGGCCCGTCTGCTCGCCACCCAGGCTGTAGCCGCCCTCGCGCATCTTGGCATACACATGACGGTCGCCCACGCCGCTGGTCACGGCGCTCAGGCCGGCAAGCTCCAGTGACTTGATCAGGCCAAA
Organism: uncultured Collinsella sp.; assembly: GCA_902493985.1. Classification (GTDB taxonomy): domain Bacteria; phylum Actinomycetota; class Coriobacteriia; order Coriobacteriales; family Coriobacteriaceae; genus Collinsella. The sequence continues at coordinate 4,301 of CABURR010000066.1, read as the reverse complement.
GTTGCTGGCAATCGTCGGCACCACGGTACCGCCCGAGAGTCGCCCGTGCTTGTTCAGATACACGCCGCACACGTACAGGATCTGGTCGCCGTCTACCACGCGACCGCGCTCGTCCACAGCCAAGCAGCGGTCGGCATCGCCGTCGTAGGCAAAGCCCACATCCAGGCCCTGCTCCACCACGTGGCGCTGCAGGCGCTCCATATGCGTGGAGCCGCAGTCGACATTGATGTTAAAGCCGTCGGGCGCGGCATTGATCACGCGCACATCGGCGCCCAGTGCGTCGAACACCGGCTTGGCCACCGAGGATGCCGAGCCGTTGGCGCAGTCGATACCGATCTTGACGCCCTGCAGCGAAAAGTTCGCACTGGCGATGAGCGAGGCAATGTAGCGGTTGCGACCCTGCATGTAGTCCACCGTGGCGCCGATATGGTTGCCCGTTGCCAGCGGCACCTCGCTCTTGCCATCGATGTAGTCCTCAATGAGCTCCAGCACGTCCTCGTCCATCTTAAAGCCGTCGCTGTTGACAAGCTTAATGCCGTTATCGCAAAACGGGTTGTGGCTCGCGCTGATCATGATGCCGCAATCGAAGCAGCCTTCCACGGTCTGATGCGCTACGCCCGGCGTGGGGATCACGTGCAGCATATAGGCGTCCGCACCGCTCGCGACCAGGCCGCTCACCAGCGCCGCCTCGAACATGTAGCTCGAACGACGCGTGTCCTTGCCCACGATCACGCGTGCCTTGCGCTCGCGGTTGGCACCGTAATACCAGCCCACAAAACGGCCAATCTTATAAGCGTGCTCTACCGTCAGCCCAACGTTGGCCTCACCGCGAAAGCCGTCGGTGCCAAAGTACTTCATGCGCTCTCCTTACAAAATAGGGGCGAACAGATTGCCTGTCCGCCCCAAAATGGTACTCGATTATCTGCGCTACCAGAAAAACCCTACGCCGACGCGCTGTCGCGAGCCGCCTGGCATGTAGGAGTCTGACGCAGCGTAAGCGGCTTGTCCCCCGCCTCGGCCGACGTGGTCAGCGTATACGTGATCGTCGTCGTCCCGCCAGCATGCAGGTCAACGGTGCCCGAATAGAAGGGGATTCCATGCCACGTAGCGGCGCCAAGACCAAACTGGGTGCCCTCGACGGTCAAATCAGTAATGTTGCCGCCCGTCGGGGCAAACAACGAGACATTCAGACGCTCGTCGTCACGCGCGGCATCGGGTGCGCTCGCCGCAACGTAATCGGGCAGCTTGCCAGCCTCCTCCTGCGTCATGATGTTCGTCAGAGTAACGGTGATGCGATACGAGCACGTGCCGTCGCCGTTCTTGATGCCCTGGCCGATCTGCGTGTCGGCGTTCAGATACCAGTCGAGCTTGGAGAAGCTCAGGTTGTTAAAGTAAACGCCGGCAACGGGATCGGCACTCGGATCATCCGGATCGGGCAGCGAAGCGTCAATGCCCGTCTCTTTGATGGCATTCTGCTCATCATCGTTTCTCATCCAAGCAATCAGACGGCCCTCTTCGGCACCGCGCTCGAATGCACCGACAAGCTTTGTAACGTCGACGTCACCGATGCCACCGAGAATCTTGTCGAAGGCGGCGCTGGCAACAGCCGCAAAGATGCCGTCCGATTCCTCGACCGGATAGTTCCAATACACATCGTGCATGAGAACCTTCGCCGCGTTGGTACCGTCGACGACCGTACCATCAGGCAGCGAGACATTACCGACAAGGCCCAGCAGGTACTGCAAGAACACCGGATCGATGCCGACGACGCCATCAACGTCCTGCCCATACTGGGACTTCCACAGCGCGGCGACACGCTGCGAGTTGCGGGGCCAATCAGGCGAATAGGTATTGCCCGAGTTGTACAGGTTGCTGTGGTTGCCGAACAGCGCCTCATCCTCTTCGTCGACGCTCTCGACTGCCTCATCCTCGCTGAGTCCAATGCGGGGAACAAACTCGCCAATCGACATCTGGCCGTCGGTGACCGAAATCAGGCCCTGCGAACCGCCAAAGCCGCCGCAGGCACGAATCTCGACGTTGTTCATGGCGTACACAAGGTAGTTGCGCGTCTGGCCGTTGGCGCCGAGCATCTGGGGAAGGATGGGGGCGACCTTCTCCGCCGCGTCAACCGCGCCGTTGAGGGTGGCAAAGCCGTCCTTGGCCTTATCGACCAGCTCGGTCACCTGGGAAATATGAGTATCACCAATACCCTGGATCTTCTCGTTGGCGCTCTTGAACACCTTGGAGCTATCGGAAAGCGAATCGGCAACGGCCTGCAGCGCGGACACGTTAATCATGCCGTCCTGGAACAGCTTGCCGGGCGTGGCCTGCGAAAGGTTGTCGGCCATGGGAACCAGCGCGTTGCTCGAGACATCGGACAGGGCATCAATCATGGTGCGGGCTGCGTTGATGTCACTGCCATACACCGGGATAAACGATGCCGCCGTCCACAGCGAGCTCGAGGTCTCCGCCTTCATGCTGTCGCAGAGCTCATCGATCTTCTTCGCGTCGTCAGGCAGCGTCGAAAAATCGCCCGACGTGACCTTGTCCTTAAGGCCACCGACGATCTCGACAGCCTCCTTCGCTTCACTCTTTACGGTCTTTGCCGAGTTAAGCAGCATAAAGCCGCTTGCGCCAAGCGCAACGAGAAGCACCGCGACTACAGCGGCAATAATGGCGCCGGTGTGACGCTTTTTGCGCTCGCCCTTGCGATGGCGATGACGGACCAGGCCGTCAGAGGTCGAACTCGACGAAGCGTCGCTACCGTAGTTCAAGCCAAAATCGTAATAATCTTCCTTGGAACCCGAGCCCGCAAACTCGGCACCGCTATCATCCAGGCGGGCGAACGTGCCAGTCTCGGAGGCGCCGGTGTAAATCGTGCCAAGGTTACCCGTAAGCCCCGCGCCACCGGCAGAGGGAGTATTGTTGGCGGCCTTGCCGGCATTAACGTTGCCGGCGCCATTCGCGGCGTTGGCAGCACCCGCGTTGTTCGCGGGTACCGAAGGAGCGCCGCTCGGCTGCGACGTGGAGGTTGCACCGCCCGCAAAGACATTCCCTCTTGCACGGCCGGTCTTTTTTGCCTTTTGAGACTGCTCGTACAGAGCGGTAAACATCGCCGTCTCGCCCGGGGACACGCGCTTACCGGAACCGCCCTGTCCAGCGCCGCTCGGCGTGCCGGCCTTACCAGCCCCGTTCGGACGCGGCGGAACTGCAGGGCGGCCGCTATCGCTGCCCTTAAAGTGATTACCAGCCATAAAGAAATCCTCGCAATTGAGTCGCAATGAAAAAGTCCATAACGTTACTAGTTTATGGCATTTTGAGCGTCGACAGCTAAACTCCAGACACGGACGCCAATTGGCGAAAATGCGGCACAACATCTTTTCCCGTCTTGGCGGCGGCGCCAGCTACACCGTGAGGAACATCATCACGATGATCATGACAAAGCCGATAAGGTCGGTCGGCAAAAACACCGTGCCCAGCATAACGGCGCTGGTGATGGTCGCCGAGACGGGCTCCACAGTTCCGATGAGGCTCGCGCGCACCGAGCCGATGTCCTTAACGCCCTGCATATAAAGCATGTAAGCAAAAAACGAGCCGATAACCACGAACACCGCGAGCGCCTCGATGCCGGCAGCGTCGAGCGCCGGCATCTGCGCCCAGGGCCGCACGAAGACACATGAAACCACGCCCGCCGTGAGCATTGCCGAGCCCGTGACGATGGGGCTGCCGTATTCGGGCAGGATCTTGGCGGGAATCACCGCCATACACGCGGCGCTGACCGCACACATAAGACCTGCTGCCAGGCCAAGCGGCGAGATATTCAGGCTGGTGGGGTCGCCGCCGGTGGCGATTAAAAAGGTTCCACCCAGAGCCAGGCCAATGCCGATGACTTCGCGAGTACGCGGCATGCGGCGATCGATCGCGCAGGTGTAGCCCATGATGATAACGAGCTGCAGGCACTGGAGCACCGTCGCGGTTCCGGCGTTCGTCAGGCGCACGGCCGAAAGATAGCAAAACTGGTTGAACAGCAGGCCAAAGGCGGTAAAGAGCAGCAGCTGCTTGCGATCGGCGGGTGTGGTCCAGAGCTTAATCAGGCGCTCGCGGTCGCGCGTAACAACCACGGCCATAAAGAGTAGACCGGCGAGAATCTGACGCACGCTCATAAGCCACAAGGTATCGACGTGGTAGGTATCGAACAGAAAGCTCGCGCTGGTGCCCGAGAAGCCCCAAAACGAACCGCCCACCAGCGTAGCCAAGACACCCGTGATCATCTTGCGCGTCGAAGCGCTGTTCAGGCGCTC
>CABURR010000065.1 GCA_902493985.1 uncultured Collinsella sp. | reverse complement strand
TCCAGGTGGCCGACGCCCGCCATAAGGACTTCCTCGCTCGTGCCGTGGTAGATGGGCATGCTCACGTCGATGGAGGGGATCTCGACCCAGCTCATCATGGGGTCGCGGTCAAAGATAAGTTGCTGAGCGTAGGGCTCGATCTGGTCGGCGGGAAGCTCGGTGACCTCGCCCGCCAGTTGCTCGTTAAAGGAGCGCGCCTGGAGCAGGATGCGCTCGCGCTCCTCGGCAGACAGCGCGTCCACGGTGCTGGACACGGTGCTGATCTGGTTGAACACGCCCGAGGCCTCGAGCCGGTCCAAGATCCACGGCCAGGTCATAAGGCCCACGCCAATAAGGATGATGACGATGGTGATGAGCCGATCGGCCCAGCGCGGCAGCCGCTTGCGGCGGCGCTTGGGCTTTGGTTGAGGTTTGGGCTGAGGGCTTGAGCCGCCGTTGTCCGCGGCGTTATTGCTCTTCATATGTTTGGCGCCCTGCACCATCGCCAGTCACTCCTCTACAACTCAAGTTGTCTAAACAAATAATAGCCGATTAGCGAGCTCCTGCGCCGGACAACGCAGCTAGGCTGCACCGTCCAGTCGAGGATAAGCCAGCATTTGCGTTTTCAAAATGTTCCGAATCGGCGGGGCGATTCGGGATACAATAGCTACAGGAAACGACGCACCCCGCGTAAGTGTTCGAAAGCGCGGGCGGCCTAGTTTTCTGGTTTTGTTAAATGCCCGGGATCCGACCCCCGGGCATTCTTATTTGCGCTTTCGGCGCAAATGCCGTCCACCGTCCGCACCGCGCGTGCGCCTACGGACCTTAAACCGAACCTCATACGAGTCAAGAAACGCGATGACGAACGAGCCCACCGCCGCTAGGGCGGCGAGCGCGTTAAGGAATTTCAGCATTTGGGGACCTCCGATCGAGTCGTCGGCCGCCCGCGCACGGGATGCGTCGCAAGGGTATTTTACTGCGAGTGCATGCACCCGCAGCTGGTAAACGCGATTTTGACAAACATTTGTTCGATAGTTACAAACACGGTTCCCCGTCCAGCGGAGCCTGGCCGCATTGTCCGGGTTTGCCCGACGTGTTTGAGTTTTCAGAATGTCCCGAATCGGCGGGGCGATTCGGGATACAATAGCTACAGGAAACGACGCATCCCGCGTAAGTACTTAGGAGCGCGGGCGACCAGTTTCCGACGTTGTTAAATGCCCGGGCTCCGAACCCCGGGCATTCTTATTTGCGCTTGTTGCGGCGCAAATGCCTTCTACCGTCCGCACCGCGCGTGCGCCTACGGACCTTAAACCGAACCTCATACGAGTCAAGAAACGCGATGACGAACGTGCCCACCGCCGCGAGGGCGGTGAGCGCGTTAAGGAATTTCAGCATTTGGGGACCTCCGATCGAGTCGTCGGCCGCCCGCGCACGGAATGCGTCGCAAGGATATTTTACTGCGAGTGTATGCACCCACAGCTGGTAAACGTAATAATTGCAAACATCTGTTCGATATTCATACACTTGATTCATCGTACGATGGAGGCTGGCTGCGTTATCCCAAAAAACGGGGCAGACTCCAGCGTGGAGTCTGCCCCGAAAAGAGAATGGCAAAGCAAGAACGTGGATGGACGAGAAAAGTGTCCGCAAGTCTCATGGCCATCACATCCCACCTGCCAAAGGGATGGGTGAGCGAGCGTTACTCCTGCTCGGACTCCTCAGCCTGCTTACGGCTGCGGATGAGGTGCGCCACGCCGATGCACAGCACCGCGCCACCAGCGATCCAAGTGAAGGTCACGCCGTTGAGACCGGTGAGGGGGAGGCCAGAGCCCTTCTTGTCGACGATGGTGAAGCTGAGCTTGCCGGCCTCGGCCGTTGCGGTGCCGCCCTTGACAACATCTTTGCCAGCATCAATGGTGGAAGTATCAAGGTTCACATTCTTACCTGTTTGATCGAACGTACTCTTGATAGTGAAAGTAACACCATTTGCTGCAGAGTTATTGTAACCGGGCGCCGGAGTGACCTCTTTAAGGATGTAGGTGCCCTCATCGAGACCGACAACGTTAATCTTTCCTTCGTCCGTCGTCTTGAGCGTGGCATCCTTGGCTTCGTTGTGTTTTACACCCTGGGCGTCGATGAATTGGTTCTCAGGGTTGCCGTCAACAACCTCCTGCAAGGTGAACTCAACATCTTTAAGCTTCTTGGAGGTACCGTCTCCATCCTTGTCATCACCGACCTTGGTAACGTCGATGCCGTAGGTGTAGTCGTAGGCGGGATGCACAACTGTAGTGCCTTTGTCGCCTTCAGAGTCAGAGTGAGGGTTATTGGAATAGGTCAGAGTAACGGTGTTCTCCTGGGCTATACCGAGCATATCGGCTTTAACCTTAGTATGGTCGAGCTTTGCCTTATAGTTCACATAGATTTTAGAGCTACCGCTAACGGTAATAACCTTATCCTCGTCAGATTTAATTTCATTCTTAAGGTTGCCAAAGGAAACAACAAGCTCGTTCTTTCCTTGATCAGTGACGTATTTCGCAGTGTAGTACTCTTCCTTGACCTTGGCACCGTCAATCTTGACCTCAACAGCAGGTTTGCCGCCGGAGAGCACGGGCACCATCGTAGAAGGCAGGTCATCAGTAAAGGTATAGCTGTACTTTTCGTAAGTATTGATATTGCTGGCCACGGTACCTGCAAGCTGGTACTCAATCGGCTGGTCGGATGCAGAGTCCGCAACCCTATTGGGCGCCGTAAAGACATCACGAGAAGAACCCTCGGGAACAACTGCGTTTGAATCCACAAAGCTCCCATTGTTGTCGTCCTTTACGGCCTTGGTCACAGTGGGGACCTGCTTCTTGGGAGTTAAGATCTCATCGGAACCGCCAACAACGGCGAAAATGGGCGAAGTAAAGGTATCCGTGTTGACCTTGTTGGCATCACTTGGGTTCGCGCCGACGCTCTTAGTCAAAAAGAGCCAATAGCCGGTATCCAAGCTACCAAAAGAGCCGTTAGCATCAGCATTTGCCCAGCCGCCAGCGCCTTCAGTAATATTCGCCTTCTCAACGGCAGCAGCGATCTTGTCGAGCACGCTTCCTGCATTGACGCTTTTACCCTTATCAGCATCGGACCCGTGCTTTTTGATGAACTGGGCCCACGCCTGAGCAGATTCAGCATCTTTGCCAGTCGGCAAGTCATTAGGCTTGGGCTCATCGTTATTAAATGCCGTAGTCACTGCACTCTTTACGGAACCATTTGCCCATTCGATATCGGAAAGCGTCTTCTCCGCAGTGGAGTCCCAGGTATCATCATCCTTCCAGTCTTGCGTGACCTTCGCCGAGAAAATTTTGATTCCCTTAAAGGTCGTATCCTTGTAGGTATCCTCCTCAATCGTCACGATGCCGTTCTCGGCCACCTTCGGCGTGCCCTCAGCAAACGCCATGGTCACCGGGGCCATGACTCCGCCGAAGCTCAACGCTGCTGTGAGGCCGGCGGTTACTGCCAGGCGTGCGATGTTCTTGCTCATGCTCATCTTCTTTTCCTCTGCTTTCTGCTCGAATTCCATTTGATCTAAATCTGTCTGTCTATGTCTTAGCATCTACTTCGCTACGTCTCGCCCCGCTCTCTACGGGGCTGCCAGCTACTCTTTATGGCTGTCACCTCCCCGCTTGACCAGGAGCGCGACCACGATGAGCGCGGCTCCAGCGACCGCTGCGGCGGCCGCGGCGTACATTGCCATATCGCCAGTCGAGGGCATAAAGCCTCCGGTGGTAATGCTAGGGGGTGTGCCGGTGGGCGTGTTGATGAGCGACGCCTCCAGGCTGCCCGTCGACCCGTCCGCGCTGTCGGCGCGCAGGGGCGACTCGGCCGTGATGGTGAGTTTGGGCTTGGCGGCGGCCACCTGGTCGACGTCCAGGCCCTCGGCCTTGACCGTCACGGAGCGCGTGCCCTCAAAGGCGGTGTAGCCCTTGGGCGCCTTGAGCTCGCGGACCTCCAGCTTGCCCGAGTCCACGCCCGAGACGGTCACGCGGCCGTCCTCGCCCGTGGTGACGGTGGCCTTGCCCTCCGCATCCCACGTGCCGTCGGCCGCTAGCGTGCGACCGCAGTCGTCGGCGATGCTCAGGACCGCCCCGGCAAGCGGCTTGTCGCCGTCGCTGCCGCGCTTGGTGAGCGCGAGATCCCAGGTGTAGGCGCACGCGTCGTCGCTCGGTGTGCGGGTGAAGCCGGCGTCGCCGGACTGGTCGGCAAAGGGAGAGCGCGGGTAGCGCAGGTAGACCTCGTTGGGGTTGCCCTTCGCGATGCCGTGGTTGCATGCGCTGTTGAGCGGCGCATTGTACACGGCGACCACGCGGGCGCCCGCGGTAAAGGCGTCGGTCCCGCCGAGCGCGGCGATGAGGTCGCCGGTGCGCACGGTGAAGGTCTTACCGTCGGTCGCTACCTTGGTGGCGCACTGGGCCGTGATATCGGTCCAGCCCTTCGCGGGGTCGGTGCCGGCGCGGCCGTCCTTGCTGGTCTGGACGGCGTCGAAGCCGCCGTCCGCCCCCGCCGCCACGTACACGCGCATGCTCGCGGCGACCTTGGAGGAGTCGAGCCCCGCGCTCATGGTGTCGACGAACTTCACCGTATAGGTGTCGTAGGCGGTAAGACCCGCCGGGACCGTGGCAGAGAGGCGCCAGTACAGGTCGTCGGCGACCGTGGCGTCGGCGGCCTTCTGCCAGGCGGCGGTGCTGTCCTCCAGCACATGCTTGGACACCTTGGGCGTCGCCGCCTTGGGCTTGACGGTGACGGCGCTGCCGCCCACCAGGGCCATGATCGGCGCGGTGCCGGCCTCGCCCTCGGCGATGGCGCCGTCGTCGGCGACGATGAGCCAGTAGCCGCAGGGCAGCTCGGCCGTCGTGCCCGCATTAAGGGCCTTGAACACGGCGCCAGAGCTCTGGAGGGAACGAGCGAGCTGTGCGCTCAGCGCGCTCGTAAGGTGGGAATCGGTGTTGAGCCACTCGGCAGCTTCCTGCGCGGTGGTCTGGGAATTGGGCATGCCGGCGCTGTGCAGCACAGGCAGGACGGCGTCGCGCACGGCGTCGCTTGCCCAGGCGAGGTCGGTGGCGATCTTGGCGTCGCTGTCGCCGTCGACGACGTTGGCGCTAAAGATCTGGTAGGCGTCGTAGCTGCTCGCCACGGTGCCGCTCACCGTGATGGAACCGGTCGAGGTCGGCGCGGCCTGCGCGGAAGCGGGGAACACAACCGCGCAGGTGCCGATCAGGAGGGCAAGCAGCGCAAACAAGATCGGGAAGGAGCAAACTTTCTTATTCACGACGCTCACCTCCCTTCGCATTCGCCTTGCGACGAATGTGCATCCAGGCCGCAGCAGCGCAAAGCACCGCCGCGCCGGCAAGGTACGTCAGAGTGACGCCCGACATACCAGAAAGGGGCAAAGAAGTGGAGTAGGTGTTGGTGAAGGTGGGGGTGTCGGTCGGGGTTGAGTTTGCGTTTCCGTTGGCGTCGACCTCGTAGTAGGCCGGCGTGCAGGTCAGATGTCCTTCGCCGTCATCCGTTGCCGTCACCACAACCTTGAAGGTCTTGGTGTCGTTGGTATAGCCCTTATGGCTGGTGCCTTCGCCGGCGTCAGCAGCACATTCACAAATGTAATAAGTGAATGTTGCCTTACCGTCGTTGAAGTCGCTGACTTTGAGTGGTCCGATCTTCTGCTTGGCGAACGTCACCGTCTGCGAGTTGTTCGAGTCATCAGCGGTACTCTTTGTATCAAGCACCGTTTTCTCGCTGCCATCCATGGTATATAGCTCGAACTTGAACTTCTTCATCTCGCCGCCGTCAACCTTCTTGGTCACCCGAGGTGTCCAAGTGCCTGAAGTCTGGTAGGGCGCAAGTTCGTTCGTAAACGCAGGTTTGGAGCTGTTGCCGATTTTTACGGTCGAGATTGTATTGTCTTTCGGATCTACACTCCAGTTATAGAACTCAGGAGATTTACACTCGGTGAAGCCCGTTTCGCCTTCCCTTTTAACGGATACTGTGGAAGCGCTCTCATCAACTACATAACGATTAATATTGATCCCCAAGAGGTTGGTCGTATTAACTGGTGTCGTACCAACCTTTATATGTATTTTGTAAATGGCCTTATCAAAGGTCGTGCCTTCCTCATTGATAGGGACTTCAACAAGGTAGAGGTCGTAATTGCCCGACTGGTAGTTCGCAGCCGCATCAATGACGATCTCTCCACTTTCATTAACGGTAACCTCGGACGTCGCCTCGCATCCGTTTGCGTTAAGTGAGCCGTCCGTATTCCAATACGGCTCCCCAGCTGAATCGGCGGCTTTACCCAACAGCTTGAACTTATAGCCGTGGCCCGTGAGGCCTTGCGGTTTGCCGTCCTTCATGAGGACCTTGTTAGCCTTGACCTTGATTGCAGGATACACGTCCAGGGAAGTAACCTCACCGACGATGAGGTCGCCGTTGGTCATGATGCCGCCGCCGTGGGTGTAAGAGTAGTTACCGCTGATGATGGTCGTAGCCGCTGCCTGTGCATCAATTTTAGCCTGGTCGGAAGGATGAGCCTCAAGGCCAAACATGTACTTAGCCTCGGCACCGCCGTTGGCATCGATTTCGATCTCTTTGCCATCGCAGGTGCCCTTCCAGCCAGCCGAGCCACCACCGAGCATCTTGCCAAGAACGACTGCGATTATCTTATCCGCGCCTTCCTTATTACGGACCAAGAAGAAATCCTTATGGCCGGAATTTTGGAAGAGAGGAGTAACGTATTGTTTTTCATCATGGTCTTCTTTTTTGTTGTCACCGCCAGCGGAATAATGATACGCGTCCAGCTTTTTGCCATCTTGATCAACGTTATCTGCGTTGTCATAGATAGCAGCGCCATTTGAGTGCGAAACGATTGTCTCGCCCGTAGGACAAGCACCAATTCCGCCACTCCAACCACCAGCCTTATTGTTAGTAATCAGCGTCCTTACGATGTTAAGCTTGCCGCCCTTCTGAATAAAGACGCCACCGCCGCCCCAGTCGCCACCACGACCTTTGGTGCTACCCGTATTCGTCTTATTGTTCGTAATGTAAACCCTGCCAGTATCACTGGCGTTAATTGTTGCCATCGTGCCGGCGCTGTCGCCGCCCGCGACACGCAGACCGCCGCCTTCGGCGTTATCGGCAACATTGCCGGCAATCGTACCGCCAGTCATTTTAAAAGTGATTTTCTCGATCTCGCCGTCGTTATCTTTATCATAAAAACCAGCGTAGACGCCACCGCCAGCCTCATAGGAATAGTTGGCCGTAACGAAGCCGCCCGTTAAGTTAAGCGTGCCATCGTGCGTACATGCAATGCCACCACCACCGAGCAGGCCATTGTTGCCAAGGTTGTCAATATCTGTGATGCGAGCATTGACTCGATTGTTGGTTATACAGGCAGAACCGCTAATGGTAACTTTTGCACCCTTGGTATAAACACCACCACCGTAGCCGCCATCGTTTGTGTTTTCACCATTCTTGATATCTTTAGCATACGTTGCGTTGCCAGAGATAATTCCGCCCGCAAGGTTCAGAGTGGCTCCATTGTCAGCAAAGACGCCGCCGCCGGCAGCCGCCTTGTTTCCCGCAACTACACCGCCGCTCATTTCGAGACTGGAATTCTGGCCCGCTATGCACAGGCCACCGCCCCAGCCACCGCCGTTACCGTTGGTAACGTAACCGCCAGAAATATTGACAGCGCCCCGAGAGAAAATAACGTGACCGTCGTCGCCCAGATTGGCAGCCGTGGTAATCATGCCGCCCTCGAGATTGAGCGTGCAGCCCGCTTCGACCTCGACCACATACTTTACGGAACCGCTGTCCGATGCCGCATCGATAGCGCCGAAGCCCGTAACAACATGCTTGTGCGTAGTCTCCGTAGTGCCGAGACAATCTGAATTGGGCACACTCTTGGTCTCATAGTAAGTAAGACTCATAGGAGTGCCGCTATTGGAGCCGTTTCCCCTGCCCCACTCCATAGTCGCCAACTGGCCCGCCGACGTAGGGACCTGAGTCTGTTCGTCTATCGTTTGTTTACCCGAGTCCTCGATAGTGAGCTTGGCTCCGCTTTTGACCACAAAGAAGGAGTCTGGGGTGCGATCTTTGTAGACGCCGTGGTAGTTATAGAGCATGCATCCCGCAAGATCGATGGTGGTGTCTTTGGTGATGGCAATCTGCGTATCCGAATAGGCAGAATCCGTCAGTCGAAACTTGCCGCCATTGGTAAATTGGTTAGCAACATTACCCTTTACCTCGGTATAGCCATCGGCACTGCCGTTGGCAGGGGCGATTGCGCTTTCATCGTTAGTTTCATCATCAGAAGGCTTCGCATCCGCAGGCTGCGCAGCGCTCTCGGCTCCCGTGTCATCAGACAACGGAGCCGCCCTGAGAGCATCGTCGCCAGTCTCGTCGCCCTCGGTCTCGTCACTATTCTGGTTTTTGGCGTCCCCGTTGTTGGTGTTATCTACATCAGTAGACTCACTTGAGGAACCCCCCCCCATCACAGTTTCTTCGGTAGAAACCGTCTGGGCATCGTTGGCAATGGCCTGCGAGATCGGAGGCATGACGAGCGACAGTACCAGGCTCAACACGGAGGCTCCGCACAAAACGCCTGCCAGTACGCGGCGCGTCGCTTTTTTACTCTGCTTAGTTTTTTCTGAATTCGCTTTCATCGATGTCTCCTCCCCAAGAGACCGCGATCTTGCTCTTTCACTATCAAACGTATCTGCGCAATCTGTAATTGCGCTCGCGTAGTAATACTATTGTAACTATTGTTTAAACATCCGAGCAACAAAACCGACATTTTTGTAGCCAGTTCTCAATTCTCTTGACATCTGCTCAGATTTGCCTTCGTTTATTCGCTCTGAAATATCTGTTTCTACTGGTATTTAAGTTAGTTATCAGTTTTTTAATAGCATTTTATTTATTTGCACAACATTTTGCTCAAGAGCAAGCATCCTGTGAACGGTCGAAAATCGGCCGTGAACGGTAGGTCATTAACCGGGAGGAATAGACTACTAAATTGATGGGAATATCTTTATCTTATCGGTAGTTAGAAGCGTAATGTTCAGACAACCATATTTGAATTTTCGCGCAGATTTTAGGCATCAATTCGCCCAAATCGCCTGAGGCCACCACAAAGGTGCCTGCCCCCTTTGTGGTGGTTCTCCCCCGGCGCTACAGCAGATGTTCCTCGATAAAGATCGCGATGCCGTCTTTGTCGTTGCTGGCGGTTACAAAGTCGGCGGCGGAGCGGGTGGCATCGCTACCATTTGCCATGGCCACGCCCACGCCGGCGTCGGCCACCATGCAGGTGTCGTTGTCCGCATCGCCAAACACGCAGATGTCCTGGAGCTCCATGTCGTTGAGCTCCGCCACGCGCACAAGGCCGCGCGTCTTGGACACGCGCGGATCCATGAACTCGTAGAGCCGCTGCGTGGTTTGCAGAGCCGCCGCCTTAACAGTGTCATCGGCAAACGTCGACGCCCGCTCAATCACCTGCGGCATCACCTCGGGCGCCATGGTAAACATCACCTTGGGCTGCGGCTCGCGCAACAACTCGGCAAAATCGACCACCTGGTAGGGCACACCGTCGACGCGCGACAGGTGCTCGACACACGCGTTGCTCTCGGGCACGTAGAACACGCCGTCTCGGGGGCAGACGGGTGTTGCCGGAAGGTCCGCCATGTGCTTGCAGATGCGCGCGATGGTCTCGCCCGGCAGCGGATAGCTCAGCTCGTTGATGTCGTGCGCGCGGTCGATGACCTCGGCGCCACCACAGCCCACGAGCACGTCCACCAGGCCTTCGATGCCCCAGAGCTCATACATGGCCTCGGTCGCGTGGGCGTCGCGCCCGGTGCACAGACCAAAGAGCACGCCGCGCTCGCGCAGGGCGCGGATCGCCGCCACGGTGCGCGGGGACACCGTGTGTTGGCTCGTGAGCAGCGTGCCGTCGATATCGCAGAACACGGCTTTGATGTGGCTAAAGGTGGTGTCCATGGGAGCCTTTCTGGGTTGTGCGGCGGTGTGGGGTGTATTCGTGAACGGCGTACATGGTATACCAAGGCGCAGGCCGTTGGGGCCCGATCGCCACAAAGGCGTCTGCCCCCCTTGTGGTGGCCGAACCCGAAGGGTGGCCTGGCCCGAAGCGCAAACCATCACAACATTCGACGTTTTTCGGCAAAATCGCGATTTTTATCGAATGTTGTGATGGTTTTTACTGCAAGGCAAAATCCACCACAAAGGTGCCTGCCCCCCCTTGTGGTGGAAGTGACGTTTGCCCAGATAAAACCTGCCAAAATAAACCTGTCCCTTTTTGGCATGTTATGGCAACGCAGCGAGCCGGTTCCAAGTGCCCCAGGTCGCCCCGAAAGAGGAGCGACGCGTACTTTGGTACGCGAGCGACGGCTTGAGGGGCGAGATGGGGTGCTTGGGGCCGGCGCAGCGTCAAGCCTGAAGGTGGTCTTGGATAAGATCGCAGATAGCTCGGGCGTCGTTGATGTTGATGGCTCGGGTCGCAAAGCCGGCGTCGAAGGCCTGACGCGCCAGGGCCTCGTTGCAGGCAAGGGCCAGCGTGTGACCGTCGACCAGGTCGAGCGAGCTCTTGCCGCGCAGACGGTCGACACCGGAGCGCGCGACCACGATGTTGTCGAAGCCCTCGGTCTTGTAGCCCTCGATGATCACCACGTCGACATCGTT
>CABURR010000064.1 GCA_902493985.1 uncultured Collinsella sp. | reverse complement strand
GGCGTCGGCCACCTGGAGGGCACGAGCCTGCCGGTGGGCGGCACCTCGACGCATTGCGTGCTCACCGCGCACTCGGGCATGCGCAACCTGAGTATGTTCGACGACATCCATTCGCTGGAGCCCGGCGACCTGGTGCTGCTGCACACCATGAACAAGACGCTCGCCTACAAGATGGTGGACTCCGAGGTGGTGCTGCCCGAGGAGATGGAGTCGCTAACCATCGAGCCCGGCGCCGACAAGGTGACGCTCGTCACCTGCACGCCCTACGGCGTGAACGACCATCGCCTGCTGGTGCATTGCGTGCGCACCAAGTACAGCAAGAAGGACGTCGACAAGCAAAAGTCGCTGGCCGGCCGCCACTGGGGCAAGCGCGAGTTTGCCGTGCTCATCGTGGTCGTAGCCATTGTGTTGTTGCTGCTGGACATCGTGGTCCACGCGGTCCGCAAGCGCCGCAAGGCCAAGGCCTCGGCATAAGACATTCTCCAGAACCACCACAAAGGGGACAGGTACCTTTGTGGTGGTCGGGACTTCCAAACCATCACAACATTCGATGAAAATCGCGATTTTGGCGAAAAGCGTCGAATGTTGTGATGCTTTTCGTTGTGGGCGCGACGGTTTTCGTTGCGGGCGGGATGGTTTTCCTTGTGGGCGAGACGGTTTTCGCTATGGACGGTGCGGTTTCGTTGCGGAACCGCCAGCCCGCCGCCTGCCAACCGCCGCCCTCGTTACGTTTTCGCTGCATTTGGGTAAAGCGCCTGCCCAAGCCGGCGTTGCCCTGTATACTGGAACGGTTTAACTGTTATGCGGAAGGGAGCGCCTATGGCACTCAGCGAGAAAGACGTACGCGGCATCGCCGAGTACGCAAAGATCGCACTGACCGATGACGAGCTCACCCAGATGACGTCTTACATGAACGACGCCGTCCAGATGCTCGAGCCCGTCTTGCAATATGACTTGCCCGACGTGGAGCCCACGTTCCATCCCATCGGAAGCCTGTCCAACGTGATGGGCGATGACCTGCGCGAGCCCGAGCGCGACCTGCCGCTCGACGTTGCGCTCGAAAACGCTGGCAGCGCGCGCGACCGCTACTTCCGCGTGCCGTCCATTTTGGGAGAGGGGGAGAGCGAGTAATGGCGCAGAGCTTCGATTCCCTTACCGCCGCCCAGATCGCCGCGGGCGTTGCCGCCGGCGACTTTACCGCTACCGAAGTGGCCCAGGCTTCTCTTGCCGCCATCGAGACGCGCGAGGGCGGGGTCCAGGCATTCCTGCAGGTGGCGCCCGAGCTTGCGCTCGAGGCCGCCGCGCGCGTGGATGCCGACCGTGCCGCAGGCAAGCCGCTGCCCCCGCTCGCGGGCGTGCCGCTGGCCATCAAGGACAACATGAACCTCGTGGGCACGCGCACCACCTGCGCTTCCCGCATGCTCGAGAACTACCAGAGCGTCTACACCGCCACCTGCGTCCAGCGCATGCTCGATGCCGGCTGCCTGCCCATGGGCAAGGCCAACATGGACGAGTTTGCCTTTGGCAGCTCCACCGAGAGTTCGGCGTTCCACCGCACCAACAACCCCTGGGATACCGAGCGCGTGCCCGGCGGCTCCTCGGGCGGCTCCGCTGCAGCCGTCGCCGCGGGCGAAGTCGCGCTCTCGCTGGGCTCGGACACCGGCGGCTCCATTCGCCAGCCGGCGTCGCTGTGCGGCGTGGTGGGCTTTAAGCCCACGTATGGCGCCGTGAGCCGTTACGGCGTGGTTGCCTTTGGCTCGTCGCTCGACCAGGTGGGTCCCTTTGGCCGCACGGTCGAGGACGTCGCGCTGGCCATGAACGCGCTTACCGGTGCGGGCCACGATCCGTACGACTGCACCAGCCAGGATTGCGCCGTCGACTTTACCGAGCACCTCAACGACAGCATCGAGGGCAAGCGCGTGGGCATCATCCCTGCGTTTATGGAGGCCGAGGGCTTGACGCCCGAGGTCAAGGCCGCTGTTCAGCGCGCCGCCCAGGAGCTGCAGAACCAGGGCGCCGAGCTGGTCGAGGTCGACCTGCCGCACCTGGACGCCGCCATCGCCGCCTACTACGTCATCGGCCCGGCCGAGGCGTTCTCCAACCTGGCACGTTTCGACGGCATTCGCTACGGCTATCAGGAGGAGGGTTGCGCTAACCTGTCCGACCAGAGCTCGCTTTCGCGCGCCCACGGCTTTGGCGCCGAGGCCAAGCGCCGTCAGATGCTCGGCGCCTACCTGCTGAGCTCGGGCGTGTACGACAAGTACTACTACGCTGCGCAAAAGGCCCGCACGCTCATCACGCAGGACTATGACGCCGCGTATGCCAAGGTGGACACCATCCTCATGCCCGCCTCGCCGCGCACGGCCTTTAAGTTTGGCGAGATCAGCGACCCCACGCAGATGTACCTCTCCGACCTGTACACCATCTCGCTCAATATTTGCGGTAACGGTGGCATCTCGGTGCCGCTGGGCTTGGGCGAGGATACTCAGCTGCCCGTTTCTGCCCAGCTGGTTGGTCCGGCGTTTAAGGACCGTCAGTTGCTCACGTTTGCCCGCGCCCTGGAGCGCGGCTTTGCCGATGCCGCCACGGGTGCGCCCGCGCTTTCCGTCGCGCCCGATTTTGCCGGGAAGGGAGGCGAGCTGTAATGAAGGAGCTTTCCGAGGTCCTGCAGGATTGGGAGGCCGTGATCGGCCTGGAGATCCATACCGAGCTCACCGCGCTCGATACCAAGATGTTCTGCAACTGCAAGCTCAGCCACGATGACGAGCCCAACGCCAACGTGTGCCCGGTGTGCCTGGGCCTGCCCGGCGCCCTGCCGGTGCCCAACAAGCGCGCCATCGAGAGCATCGTCAAAGCGGGTCTCGCCACCAACTGCGAGATCCAGCGTCACTCGATGTTCTACCGCAAGCACTACTTCTACCCCGACATGGCCAAGAACTTCCAAACCACGCAGGGTCCGGTCGCTTTTGCCATGTACGGTCACCTGGACCTGGACGTGACCGGTCGCGGTGCCGCCGAGCGCCCCGACTGCGCGTTTGGTGAGGCCGAGGCTCAGAGCCTGGCGAGCGCTTCGGCCAACGCCGAGGGCCTGTCCACGTCCATGACGTCGACCATGCGCGAGGGCAATCAGCGCTCCGGTCATCTGGCCAGCTATGATGCGTCCAACCTGCAGATGCCCGAGCGCCGCGAGGACGGTTCTTACACGGTGCCCATTCGCATCCTACGCATCCACATGGAGGAGGACGCCGCCAAGATGGTCCACGTGGGCGGTGCCGAGGGCCGCATTACCGCCGCTGCCGAGTCGCTCGTCGACTACAACCGCTGCGGCACGCCTTTGATTGAGCTCGTCACCGAGCCCGATCTGCGCACGCCCGAGGAGGCCCGCCTGTTTATGGAGAAGCTCCGTCGCATTTTTGTGACGCTGGGCATTTCGGATTGCTCCATGGAGAAGGGCTCCATGCGCTGCGACGGCAACGTGTCGCTGCGCCGCCGCGGCGAGACCAAGCTGGGTACCAAGACCGAGCTCAAGAACCTCAACTCGTTTAAGAGCCTGCACGACGGCCTTGCCTACGAGATCTGCCGTCAGGCCGAAGTGCTCGAGGAGGGCGGCATCATCTACCAGGAGACCCGCCACTGGGAGCCCAGCCGCAAGCGCACCGTGGTCATGCGTGTGAAGGAGACGGCCGACGACTATCGTCTGTTCCCCGATCCCGACCTGGCACCGTTCGATCTGGACGACGAATTCATCGACCGCTGCCGTGGTGAGATTCCCGAGCTGCCCGATGCCAAGCGCGCCCGTTTTGAGGCCGACTTTGGCATTAAGGCGGCCGATGCCGAGCAGATTGCCGGCGACCCCGAGTTTGCCGACTTCTTTGAGGCCGCCGCTGCCGGAATGGCCGGTAAGGAGGCCCAGACGGTCGCAAACCTGCTGGTCAACGAGATGATCGCCTACCTTAAGGGCGTGGGCGTCTCGCTGGCCGAGTCCGGTATTGCACCGGCTCAGGTGGCAGCCCTTGCCAAGCTGCTGGCGACCGATGCCATCAGCTCCAACCAGGCTCACGAGGTCTTTGAGGCCATGGCCCAGACCGGTGACGACCCCAACAAGATCGTCGACGAGCGTGGTATGCGTCAGGTGAGCGATGCCGGCGCGCTGCAGCCGATCGTGGACGAGGTGCTGGCTAACTGTGCCGATCAGGCGCAGCAGTATCGTGACGGCAACCAGAAGGTCATCGGCTTTTTGGTGGGCCAGTGCATGAAGGCGAGTCGCGGCAAGGGCAACCCGAAGCTCTTCAACGAGTTGCTGAGAACGTCGCTCTCGTAAGCGGGAACCGAGGGGCCGGGCGCAGGGCCTTGCCTCTCAATTTCGGACAGTCCTGACTCACGACGGAGGCGCCACCGGCGCCTCCTGTTCGTGCGGAACTCATTGAGAGGCAAGGCCCTGCGCCCGGCCCCTCGGTTCCGCAACGACTCGGCCGTTCGGGTCAGGTGGGGCTGATATAAATAGAGTGAATGGGCGCGCCGTTGGCGCGTCCATTTTTGTGCGGGCGACAAAGGGACTGTCCCTTTGTCACATTGCAATAAATGTGATGAAAGTGTGGCGAAATGAGCTTAAAACTTCCGTAAATGTGATAAATGTCACGTTTTACCTAGGGTAAAATGTGGGAAATATCACGTTTACGGAAGTTTCTTTGCGGGAGGTTCGTCCATGCAGCGAGATATCATTGCCAAGCTTAACGCTTGGAAAGCGTCAGAATATCGTAAGCCGCTTATCCTTAAGGGGGCGCGCCAGGTTGGAAAGACGTGGGCGCTTAAGGAGTTCGGCCGAACCTCGTACATCAATTTTGTGTATCTGACGCTCGAGGAGCCGTCACCTGGGGTACAGAGCGAGTACGCTCAGTTTTTCGAAGGTACGCGCGATCCTCGACGGATCATCTCAAATCTTTCCCTGGCACTTGGACAGCCTATCGATCCCGGCAAAACGCTGCTTATTATTGATGAGATCCAGGATTGTCCTTCTGCAGTCGGCGCCCTTAAATACTTCTGTGACGAGGCCCCCGAGTATCACGTCGCATGCGCAGGGTCTTTGTTGGGCGTTCGCTTGTCCCGTGAGACCAGCGCTTTTCCGGTGGGAAAGGTCGAGTTCATGGAGATGCGCCCCATGAGCTTTTCCGAGTTTCTGAAAGCCGAGGGCGCTGCAAACTACGACGAATACCTTGGCGGCCTGGATCAGATCGAGACAGTGCCCGATTTCTTCCATGTCCGTCTCGTCGAGCATCTTCGTCGTTATTTTGCATGCGGCGGCATGCCAGAGGCTCTTGGCCGGTGGGCGGAGACGGGCGATATCGTTCAGGTCGATAAGGTGTTGTCTGATCTCTTGGATTCCTACGAGCGCGATTTTGCCAAGCATGGTGGTCGTGCGCAGTTCGCCAAGCTTTCGCAAATATGGAACTCGATTCCAGCTCAGTTGGCGCGCGAGAACAAAAAGTTCGTTTGGGGTGCGGTGCGCGAGGGGGCTCGTGCTCGAGAATACGAGGATGCTCTGGAATGGCTTGCCGATGCTGGGCTCATCACGGCGGTTCGCCTTAATGCTGCCGGTGGTGTGCCGCTCTCTGCGTACGATGACCTCAAGGCATTTAAAGTCTACTGTCTTGATGTCGGCTTGCTGCGCCGCATGGCAAGGCTGGATGCGTCCGCTTTTGCCATCTCGGATGCGCTATTTTCGGAGTTCAAAGGTTCGTTCGCCGAGAACTATGTGCTTCAGGCATTACTTTCACAGTTAGATGCTGCTCCGCGTTACTGGACAAACGAGAAGCCGAAGCACGAAGTCGATTTTTTGATTCAAGTCGGAAACGAAATCGTTCCCGTCGAGGTCAAATCGGGAGAGGTCGTTCATTCCAAGAGCCTTAAGTACTATGCCGACAAGCATGCGGAGACGACTCCATTGAGGGTCCGCTACTCACTTAAGAACCTAAAGCTCGACGACGGGGTGCTCAACATTCCGTTGTATTTGGCTGATCGATCTGTCCCTCTTATCAAAAAGGCGCTTGATTGTGCGCATCTTGACGTTTAGATCCTGGGTGAGCTGACGGGCGGCGGCTAATTAATCGCTCCGTTACGGCCAGGGAGCTTGGGCCTTAGCGATGCTTGCTTCGCCAAGCGGTGGGGGTGGTGCCGGTGTATTGTTTGAAGGCTTGGGCGAAGGCGGCCTGCTGAGGGTAGTCGAGCCGCTCTGCCACCTGCGCTATCGTAAGCGAGCTATCTGCCAAAAGCTCCTGCGCCCGCTCCATGCGGCGCCTTCGTATGTAGGCACCCAGGGACTCGCCGGTTTGGGCCTTAAAGGTGGCGCACAGTTTGGATCGGCACGTGAAGAGTCTCTCGGCCACCTCGTTGATACCCACACGTCTGCCTTTGTCGAGCGCGCGCTCAACCATTGCCGTTGCTTCTTCGGCAATGGTTATGCTGACGCGTGTGTCTGCCGCCTGCCGCGCCTGCTTGTGGGCCGCGCGCGAACAGGCGAGCTCCGCGACCATGGTCTCCACGATGCCCTGCATATAGACGCGTCCGCCTACGGTGCGGGCGCGTTCCTCGTTAATCCGGCGCAGCGTGTGGCAGATGGCAGACGTCGCTTCCTCGTGCCATGGCTCGGCAAACGCCTCAAAGATTCCCGCGAACTCGGTGGGATAGCGGTGCTCCAGTTCGTCAAAATATCCAGGCAAAAAGAGCGCCGAGCGCGAGTGATAAAGCTCCCCCGCAAACAGCGGGCTTAATTCCTCGCCACAGCTATCTTGGATAAAGCTGCAAACGGCATTGTTTGGCCACGGTCCATGCAATGGTTTAAGGTTCGCGGGCGTTATGCCAGCCTCGGGCATGCATGTAAGTGTGGGCGCGCTGACCTCGCTCACGCAGGCGTATGGCTCGGGTGTGTATTCGGCCAAGTACATATCGTGCGTCGGGGTGATGAAATGCTCCATGACAATGCAGGCAGGGGAGAGAGGCATGATCCATGCGCGGCCGTGCGCCCGGTCGTTTGCCACCTCGCCGGTAAAGACGGCGCCCTTGCCGGTAAGCTCCAGGCCAAACTGCTCAAACTGCGGTGCGTAGAGCTCGGTTATGTCGGTCGCTGCCCGTCGCATTTGCAAAAGCGTCCCTTTCCTTTGCAGAAACGTCCACGCCTGGCTTGATTGTGAGCCATGGCTGACACATCAATGATAAGTTGATTGAGGTTAACTCTCAAGCCGTTAGAAAGGAATCTCATGGCAAAGGGATCAGAAAGGGAAGGCGGCGGTATCGGCGAGCTGCTTGCATATGCCGGCGACCGTAAATTCCTAACGTATTTGGGCATGGCTCTCTCGGCGCTCTCGCAGCTGCTGAGCTTTGGCCCGTACGTGTGCATCTGGTTTGTCGCGCGAGACCTTATCGCTGTGGCGCCTAACTGGAGCGAAGCCACCGATATCGCGATGTATGGCTGGTGGGCCGTTGGTTTTGCCCTGGCAAGCATCGTAGTTTATTTCGTGGGGCTCATGTGCACGCACCTGTCTGCGTTTCGTTGCGCGTCCAATAACCGCAAGACTACGAGCGAGCACCTGCTTAAGCTGCCGCTTGGCTACTTTGACACGCACGCCACCGGTGAGCTGCGCCGTATTGTAGACGGATGCGCCGCCTCCACCGAGACCCTGCTCGCGCACATGCTGCCCGATATCGCCGGCGCCGCCGCCATGGTCGTGGGCTTGCTCGTGCTGCTTTTCGCCCTCGATTGGCGTTTGGGGGTGGCATGCCTTATCTCGGTCGTCGTTTCGCTTGGCGCCATGGCCACCATGATGAGCGGCAAAGGCGCCGAGTTCATGAAGGCCTACATGGGAGCGCTGGTCAAGATGAACAAGACCGGCACCGAATACGTACGCGGCATCCCCGTGGTCAAGGTGTTTCAGCAGACGGTCTACTCCTTCAAGGCCTTCCACGATGCGATCGCCGAATACGCTGACATGGCACAAAGCTATGCGGGCACGTTCTGCCGAGGTCCACAGGTACTCAACCTTACCGCGCTCAATGGCCTTGTGGCATTTCTCTTGCCCGTGGCATTGCTGTTGGCGCCGGGCGAGACTGACTTCGCACGCTTTATGACCAACTTCACGTTTTACGCGATTTTTTCGGCCGTGGTGCCGACGGCCATGACCAAGCTCATGTTTGTGGGCGAAGCGTCTCAGATGAGCGCCGATTCGCTGGCTCGTATTCGAAGCGTCATGGATTCCAAGCAGCTCTCCGTGCCCGCCCAACCCAAGCACCCTGCCGGCGGCGACGTGCGATTTGAGGATGTGAGCTTTACCTACGAGGGCGCCGAAGCGCCTGCCGTCAACCATGCGAGTTTTAGCGTTTCCGCGGGTAGCACCATCGCCCTGGTGGGTCCCTCGGGTGGCGGTAAGTCAACCTGCGCAAGCCTGATCCCGCGTTTTTGGGATGTTTCCTCGGGTCGAGTGTTCGTGGGCGGTGTGGACGTTCGCGATATGGATCCGCATGATCTTATGGACCAGGTCGCCTTCGTGTTCCAGACCAACCAGCTGTTCCGGCAAACACTTGCCGATAACGTGCGCGCCTCCAAGCCTACGGCCACTGACGACGAAGTGCGTGCGGCCCTCTCCGCAGCTCAGTGCGACGATATTGTCGCTAAGCTGCCGCAGGGCATCGACACTATGCTCGGTGCCGGCGGAGCATATCTTTCGGGCGGCGAGGTCCAACGCGTGGCACTCGCCCGCGCGATCCTTAAAGACGCGCCTATCGTGGTGCTCGATGAGGCCACGGCGTTTGCCGATCCCGAGAACGAGGCGCTCATCCAGCGCGCCTTTAGCAAGCTGGCGGCGGGCCGCACGGTCATTATGATTGCGCACCGACTCTCGACTGTAGTGGGCGCAGATCAAATCGTGGTGCTCAACCAGGGCAGGGTGCAGGAGTCGGGTACTCATGCCGAGTTGCTGTCCCAAGAGGGTTTGTATGCCAAGATGTGGGCCGAATACGAACAGGCCGCGAGCTGGAAAATCACTGCAGCGACCGCGGATGCCGCCGTCACGAAGGGAGGCGAGGCCTAAATGTTCGCCTCATTCCAAAAGAAGTATTTCCTATCCGATAAAGGCGTCGCCGGCGTAAAACGCGGCATTTTCTGGACCACGCTCACCAATCTCATTACCATGGCCGGCATGGGCTTTTTATTCCTGGTCATGGCCGGTTTTGTCGAGCATCTCGCCAGCGGGGCTGACCTGCCGGATGCCCTGCCGATTGTGGGCGGCCTCCTGGTCTTTTTCGTGTTGCTCTTTGCCTCTAACTGGCAGCAGTATTACTACACCTACTGCATCTTTTACGAGGAGTGCGGCAAGCAGCGCATGGAGATCGCCGAGCGCTTGCGCAAACTGCCGCTGTCGTTTTTTGGTCGTCGTGATCTGGCCGATTTAACCGAGACCATCATGGGTGACGTCCAGGCCATGGAGCACGCCTACAGCCACGTGCTGGGAGAGCTTTGGGGTGCCATCATCGCAAGTGCCATTGTATTCGTGGCGTCGCTGTTCTTTTGCTGGCAGCTGGCGATCGCGGCGTTTTGGAGCGTTCCCGTGGCCTTTGCCGTGCTGTATCTAACACGCGGCCCCATGACTCCGGTGTTCGATCGCGTGCGTGCCGAGAAGGTCAAGGTTACCGAGGCGATTCAAGAGACACTCGACTGCGTTCGCGAGATCCGCGCCACCAACCAGGAGACCCATTATCTTGAGGGGCTCAACGCCGTGATCGATGCCGAGGAGCGCGAGACCACCAAGGGCGAGCTCGCTAACGGGCTTTTGGTCAACTCCGCCTTTGCCATTTTGCGTCTGGGGATCGCTTCCACGCTGGTAACGGGCGCCGCGATGGTTACCTCGGGGCGGGTCGACTTTTTGGTGATGTTTGCCTTCTTGCTTATGGTGAGCCGCATCTATGCGCCTTTTGACCAGGCGTTGATGCTGGTGTCCGAGCTGTTTGCCGCCGAGTCGTCTGCCAAGCGCATGCGTTCCATCATGGAAGAGCCTGTGGCGCGGGGCAGCGAGAAATTTGAGCCCGTGGGCCACGATGTGGTGTTCGATCACGTGGCATTTGGCTATGGTGCGGGCGAGGACGGCCGTGCCGGCGAGAAAGTTCTTACCGATGTGAGCTTTACCGCCAAGGAAGGCGAAGTTACGGCGCTGGTCGGTCCTTCGGGTTCCGGTAAGTCTACGGTGAGCCGCCTGGCCGCGCGCTTTTGGGATGCCACCGAAGGCACGGTCACCGTGGGTGGCGTGGATGTTGCGGGCGTTGATCCCGAGGTGCTGCTGCGCGACTACGCCATTGTGTTCCAAGACGTGCTGCTCTTTGACGACACGGTGATGGGAAACATCCGCCTCGGGCGTCGTGATGCCACCGATGAGGAAGTGCTTGCGGCCGCGCGTGCCGCCAACTGCGACGAGTTCGTGAACCGCATGCCGCAGGGCTACGACACCATGATTGGCGAGAACGGCTCCAAGCTGTCCGGCGGTGAGCGCCAGCGCATCTCTATCGCCCGTGCGCTGCTCAAAGACGCGCCTATCGTGCTGTTGGACGAGGCGACGGCGAGCTTGGATGTGGAGAACGAGACCGTGGTGCAACAGGCACTTTCCCGTCTGCTTGCAGGCAAGACGGTTATCGTTATTGCCCACCGTATGCGTACGGTGGAAAATGCCGACAAAATCGTTGTACTCAAGGATGGTGTGGTTGCCGAGCAGGGTTCTCCGGCGCAGCTCAAGGCGGCAGGTGGAGGATTCGCCCGCATGGTTGCGCTGCAAAAGGAAGCGGCTGCCTGGCAGCTGTAGGACCGTGGCAAAGGGACTGTCCCTTTGTCATATTGAGTTCATCCCCATAGTTTCCAAAAAGTTAGCCATTGTTGACCAAATAGTTATACTAAACTATTTTCAAAAGCGTGCTCGAGCAAACTAATGAACTCGGGTGCTAAGGCACCATGCCGCGCTTGTGCGGCAAAAGGGAGAAGCAACATGAAGAAGTCGACGTTTAACACCCTGCTTGTCGGTGGCGGTTTTCTGCTTGGTACGGCCGGCATCAAGCTGCTCACCAGCGCTCCGGTAAAGAACGCCTGCGTGCAGGGCATCGCGTGCGGTATGCGCGTCAAGAACTGCTACCAGGACATGGTCGAGCAGGCCAAGGCCAATGTCGATGACATGGTTGCCGAGGCTGCCTACATCACCCAGAG
>CABURR010000063.1 GCA_902493985.1 uncultured Collinsella sp. | reverse complement strand
GGGCGTGATGTTCTGCTCGGCGAGCTCCTCGGCAGAGAGCTGGGAGTGCGTGGTGGTAGCCGGGTGCACGACGAGCGACTTGACGTCGGCCACGTTGGCGAGCAGCGAGAACACCTGCAGATGATCGATGAACTTCCAAGCTGCCTCCTGGCCACCCTTAATCTCAAAGGTAAAGATCGAAGCACCGCCACGGGGGAAGTACTTCTGATAGAGCTCGTGATCGGGGTGCTCAGGCAGGCTCGGGTGGTTCACCTTGGCGACGTGGCTGTCACCAGCCAGGAACTCAACGACCTTCTTGGTGTTCTCGACATGACGGTCAACGCGCAGCGACAGGGTCTCGGTGCCCTGGAGCAGGACCCAGGCGTTGAACGGGCTGATGCAGGCGCCCTCGTCACGCAGCAGGATAGCGCGGACATAGGTTGCGAAGGCGGCGGGACCGGCAGCCTCGGCAAACGAAACACCGTGGTAGGAGGGGTTGGGCTCAGCGATCTGGGCGTACTTTCCGCTCGCCTTCCAATCGAAGTTACCGCCGTCGACGATCACACCGCCCAGCGAGGTGCCGTGGCCGCCGATGAACTTGGTTGCGGAGTGGACGACGATGTTGGCACCATGCTCCAGCGGACGGAACAGATACGGGGTGCCGAAGGTGTTATCGACGACAACCGGCAGACCGTGCTTCTTGGCGATCTCGGAGATGGCGTCGATGTTGGGGATGTCGGAGTTGGGGTTGCCGAGTGTCTCGAGATAGATGACCGTGGTGTTGTCCCTGATGGCACCCTCAACCTCTTCAAGGTTATGGGCATCGACAAACGTGGTCTCGACGCCAAACTGGGAGAGCGTATGCTCCAGCAGGTTGTAGGAGCCACCGTAGATGGTCTTCTGAGCCACCACGTGGTCACCGGCCTGGGCAAGAGCCTGCAGGGTATAGGTGATGGCAGCAGCACCGGAGGCGACGGCGAGACCCGCCACGCCACCCTCGAGTGCGGCGATACGGTCCTCGAAGACGCCCTGGGTGGAGTTGGTCAGACGGCCGTAGATGTTACCGGCGTCGGCAAGACCAAAGCGGTCGGCGGCGTGCTGGGAGTTGCGGAACACATAGCTCGTGGTCTGGTAGATAGGCACGGCGCGGGAGTCGGATGCAGGATCGGCGCTCTCCTGGCCAACGTGCAGCTGCAGGGTATCGAAACCAAAGGTGTGCTCGGGGTTGTTGATAAACTGGCTCATGATGATCTCCTTGATCGAACAAAAGTAATAAGAGTAAGAGAAATAAGTCGCTGTCTCCTGATCACGCCAACGGGCGCAAACAGGAGCCCGGCATTCGTCTTGGTAAGCAATTCATATGCGGGCCTCCTTTCGCATCCCGGTTCCGTGGTCGGCTTAATTACCTACCGCCTTTGTGTGTTTTGAATAGTACGAGCATCGTCTCCCCGGGTCAATCACTTAAAAGCGCTAATCTGTTATCGGTTTTGTAGATAGCACTCGAAAGGATGGGCGCCGATGACCCTCCAACAGCTTCGCTTTTTGATCGCCGTTGCAGAGTCCGGTTCGATCAACGCCGCAGCCCAGCGCCTCTATACGGCACAGTCCAATATCTCCAATGCCGTCAAAAGCCTAGAGCAGGAACTTCATATCGAAATCTTTACGCGCTCTAGCCGCGGTGTTGCACTCACCAACGACGGCACCGAGCTTTTGGGTTATGCACGCCAGGTCGTAGAGCAGGCCGACATGCTCGAGGCCCGCTACGAGGACGGCGGTACACCTCAGGCCCGCCTTGCCATCTCGGCCCAACACTACGCGTTTTCGGTCGAGGCCTTTGTCAACGTGGTCGAGCGCTGCCGCGACAGCAAGTTCGAGTTCATCATGCGCGAGACCACCACAGCGCAGATCATCGACGACGTGCGCGCGTTTCGCAGCGACATCGGCATCCTCTATCTGGACGACTTTAATACCCGTGTCTTGCAGAAGGCCTTTACCGATGCCCGAGCGAGCTTTCATCCCCTCTTTGATGCGAAAGTCCACGTGTTCGTCAGCGAACGCCACCCGCTCGCATGCCGCTCGCAGCTGTCCCTTGCCGACCTCACGCCCTATACGCGCTACAGCTTTGAGCAAGGCACCTCGAACTCCTTCTATTACGCCGAGGAACCGTTTAGCTATATTCCCTGCAACCGCAATATCCGCGTATCCGACCGCGGGACGCTCACCAACCTGCTTATCACCTCGAACGGCTATGCGTTGTCGACCGGCGTACTCTCCAGCGAAATGCAGTGGGGCATGGCCTCGATCCCCCTGGCAGACGCCCCAACGATGCACGTAGGCTATATCATGCACGACGAGCGCAAGCCCTCTCCCCTCTTGCAGCAATACCTCGACGTGCTCAACCGCATCATCCATGCCAACTAGCTGTCGGAAGACGGGGTAGAAATCGTAGATTGCTAGCCCCCGGCGGGCATGGCGCTACAATGGTCACTCACACGAAACGTACCCAACGAAAGGAAGCCCGTGAAGGTCATCATCTATACCGACGGCTCGGCCCGATCAAATCCGGGACGCGGCGGCTACGGCGCCGTACTCAAATACACCAACCCCGCCGGCAAGACCTTCACCTCCGAGCTTTCACGCGGCTACGCCAAGACCACCAACAACCGCATGGAACTCATGGCGGTCATCGTGGCGCTCGAGGCGCTCAACCGCCCCTGCGAGGTCGAGGTCCATTCCGATTCGCAGTACGTCGTCAACGCTTTCAATAAACACTGGATCGACGGCTGGAAAAAGCGCGGGTGGAAAACTGCCAACAAGCAGCCCGTTAAGAACCGTGACCTGTGGGAGCGCCTGCTTGCCGCAAAGAGCAAGCATAAGGTGGAGTTCATCTGGGTTAAGGGCCACGCCGGCCACGAGCTCAACGAGCGCTGCGATGAGCTCGCCACCACGGCGGCCGACGGATCCAACCTCGATATCGACACCGGCTTTAACGAGAGCGACCTGTAATAGCGTTTTCGCGCAGCTTTATATCCCCACGCGCTACACTCATCCTGTAGACCAAACAACGCAAGGGGGACGTATGCTGCGCATAGCGACCATCGGCACATCCATGATTACCGACGACTTTATCCAGGTCGTCAACGCCAACGGCCAAGCCGCGTTTGTGGGCACGCTCTCGCGCGATGCCAATCGCGGTGCTGCCTTTACCGCCGAGCGCGGTGGCGAGCGAAACTTTACTTCACTCGATGAGCTCGCGGCAGCTGCCGACGTCGACGCCGTCTATATCGGCAGCCCTAACGCACTTCACTACGAGCAGGCCCTTGCCTGCATCGCCGGTGGCAAGCACGTCATCGTCGAGAAACCCTTCTGCGCCACCGAAGCGCAGGCGCTGGAAGTCTTCCGCGCTGCCGAGGCAGCAGGTGTCGTGGCTCTCGAGGCCATGCGTCCCCTCCACGATCCCGCCTTCCACGCCATCGAGGACGCCCTGGGCGAGATCGCCCCCATCCGCCGCGCCTCATTGCGCTTTGGCAAGTATTCCTCGCGCTACAACGAGATTCTCGCGGGACGCGCCACCAATATCTTCGACTGCAATATGGCATCGGGTTCCCTCATGGACATTGGCGTCTACGCCGTCGAGCCCATGGTCGAGATTTTCGGCATGCCCTCCGGCCTTACGAGCATGACTACTCTGCTCGACCCCACCACGCGACAGCTCACGCACGGCCCCATCGACGGCTGCGGTTCCATCCTCGCCAGCTACGGCGGAGGCCGCATCTCCGTCGAGCTCGCGCACTCCAAAATTACGAATGACCTGCTGCCCTCGCAGATCGAAGGCGAGCGTGGCACTATCCAGATCGACCATCTGTCCACGCCCCGCAACGTCCGCATCGACTATCGCGGCGATGTCGTACGCGGCTCGGCGACCGAGGCACCGCGCGAACAGGGCGACAACGGCCGCGTGCTCGACCTGCCCAAATCGAGCAACACTATGGAATACGAACTCACAGACTTTATCACCGCCATCGACGGCATCGATAACGTTAAGGAAGAGATTTGGGAGACCCCGGCAGGACGTCACGAGCTTGGCCACTACCGCGATGTCACGCTCGTCTCACTGCGCATCATGGATGCCGTGCGCCAGCAGGCCGGCATAACCTTCCCGGCCGACGCAGGCAAGCAGGCATAGCGATGGGCCTCTTCGATACGTTCTTCTCCAGCGTCACCGGCGGCAGTCGAGAGCCTCAAAAACCATCAAACGTCGAGCTCGAGCTGCGCCGCAGGCTTACCGTACTCGCAAGCGACGAGGCCACTCAAGACACTCCCCTGCGCTATTTCCTGCGCTGGGCGGGGCAAGTCCAAGGCGTTGGTTTTCGCTTTACCAACACCAACCTCGCACAGGCACGCGCACTCACCGGCTGGGTGCGTAACATGGAAGACGGCTCAGTCGAGATGGAGATACAGGGAGCTCCGGCAAACGTCCTATCTCATCTCGAGGCGCTTCATGCCTCCTACGAGCGCATGGGAACGCGTTTTCGCCTCGTAGACGCCCAGGCCCGAGCCCCACTTGCCAATGAAGACGGTTTCAGTCCTCATTATTAGTATTGTGTGCTAAATACGGTATCATTTACCTACGACCGTTAATAGAAAAGAGGCGAGGCGCATGGCGGTGCAAAGAAGGAATACCAGGCAGCGAAAGCTAGTTCTTGACGCCGTGCGCCAAAGCTATAACCATCCCACCGCCGACGAAATCTACAACGTCGTGCGCGCGCAGGATGACAAAATCAGCCGCGGTACGGTCTACCGCAATCTCAATCTCTTGGCCGACGCAGGCGAAATCCTCTCCATCAAGACGCCGGGCGGCAGCCGCTTCGATCGCACGATCGAGCCGCATGCGCATATCATCTGCACCTCGTGCAGCCGCGTCATCGACGTACCGCTCCCCTTCGATGCCCAGCTCGACGCCAAGGCGTCCGAGCAAATCGGCTGGCACGTCACGTCGCACTACACCATCTTCGAGGGTCTCTGCCCCGACTGCCGGTAGATGTTCGGGACATGCCTTAAAATCCACCTTTCCGCGCTTTGCAGCAAAAAATAGATTTCTAGGCATGTCCCAAATATCTACTCAGCGAGCAGGCGATGCAATTCCTCTTCGACCGTGCGCACGTAGCGGACGCGGTCGTTAATGCCACGCATAGAGGGGTTGCAGCTCTCCATCAGATAGGGATGGCCCACGACGTTGAGCATGTCGCGGTCGTTTTCGTTATCGCCAAACGCCATCATCTCATCGGGCGAAATACCCAGGGCGCGACCGTAATCGGCAAGCGCGGAGCCCTTGCCCGAACCAAAACCGATAAAGTCCGTCCATTCGGTTCCCGACGTCATCACGGCAACACGGTCGCTAAAGAGGCGCTCGAAATACTCCAGGGCCGCCGGCTGATTCACCTCGGGCGTCTGGAAGGCAATCTTAATGACGTCCTCTTCGATATCCTCGGGGCGGTAGACCACCGCCACATCGCAGTGGACCTCATAGCGCAAATGGTCGACGAACGCATCGTTGCCGCTCATGGTGTAGAGGTGTCCCTCACATGAAAGGGTCACGTCGGCATGGGGATACGCAACCACGGCATTCGCGATATCCATAGCAAGGCTACGCTCCATGGAACGCTTGACAACGGCACGTCCCTCGCTCATCACCAGGGCTCCGTTTTCGCATACATAGGCGAGCTCATCGGCCACCGGGGCAAACAGGTAGCGCAAGCTCGCATATTGACGGCCGCTCGCCGGCATAAACACGATACCGCGACGATGCAGTTCATCGATGAGTTCAAAGGCCTCGGAACGCGGCTCGCGCTCCCCCGGATGCAGCAACGTGCCGTCCAAATCGCATGCAATCAGCTTGATTCCTTCAAGACCCATATGCTCCCCCACAGCATCTCATCAACAGAAAGGCGGACTTTGAATAGTTGTCTCTCAAAGTCCGCCTTACTTATACGCACGTTAACCGCGCGCCTTCTTTACGATCGTAAAGTCTGGTGCCATACTCACAACGGCATCCGCCGCACTCGACGCAAAGCGCCGGTCCGAATCGAGTTCACGGGTAACCGTCGAGAGCCGAACGCCCTCGACGCCCCGGAGCATGCGGCCCAAAACAGGCTGCACCGGCGTATACATGCGCACGGTATGCTCGTCCGAATCGCCTCGAAAAAGCGGCGCATGCATATTGCCGATCTCCCAGCACGCATGCGCGAGCGCAATCGGGTCCATGCGGTCAACTTCGACCAAATAAACCTCGGCGCTGCGCAGGCGCACGACAACCGCCACGGGCACCACGCCCGAACGGTCAATGGCGAGCACGTCGCCGTCGACAAAACGACCGCCGTCGGCAGTATCCAGCCGAACATCGACCGTGCGCCCCAGCTCCGTCACGCCCACAAACGTGCATACATCAGCCTGGTCCCAATCGAGCAGTAGCTCGTCAACTTCAAAGACGCCGCCCAGCTTCCGGCGAAGCAGAAGTTCATAGGACGGATCGTTGAGATTTCCCAAGCATGTCGTCGAAACCAAGCGCTCAGGCATGCTCTAACCCTCGACCTCGACGAGCTCGATATCAAAGTTGAGGTCCTTGCCGGCAAGCTCGTGGTTGGCATCGAGCGTCACGGCCTCGGGCGTTACGTCGATGACCACGGCGGGAACGGGCATACCGCTCGGCGTGGACAGGAAGAGCTTCATGCCCTTCTCGATCTGCTCGATGTTGGGAACCTGCTCGGCCGGGAAGGTAATAACCATCTCGGGATTGTGCTCGCCGTAGGCATCGGCAGCAGGAATGTGCACGGTCTTCTTCTCGCCCACCTGCATGTCGACAACAGCGGCGTCGAAGCCCTTGATCATCTGACCGGCGCCGCAGGTGAACTCCAGCGGCTCGCCGCGATCGTAGGAGCTATCGAACTGCGTGCCGTCGTCGAGCGTGCCGCGATAATGGGTCTTGACCTTCTTGCCCTGGTTGGACATGGTAACCTCCGTGATAAGGGCGGCGCACAACGCGGGCCGCCGTGAACATATGGCGCTAACTATACCCTAGTCATACAATTCAAGGACAGTTTGCAAAGAAACGCTGCATCCGGAGGAACCATGGCATATCCCGTATTTGACCTACATTGCGACACCGCCGACCGCATCGGCTGGGCCACGCTCGATCTCGACCTGCGCTTTACCGCCGGCACCGACGGTTATTTCCCCGGCGACGAAACGCATCCGCAAGATTTCGACCTCATCGAGGGCAACGCCTGCGCCATCTCGCTCGCAAAGATCGGCAACACGCCATGGGCACAGTGCTTCGCCACGTTTGTCCCCGACGAGATTCCCACCGCCCACGCCGCGCGCTTCCAGGCGCAAATCATGGCGCATATGAGCGGCCAGGCAATGCTCAACCACGACCGCATGGTCAACGTGCGCAGCGCCACAGACATTCGCCCCGCGCTCAAGGACGGCAAGGTCGCTTGCATCCACACCATCGAAAACGCCACGTTCTTTGCCGAGGACCCCGCGCTGATCGAGGTGCTCAAGAGCTTGGGCGTACTCATGTCATCGCTCAGCTGGAATGCGCAGGGACCGCTCGCGAGTGGACACGATACCCACGCCGGCCTCACCGCCGCCGGCATCGAGGCACTTACGCAGATGGAGCACGCCGGCATGGTACTCGACGTCTCCCACCTCAACGATGAGTGCTTTGACGAGGTCGCCGCCCGTGCCACGCGTCCTTTCGTCGCCAGCCACTCCAACTCCCGTGCGGTTTGTGGCGTCAAGCGCAATCTCACCGACGACCAGTTCCGCACTATTCGCGACATGGGCGGTATCGTCGGCCTCAACTACTGCAGCGAGTTCCTATCCAACGACGCAACCGACAAGACCGCCGCAGACGTCACCTTCGACCAGCTGGCGGCACATATCGAGCACTGGCTCGACCTGGGCGGCGAGGACGTCATCGCACTCGGCGGCGACTGGGACGGTGCCACGGTGCCCGCCTTCCTCTCCGATGCCAGCAAGATGCCCGAGTTCCAGAACATGCTCTCCAAGCACTTTGGCAAGACCGTGATGCAGAAGCTCTGCAGCGACAACGCGCTTGCCTTCTTTGAGCGTTATTAATTTCACATCCCTTGAGCGGGCCGGCATGCCGAACGGTCGACATGCCGGCCCGTCCCCAATCTGAAGGACCGCTTTTGACGCAGCAGTTTACGATTTCCGTACCCCGACCGGATGGGACGCCCATCCCCGTCGTCGTTACCAAAAAGCGCGTCAAGAACTTCAACCTACGCGTCACATCGAGCGGTGAGGTCCACGCCAGCGCGCCGCTCGGCGCCAGCCGCGAGCGTATCGAAGCGTTTGTGAAGCGCAACAGCGCCTGGACTATCAGCCGACTTGCCCAGCGTGAGCAAAGTCAGGCGACGGCGCGAGAGTCACTCAGTCCCTCGTCCATCATTGCACTTTGGGGCAAGCCCATCACGGTACAAGATGCGCTCGATCACAACTTTAAGTCACCCGCACCGCGGCCCAAGCAGGCCACCTTCGCAAGTTTTATAGGTGCCGACGAACCAAGTGGGCGCGCGCAGGCAAAGCAGCGCACAGCCCTCGACGGCCTAACGCCCAAAGAACTCCAGACCCGCATCGACCAACTCTATGCATCCGAGGTCACCGCAGCGCTACGCGACATCGCGCATGCGTACGAAATCGCAATGGGCGTCACCGTGGCCCGCGTCTCCGTGCGCAGCATGAAAACGCGCTGGGGCTCATGCACACCCAAAACCGGCGCCATTCGCATCGCACGCGAACTTGCCGCCTATCCCATCGAGTGTCTCGACATGGTTGTCGCCCACGAGCTCGTCCATCTGCTCGAGCCAAGCCACAATCAGCGGTTTCACGCCCTGCTCGACACGTACTGCCCCAACAATAAAGCTCTGTCGCAGCGGCTCAAGCAGCCACCCCTCAATAAGCTCTAGCGTCGACTAGCGCACGCGCTCGATCTCGACGCCGCAGCTTGCCAGGGGAAGACCGACGGGCGCCCACGGCTTATCGAGCTTTATGCGCACACCAAGCAGCAAGGGGTAACGACGCAGCAGCATCTGGGCCACACCCTCGGCTGCCGCCTCGATGAGTTTAAACGTATGCTCGCGCAGATAACCATCGACATCGTGGCACACCGAGCCGTAGTCAATCGAGGCGTCCAGGTTATCGTGCTCCCCCGCTGCACGCAGGTCGGCATAGAGCACCAGGGACACGATGAACTTCTGGCCAAGGGCGTTCTCTTCGGGATACACACCGTGGTTGGCAAAGACCTCGAGACCGTCGATAGTAATGCGGTCGGCATGGCGCAGGTCGTCATAGCTCACGTGGGGCACCGCCGTTGCGGTGGATATTTCGCCCCTTCCACGGCGGGCGAGCTCGGCACCTTCAGTCTTGGTTGCATTCTCGGGCAGTTTCTTGTTACTCATCGCGATCGTCTCCTTCGTTTAGAACCCCGACCGCGTAAACTAACTACACGCGAATCGACAGGTTCTTTTTATCATCGCTCCAGTTGCAAGCATTGCGCGCGGGGCATGCAAAGCAGGCGCGCGACGCTTTGTCGGCTGCATAGAGCAGACGCTCGAGCGGCTGGCTGTTCACGCGCAGCTTTCGATGGCCCAGAATGGCCGTCTTAATGGCTGCGGCATCGGCCGGCTCAAACGCTACGTCATCGGGCATACCGCCGAGAATCGCATCAGCGACGCGTTCGCTTGCAACATCATGGGATATACCCGATTCATACTGTTCATCTTTGCCGATATCGTGAAGAAGTGCCGTGGCGTAGATGACCTCGCGGTCAAATTCGAGCTGTTCCTCGAGATTCTTGATCCACATAATGCGAGCGACATCCAGCAGGTGGTCAATACCGTGGCGGCAGAAGATGCGCCCCGATTCCAACTGTGCAATGTTGCCCAGATGCCGCCGGAACAGTCCGTTGGCACAGATGTAATCAATGCGAGGCATGGCACCAAAGGGAGTCAGGCCCGAAGCCATAAAGCCGCGACGAGGCGTTCCCTCATCGGTCTTCGATGCAAAGTCGTTGACGACTCTCATAGTTAGCGTCCCAGCATCCTAAAGAATCGCTCCTCGAGCGCCGGATCGGCCTCAAAGACGCCGCGACGAGCGAGCGTCACGGTCTTGGTGCCAGGCTTTTGCACGCCGCGCATGGTCATGCACATATGCTCAGCTTCCATGAGCACAATCGCTCCCTGGGGAGCGAGATACTCCATGAGGGCATCGGCAACTTGTGCGCACAACTGCTCCTGCAGCTGCAGACGACGGGCGTAGACCTCTACCGTGCGGGCAAGCTTAGAAAGCCCTGCGACACGGCCGTTGGGGATATAGCCAATGGCAGCCTTGCCGTAAAACGGCAGCAGATGATGCTCGCACAGCGAGTAAAACGTGATGTCGCGCTCAATAACCAAGTCGTTCGAAGCGACGGCAAAGGTTTTGGACAGGTGCTCCTCGGCACTCTGGTCCATACCGCCAGCGATCTCACCATACATACGGGCAACGCGCGCCGGGGTCTCCAGCAGGCCCTCACGAGTTGGGTCCTCGCCTATGCCCTCAAGCAACAGCTTAATGGCGGCCTCGACTTTTTCCTGATCGACCATCTGGGCCTCACTTTCTTCGATTTCGCGTTCGCGCTATGGTACCACGACGGCACGCAACCTCTGCCAGCTACATAGTATGGGTCGAATAGACCGGATCATCACGCCAAAGCTCCACGGCGTCGCAAAGCGCAACGTTTTCACGCTCGGCACGGGCACGCGTGGCATTCATATCAATCACGCGCTGATTGCTCGAGCCCCTAAAGCGCAACGAGATATCGTACAAATCCTGAACGAACGGACCGTCCACCAACATATCGAGGCAGGCGAGAATGCGGCCCGTCACCTCGGTATGATGGTGCCCGCCCGGCATAAGCTCCTCGAGTACGTCGCCAGTAAAGCACCAAATGGTCTTGCCCGACCCCGCAGGATAGGCCGCACGCACGCGTTCGATAAAGTCAACAAGCCCCGCCTGATTCTCGGGCTCCATAGGCTCGCCGCCCAGAATCGTCAGGCCATCGATAAAGGGATGGTCGAGGCTCTCGATAATCTTGTCCTCGACGGTGCGATCGAACGGCTCACCCGCAGCAAAGTCCCACGCGACAGAGTTAAAGCAGTTCTTGCACCCACGACGGCACCCGCTCACAAACAGAGAAGTACGAACGCCTTCCCCATCAGCAATGTCGAAATACTTAATGTTCGCGTAGTTCATAGG
>CABURR010000062.1 GCA_902493985.1 uncultured Collinsella sp. | reverse complement strand
GCTACCGCGACGTTCTCGTTGGGTCTTGAGGGACGCTGATAAATAGACTTGTTTGATGCCGCCTCTGTTATCGGGGCGGCTTCTTTTTGTCGAAAACCACCATGAAGGGGCAGGCGCCTTTGCGGTGGTCCGCGGTTTGTCTCGTTCTGTAACAGGTAGACCCTTATTTGCCGAGTAGTTGTTACAGATCTAGATAAACGGGCACCGCTGAACAATTCATCTCGATCCGTAACATCTGGACCCAAAAACGGCCGCTAGATGTTATGGATTGAGATGGTGAACGCCGGGGCCGAAGATCACCACAAAGGCTCCTGTCCCCTTTGTGGTGGTGGGGGGCGAGCTCGATGTTGCCGTGCTCGTTGAACGACATTCTAATGAGCGTCCCTACATGATTTCATCCGGGCTGGCGGGTTTGGTTGTTTTGGGGATGCCGAGTTTGGATGACGCGAAATCGTCAACATTGTCCTTAATTCCGTCTTTGGTGTAGACAGTGACCATATAGGTGCTGTGTCCGAATTCGCCCTTGTCGCGTGTTGCCCAGGCATCCCAGTAGGCGGCCCCGTTTCGCCCTTTGATTTTTCCGACACGGCGGAGTTCTGTTCGCTTTAATTTCCGGTTGCTATAGATGGTTCGACCGGCTTCCGCGGTGAGCCCGCACTGTCCAAGCAGCTTGTCGAGGACTTGGTTCATGTGGCGCTCATCGGTGTTTGGTGCGTAGTCGTAGGCGAGGGTGATGGAGTCGAGTGGCTGGTCGTCGATCAGATAGTTTAGCGCCTGAGGTTCAAGGCAGAAATAGGGGGAGCATCCGTCGACCTTGCCGAGCAACGGTAACTTGGACTGCCAACTTCCGGTGGGAATTGCATATTCGTAGAACACGCCACGGCAGACAAAGGAGAGCGAGGTGGCACGCGAGCCGGCGTCGATCATCCCGCAAAGATCGAAGGGCGAGGCGATACCAAAAGAAAAGGGCGTGATGACGATAAGGAAGAGCATCACGATGGGTATGGCGAGAATGGCGATGACGTTGCGACCGGTGGAATGAGACGGCTTCATATGCGCTCCTCGAGACAAAGATCTGTTGAGGATAGGCAGAAATGGATATGTTCAGAGAACAATTCAAGTTTAATCTCATGGCGCGAGATGGTCGACCGTTAGCGTCGAAAACCACCACAAAGGTGCCTGTCCCCTTTGTGGTGGTGAGGAGCGCGCGGCTTCTTTTGGTAATAGTGTTAGCTGGCGGTATCATTAGTGCAGGTGGCGAAGGTTTGCATTGTGGGGTGTTTTGCCGTGAGCCGTTCTGCCCGTATTGGATTGATTGTCTTGGCGCTTGCGATCGCTGTGGTTGGCGCGGGCGCTGTCGGTATGGCATTTCTACCTGCTGCGGTGACGGAGCCGTTGGTCAAGCCTGTGGCTCAATCTGTCGAACTTCTGACCGGCGACGACAAGCCCGAGACCATTACCGTTGATTTTGATGAGCAGCCGGCTGTGCTGGGTATTAGCAATTATCCGTGTATTCAGCTTGGGGCCATGCGCTATACCACGGATACAAGCCTGATCGATAGGGCGTCCGAGCTACTCAAGGGCAAAACATTTAAGCGTTGGTACGGATATGCGTCCTATCGGGCAAAAGCGAACGACATGGTTGGCGGATGTCACTCTTCCATCGAGCTGGACACTGCAAACGGCGCAAAGTTATGTGATGTCTCGTACGATCCGGGTTACGAGGGCAATGAGGGTCCGGGTATTTACATCATGGCCGGCGATGCAGCCTATGTCATGGAGGGCGACCAGGCCGAGCTCAACGATTTTATGGGTCAGTGTATCCAAGATGCCTATGAGCAGACCTGCTTGCCCGACCCGCAGACTGCACGCGATAGTGGGTCTGCCCGTATATGGCTCTTCGAGGATGAGATGCCCTGGAGCGGCGAATCGGGAAGCACGGGTTCGGCAAGTAAATAGAGACTGCAACCACCACAAAGGTACCCGTCCCCTTTGTAGTAGTTCTCGGTTTGTCTCGATCTGTAACATCTTGGCCGCTAAAAGTGGGCCTGGTGTTACAGATTTAGATTTTCGATTCGGGTGTCTTCTGTTTGTCTCAATCTGTAACAGATAGGGCCCTATTTGCCGAGTAGTTGTTACAGATTTAGATAAACGGGCGCCGCTGAGCATTTCATCTCGATCTGTAACATCTAGGATTAAAAATGGCTGCTAGATGTTACAGATCGAGATGGTAGTGCGCCTGGGCAGCGGCGGGCTGACATCTCAGTACCCTATCCATCAATCACTCAGAAAATCTTATATATAGAGACTTAGATTTGTGTATAAGATCGTACAAAGCTGGCAACAATACTTCTCGAACAACGTGAAGCCGCCCCGTAGGGCGGCCGCCCCAAGAGAGGTGATTCCATGAGAATCGATAAGCTAGCTATGACGTCGCGCGAGGCGCTGCAGACCGCCATGAGCACGGCCGCTGACGCGCAGGCCGGCGCGGTGGAGCCGATTCACCTGCTGTCCGCCCTGCTCGGTGCCGGCGAGCGCAATATCTCCGTGATTATCGAGCGCATCGGTGCCGACCCGGCTCAGCTCGCACGCTCCACACAGGATGCCATCGACCACGCGCCCAAGGTTTCGGGCGAGGGTCAGCAGATGGGCCTGTCTAACGAGCTCGTCCGCGTCATCGAAAAGGCCGAGAAGAAGGCCACCAAGATGGGCGACAGCTTTGTGGTGACCGAGCATCTGCTGATGGCGCTTGCCGACGACAAGGGCGAGGCCGGCCGCGTTCTGCGCGACGCCGGCGTGACCAAGGAGCGCATCGAGCAGGTCTACGAGGAGCTGCGCGGCGATGACCGCGTGACGTCTGCCGAGGACAAGACCCAGTTTGAGGCGCTGGAGCAGTACGG
This sequence comes from uncultured Collinsella sp., assembly GCA_902493985.1. Taxonomy (GTDB): domain Bacteria; phylum Actinomycetota; class Coriobacteriia; order Coriobacteriales; family Coriobacteriaceae; genus Collinsella. The sequence continues at coordinate 8,634 of CABURR010000062.1, read as the reverse complement.
ACGCAACATCTGCGATCTTGCCCGCGCCGGCAAGCTCGACCCTGTCATCGGCCGTACCGACGAGATCCGTCGTACCATCCAGGTCCTGTCCCGCCGCACCAAGAACAACCCCGTGCTCATTGGCGAGCCGGGCGTCGGCAAGACGGCCATCGTCGAGGGCATCGCCCAGCGTATCGTGGCCGGCGACGTGCCGAGCACGTTGCGCGACCGTGACCTCATCGAGCTCGACATGAGCGCGCTGGTCGCCGGCGCCAAGTACCGCGGCGAGTTCGAGGACCGCTTGAAGGCCGTGCTCAAGGAGGTACAGAAGTCCGAGGGCAAGGTCATCCTGTTCATCGATGAGCTCCACACCATCGTGGGCGCGGGTGCCACCGAGGGCTCCATGGACGCCGGCAACATCCTGAAGCCGGCGCTTGCCCGTGGCGACCTGCACGCGATCGGCGCGACTACGCTCGACGAATACCGCAAGTACATCGAGAAGGACGCGGCGCTCGCGCGTCGTTTCCAGACCGTGATGGTCTCCGAGCCTACCGTCGAGGACACCATCTCGATCCTGCGTGGCCTCAAGGAGAAGTACGAGATCTTCCACGGCGTGCATATCACCGATGGCGCGCTCGTGGCGGCTGCCGACCTCTCCGATCGCTACATCGCCGACCGTTTCCTGCCCGACAAGGCCATCGACCTGGTCGATGAGGCGGCAAGCCGCCTACGCATGGAGCTCGACAGCATGCCGGTCGAGATTGACGCCACCACGCGTCAGCTCACCCAGCTGCAGATCGAGGAGCAGGCGCTCATGAAGGAGACCGACGACGCCTCCAAGGAGCGTCTGGAGGCCCTGCGCCAAGAGATTGCCGAGGTCCAGGAAAAGCTCAACGTGCAAAAGGCCGGCTGGCTCAACCAAAAGAACGCCATCGACCACGTGCAGGAGCTCAAGGGCCAGCTCGACGAGGCCAAGAGCGAAGAGGAGCGCGCGACGCGCAACGGCGACCTGGGCCGTGCGTCCGAGCTGCGCTTCTCCGTGATTCCGGGCCTGCAGCAGCAGATTCAGGATTCCGAGGCCGCGCTCGAGGCACAAAAGCAGCAGGACGGCGAGGGCCTCAACGAACAGGTGACCTCCGATGAGATCGCCGAGGTCGTGAGCGCCTGGACCGGCGTGCCCGTGTCCAAGATGATGCAGGGCGAGCTCGACAAGTTGAAGGGCCTGGAGGGCGAGCTGCATAAGCGCGTCATCGGCCAGGACGAGGCCGTCTCCGCCGTTGCCGCGGCCGTGCGCCGCAGCCGTGCGGGTCTCTCCGACCCGGACAAGCCCATCGGCAGCTTCTTCTTCCTGGGCCCCACCGGCGTGGGCAAGACCGAGCTCGCCAAGGCGCTGGCCGAGTGCCTGTTTGATGACGAGCGCGCGCTCGTGCGTATCGACATGTCCGAGTATATGGAGAAGTTCAGCGTCCAGCGTCTGATTGGTGCGCCCCCGGGATACGTGGGCTACGACGAGGGCGGTCAGCTCACCGAGGCCGTGCGCCGTCGTCCGTACTCTGTGATCTTGCTCGACGAGATGGAGAAGGCTCATCCGGATGTCTTTAACGTGCTGCTGCAGGTACTTGATGACGGTCGTCTGACCGATGGCCAGGGTCGCCAGGTGTCCTTCAAGAACACGATTATCATCATGACGTCCAACGTGGGCTCCAAGGCCATCGCCGATCTGTCCGGTAAGGACGAGGAGGAGATGCGCCATCAGGTCGACGCTGCCATGGCTCAGACCTTCCGCCCCGAGTTCCTCAACCGTATCGACGATATCGTGGTGTTCCATCCGCTCGGTATGGCGCAGATCGAGAAGATCGTCGACATCCAGCTCGCCGACGTCCGCGCGCGTCTGGCCAAGGAGCGCATGACGCTTGCCATCACCCCGGCGGCCAAGCAGATGCTCGCCGTGGGCGGCCTGGACCCGGTCTTTGGCGCCCGTCCGCTCAAGCGTCTGGTTCAGCGCGAGGTCGTGGATGCCATCGCCGCCGCTATCATCGACGGCACGGTGCGCGAGGGCGATCAGGTGACGGTCGATGCCGACAAGGACGGCGGCTTTACCGTCGTGTGCGACAACACGCCGGCGGCCACCTACGAGGTCCCCGACGCTGAGTAGATTTTTGGGGCCGGCTTTAAAACCGCCCCTCATCGCAAAACGCCAAGGGCGGCGGATCCAATTGGGTCCGCCGCCCTTTTTCGTGCGACAATCGATGATGTTGAGCATGAGTACATGGCAAGGAGATATGCAGATGAACGTCGAGATCAAGACGAACACGCCGGCGACTAACGCCGCGTCCGCCGCACCAAAGCCCGCACCGAAACCGGCGCCCAAGCCGTGCGACCCCTACATTCGTGCCGAGAACGAGGACGATGACGGTTACGACCCCTACAGCGACCGACGCCCCGAGCGTGAGCCGATGTTCGAAGCTGACCCGTGGCGCTAATTGCATCAAGTAGCTAATTTGGCGATGATTTTCTGGGACGGGGTAGTCAAAAAAGTCCCGTCCCAAATCGACTGTCCAGGGAGTCGCATTCGAGCTTGGTTGTCCTCTCAGCCACTCGGCATCCTTCGAGCAGTAATAGTGAAAAAACTTGCTTAAGTGTTAATCAAGTCAGATATAATCTTGCTCTCTAATTAATCAAGAATCACTATAATTTTGATTAGCTAGAGAGCAAGATTGGAGAATAATGGCATTCAACGACTTGATCGCCCAGAAAATAAAGGACTTTGAACAGCAGGGGGTTCCGCAGGTCTTTGAGCGAGACCTTGATCTAGGAAACCCACAGGAGCCAAAGCGCGACAACATCGTAAATGTGGTTGTGGGGGCCCGCCGTTGTGGAAAGACGTATCGCCTGTATCAGGAGATGCAGCGGCTTCAGGGCCGGGGCGTCGAGCTTGACCGGATGCTTTACTTTAATTTTGAGGACGAGCGCTTGCGCCCGTATGAGTCATCGCTGCTGGCGGACGTGCTCGACACGTTCTATGCGCTGTATCCTGCTGCTCGAACCGAGGGCGCTTACATTTTCTTTGACGAGATCCAGGAAATTCCCGAATGGGGTGCGTTTCTGCGGCGTGTAGTCGATACGGAGAAAGCGACCGTCTATGTGACGGGATCTTCTTCTAAGATGCTGTCCTCAGAGCTTAAGAGCGAGTTCAGGGGTCGTTCTCTTATACGGGAGCTTTTTCCGTTGAGTTTTTCGGAATACGTTCGATATAAGACGGGGAGCGTCCCCGAGCCAGATGCGACCTTTTCCCCGAGCGATGCAGCGCTGCTTCGACATCATCTGATCGGGTATCTTGAACAAGGGGGATTCATCGCGACACTTGAGCAGACGCCTGCAGACGCGATTCAGCTGCTACAGGAATATGCTTCGCGAACGGTCGCCATGGACGTCGTTGAACGTTACGACGTCAAGAACCCTCGCCTGGCATCGCTGTTCTTGACGCGGTGTATGGCATCTTCGGGACGAGAGCTGTCAGTGAACAAAGTGTACAACGAGTTCAAGAGCAGACAGATACCCGTCAGTCGTAATTCGCTCAGCGATTTACTTGAGTATTATGAGGACGCCTACCTGTTATTTTCTGTGCCGGAGTTCACGCGTTCACTGGCAAATAACATGCGGTCTGCGTCTAAGGTCTACGCTGTCGACCCTGCGATGTTTGGAGCATTCTCTCCCGCATCGGCATTGGACCAGGGCCAGAGGCTCGAGACCGCAGTGTTCAATGCGCTAAGAAGAAGGACTCCCGCGGTGAGGACCGGCTCGGTCTGCCGCCTGCTAATCAAAGAGAAGAGCAAAAGCCATGAGGTAGACTTTGTGGCTGGGGACGCGCTTCTCATGCGGGCTTATAGCCTGATTCAGGTGAGTGCGGATATGGCAAGTGAGAAAACGCGCGAGCGCGAAATTGCCGCGCTTGATGCCTCGATGGCCCAGTTTGATCTTGGCGAGTCGGCAATCGTTACCATGGATGAACAGACCGATATTCCATGCGAGCACGGTGTGGTACACGTTATGCCCGCATGGAAGTGGCTCCTTGCCTAATCATCTATGGGCCTGTGGGGTCAGGACCTCCTGGCTCCTTCATCACGATTGGGGAGCACGTTGCTGCGCCAGGCTAGTCCTGGGCTTTGATACTCGGCAGCAGGATCTGCGCGAGGTAGTCGGTCTCGAGTTTGGTGGCGGCGTCTGCGTTGCCGTCTTTGCCAACCAGGTCGTTCTTGATCTGGCTATACGTATAGCGGTTGCCGGTCGTGAGCTCGACAAGCGCAATCGCCGTATCCATGGGGTAGGTCGACACGGGGTTCTGCGTGCGCCCGTTGATGGTTTGAGGGATCACATACGGATAGACAGGACCGCTCGCATAGACGGTGTAGCCGTTGCCCAGGCTGACTGTGCCCAAAACTGTATCGCCGTCGTCGGGGGTAAAGGTCTCGCCGTCGCGCACCGCGACGAGCGTCACGAGCGGTGTGTTGGTGTCGCCGTCCAGATAAACGCACAGCGTGCTGCCGTTTTGCCAGGTCGCAACCTTGCCGTACCACTCGACGGGAATATCGAGCTGGTAGAGGTCGGTTGCCTTGTGGCGAGCGTCAGCATCACGGGATGCCTGTGCCTCGCTTGCGCTTACGGCGTTGGCGGCGGCATCGCGGCGCGTAATTGCCGCCTGCTGGAGTATCTTTGCCGCGGCGGCAGAGCTCGCGCCGCCTTCCTCGGCATACTTGGCGGCGGCATCGATCTGGTCGTCAGTCACCGTGTCGGCCGAAGACACCTTGAGCTTAAAGGTGGCCTGGGCACTCAAATCCTGTCCATCGCTCTTAATGGTGACCTGCGCCTTGGTGGTCGGGACAGTGTAGATGGTGCCGTCTTCCGCGATGGGGGATCCGGCAATGGAGAGCGTGTAATCGCCGGGCAGCAGCTTAATGCCGCGACCATGTTCGTCAACGTAGAGCGTTTCGCTCACGGAAGAACCGTCGGAATCCTGCCCGCTCACCTGTACGGGAATCTTGGAGCCAGTTGAGCAGTCGAGGCCCGCGGCATGCACGCCAATCTGCACCGACATCATCGTGTGCGCACTGGCGGCGGCGGCGGCAGCCTGCTCTTGCTGATATCCGTTCCAGGCAGCATAGCCTGCGCCGCCGGCGACGAGCGCGACGGCCACAACGCCGGCAACCATCAGGTTGCGGCGCTTGGGCGGCATCTTACGATGACGAACCTCGGCTTCGCGTGCCGAAGGAACGGACGGTAGGGGAATATCACCCATGGCGATGGTCTCGTCTACGACAGGCGCAGAGCCTAAGCCGGGGAGCTCGCGGGTCAGCGAATCTTCGGCCGGCAAGCTGTCGAGCAAGATGGTTTCCTCGCTCGTGTCGGATTCGGTCTGGTCGCCGGCCTCGCATTCAGATTCCTCGTGCCCCGCTTCGTCTTCGGTGGGCGCGGCGCCATCGTCTTTTGCATCCTGATCATCGGGCTGCGCCTCGATTTCCGGCTCATCCTGCGCATCAACGCTCGAATCGTCAAACGCAATCTCGGCCAGCGCGATCTGGTCTAGGCTCTCCAGGGCCTCGGCACACGCTTCTGCATCTTGGGCCGCATCCTCTTGGCCTATCGTCTCATCTTTCATATATCCCCCAAGCTCAATATCGGGACAACAATGTACCCAAAAATGGGGCCATATAGGGCCGTCAGGCGGTTGGAAATCTGATTTTATCCGTGCGAGAGGTTTTGAATATATGTGTGTGAGTGGAATGTGTGCGTGAATGCGCGCAACAACAAAAAGCCCCGGAAAGCAGGCGAATCGCTTTCCGGGGCTGCGCGTGACGCGCGATTGCGGCATCGGCTAAGTTTGCATACATCCAAATGTGGACGGAATAAACACGTTACTCGGCGTGTGCGTAATCAACCTTGGCGCGGCGGGCGGTGGCCTTCTCCCAATCGCCGGTGCCCTCAAAGACATCCTGCTTGTAGGGGTTGCGGCCGAGCTTCTTGGCACGGTAGATGATGTAGATGATCGCGGCGATGTTGGCGACCAGTGCGGCGATCGAGACTGCGGTGGCGGCGCCGGGGTCGAGCGTGGAGTGGGTCACAAAGATGGACTCCTCCTGGAAGTAGGGGAACACCTGGGCAAACATGCACCAAATAGCCAGCGTAAAGGCACGGTTCTGGATCCAGCCGCCCTTGTTCCAGATAAAGGCGGCGACGGTGGGCGCCAGCAGCAGCGCAAAGCCGCAGAACCAGGAGTGGGTGGGCAGGCAGTTGTAGGTGTAGCAGAAGTTCCAGATATCGTAGGCGATGATGTAGACCCAGGTCATGTCGGGCCACAGCATATCGGTCTGATCCTCGGAGGCGTAGACGCTCCACCAACCGGTCATGCAGAAGATGTTGATGATACCGGCGATGCCGTTGAACACGTTGTTCCAGCCGGCTAGCTGCGTAGCACCTTCGGAGGTGACCCAGGTGGACTCGCCCAGGACAAAGAAGTGATAGGCGCTCTCAAAGTCGGACACGACGGCGATCATGATGTTGATGGCGACGATCACAAACGGCCATGCGCGGAACCAACGCGCCTTGCCGATCTTTCCCCACTGGTACTTAATGGCAATAAAGCCCCAGCAGCCGGCGAGCGCCGCGTATACCTTAGCGTAGTGGAACCAGCTGTTCTGGTACACATGGGTGGGGTTGGTGAGCGCCCACTCGGCACCCTGCGAGACGCCGATGGCGATGGCGACGCAATAGATGGTCATGGCCAGCGGAGCCACGCCAAAGATGATGGCCGCGCCCAGCTTGGTGCGGCGGCCGACCTCGTTGAGCACGATGAGGCCAATAAAGACCATGGCCCAGCCGGCCCAGTGGATAAGGGTATCGCTACCCCAAACATCGAACAGCATGCTGCTCTCCTTTCACACGCCCGCGGCCCCTCTTCTGATCGCGGGCAGTTTGGCCAAATGTCGTCAGTTCTGGGGCTTGCGCTCCGGATACTTGGCGGTATAGCCCTCGATGTGGAGTGTCGAGGCGATGATTTCCTTGACCGTCTCGTCGGGCACATCGGGGTGCGTGCGGATATACATCAACAACCCCATGATGAGGGTGTAGAACGTCTCGTAGACATGGTCGATGCGTAGCTCATGATGGGCGGCAAAATCCACCACGGTGGTGTCGCAGATATACTGCGCCACACGCTGGACCACGTTGTGCAAAAAGCCGCCGTAGAGCGCGCCGCTGCTTGAGGTGAGCGTACTCGGCAGCTCGTGGCCGCTGACGACCAGGCGCTTAAAGAGCGGGGCGACGGTGTCGAGCGCGCCCTCGATATCACCGACGGTGCGGTTGGCATTCCACTGCTCGAGCTCGGAGATAAAACCGTCGATCGCCTCGTCCATGACGGCGGTGACAGCGGCGTCCATGTCGGCAAAGTAGTGGTAGAACAATGAGCGCGTGCAGCCGGCTCGCTTGGTCACGGCCGAGACGGATAGATGCGACACGCCTAGCTCAGAGCTCACGGTGCGCACGGCGGCGAGGATCTCGCGACGGCGTTCGTCGCCCGTCAAGCGCTTTGCCGCGCTATCGGATGCGGGGACGGCATCGACCACAGAGGTATCTGCTGTGTTGTTGCTCATGTTTTGCCGCCTTTCATCCTCTTTTGCCTGACCGTTCGCCTAACAGTCTTGAATATTGTTGACGGTTCGTCAATACTATTTTTGACACAATGTCAACAATGGCGGGTGAACGGCATGGGGCATGCCCGGCCTGCAAAAAAGAGGGGCGCCGCGGTCTCGCCGGGCTGTGGCAAGAGAAGGGACAACCATGATTCTCAACGGACCGGGGATTAGCTACACCGAGCCCGACATCGGTTCGGAGTTCGTGCCGCCGCTGCCGGAGCATCCGCGTGAGGCCATCGTCAAGCTGTGCGAGCACTGCACCAACCGTCTGCTGCATCGCGACGAGCTGCTGGGCTACGAGTACTGGTCGTTTGCCGAGGCCGCAACTGACGAGCAGGCCGAAGTGCTCTGCAAGATGAAGATGCGCCGTCCCTATACGCTGCCCGAGATGGTCAAGCTCACCGGCATGCCCGAGGCAGATATCGAGAAGATGCTCGACGACATGAGCTACACGGGTCTGCTCGAGTACAACTGGGAAAACCCCGAGCGCGCCAAGCAGTGGGTGCTGCCCATGCTGGTGCCGGGTTCTGCCGAGTTCCTCAACATGCGCGTGAGTCAGCTCGAGGAGCATCCGGTCTATGCCAAGTTCTTTGAGCAGGCATCCAAAGGCCCGCTGTCCAAGGCTACGCCGATGGTGCCGCCCGGAGGCGCCGGTATCGGCATGCACGTCATTCCGGTCGAGAAGGCCATTGACGCCGCGAGCACCTCGGTGCCTATTGAGCATATCGAGCACTGGCTCGACAAATACGAGGGTAAGTATGCTGCCAGCACCTGCAGCTGCCGCGCGAGCCGTCGCGTGATGGGCGAGGGCTGCGCCGACGACCCGGCCGATTGGTGCATCGCCGTGGGCGATATGGCCGACTACGTGGTCGAGACCGATCGTGGTCATTACGTGACCCGCGACGAGGTTTACGACATCCTGCGCCAGGCCGAGGACAACGGCTTTGTGCACCAGATCACCAATATC
>CABURR010000061.1 GCA_902493985.1 uncultured Collinsella sp. | reverse complement strand
GGGGCCAGGCCCGATTTTGCCTCTTGACAATGTCCTGCTCATATTAAAAGGAACGTCCCCAAGTGCCAAGTGGACTACCCAACTGCAAGTGACGACATCGCTGGTTGAATCAACGTCAGCGAGCGACGTCCAGAGCGAACAAGTTGGCATGAAAAAGGCAGGGCATTGACCTTCTGGTCATGCCCTGCCTTTTGAATGACAAATTGTCGCTCTGGGCGGCGCGCAGCGTCAAGCGGTTACGCGATTTGGTAAAACCGCGTAACTCTAGTAGTTAGCTTCGTAGCCGTTGCCGTCGCCGGTGGGCTCTTCGTAGTAGTCCGAATCGCTTGAATCGCTTGAGTCATCGGAATCGTCAGAGCTGACCGATGAGGTTGCGGTACCGTTTGCGTAGTCGTCAGACGTGTTGTTGTTCAGGTCACCGATCGTAGAGCTGGAACCGTCGGAAAGACCCATGGTGTTGGGACCCTTGGGATCCTTGCCGGCATCGACGCGCTCCATCATTTCCTTGAGCTCGTCCTCGTAGACAAAGACGTAGCTCACACCGTCAATCATGGTGCTGTCGTCGGCGTACGAGGGCAGGTTGGCCGAGTAGATACCGTCGACATCCATACCGCGCATGGCGTTAACCGTAGCCACGATATCCTGAACGCTCATATCGGTTACAAGCATATCGGACAGCGAATTAACCAGGCCAAAGATCTTCGTGGCATCGAAGATATTGAGAATCTGGTTGGCAAGGGCGCCAAGCACCTGACGCTGGTGGCGCATGCGCGTGTAATCGCCGTCGGCATAGGTGTAACGGCAGCGAGCATAGGTAAGGGCGGTGGCACCGTCCATATGCTGCTGGCCAGCGGTAATCTTAATATCCAGGTGCTCGGGGTCGTCAACATCATCGGTTGCGTTAATGTCGATACCGCCAACCGAATCAATCAGCGCCTGCATACCGTCGAAGCTGACCTCGGCATAGTGGGAAATCTGAACACCGCACAGCTCGTTGACCGCCTCGACCATGGCCTCGGCGCCGCCAACGGTATGGCAGGCGTTGATCTTCATGGTCTCGCCCTTGTACTCGACCTTGGTGTCGCGCGGAACGGAAATGAGCGTCGCCTGCTTTTGCGTGGGGTCGATGCGTGCCAGGATAATCGAGTCGGCACGGTACGTATCCTCGCCCGGACGGCCGTCGGTGCCAAGAAGCAGCACGTAGAACGGATCCTTTGCCTCATCGGTGTCAACCAGAACCCGACGCAGATTGTCGGTAATGACATTAGAATCGCCGAGCTTGCCCATAATGGTGGCAAACCACAGGCCGGCAGCGGTAGTGGCACTCAGTAGCACGCCAAGCACGGCAATGAGCGCGACGTGACGAATCGTGTGGCTACGACGACGTTGGCGAGCGCGCTCGGAATAGCGAGCCACGTTATCGCGACTGTAGATCTTGGCCTGCGCACCAGTTGAGGGTCTTCGGGTGGTGGTATCCGCGAGGGGCTTTTTATTAAACATAGGAAACCTGTTATTAGTAGATGACGGGATCGGGGACGGTAGCATGCTCGACATGCGCGCCGAGCGCCTGCAGCTTTTCGACAAACTGCTCGTAGCCGCGCTTGATGTGATGGATGGCCGAAACCTCGGTCGTCCCGTCGGCGATCAAGCCCGCTACGACGAGGGCCGCTCCGCCACGCAGATCGGGCGAGGTAACCTGTGCACCCGAGAAGCCCGTGACGCCATGAATCATGGCATGATGGCTCTCGATACGAATGTCGGCACCCATGCGCACCAGCTCAGAGGCAAACATAAAGCGATTCTCGAAGATGTTTTCGGTAATAACGGAACTGCCGTCGGCAAGGGCGGAGAGCACCATGATCTGCGCCTGCATGTCCGTGGGGAAACCGGGGAACGGAAGCGTCTGGATGTCGACCGGCTTGATGCACTCGGCACGGTTCACATGGATGCCATCCTCGACGCGCTCGCAGTCGATGCCCATGAGCTCCATCTTCTTGAGCACCATGCCCAAGTGAATGGGGCAAAAGCCTGTGACGTCGACACCGCGGTCGTCTGCCATCAACGCACCGGCAACGATAAAGGTACCGGCCTCGATGCGGTCGCCCACCACGCGATGGGTAACGGGATGCAGCTCCTCCACGCCCTCGATGGTCACGACAGGCGTACCGGCGCCGACAATCTTAGCGCCCATTTCGTTGAGCATGTTGGCGAGATCGACGATCTCGGGCTCGCGGGCGGCATTGTCGATTACCGTGGTACCCTGCGCGCGCACGGAGGCCATGATGAGGTTCTCGGTCGCACCGACACTGGCAAACTCGAGCGTGACGGTGGTACCGTGCAGGCCCTGGGGCGCGTTGGCGTTGATATAGCCGTGGGCGGTATCGAACTCAACGCCCAAGGCCTCAAGACCCAAGATATGCATATCGATCTTGCGAGCGCCCAGGTTGCAGCCGCCGGGCATGGCGATCTTGGCGCGATGGAAACGGCCCAGCAGGGGTCCCATCACGGCAGTGGAAGCGCGCATCTTGGCAACGAGCTCGTAGGGCGCCTCCCAAGAATCAACCTGGGAGGTATCGATCTCGAGCGTGTGCTCGTCGAGAACATCGATCGTAGCGCCCATACCCTTGAGCACCTTGCCCATCACGTGGACATCGGAAATATCAGGCACGTTCTGCAGCGTCGTCTTGCCCGGCGCCAGAAGCGTTGCCGCCATAAGTTTGAGCGCGGAGTTCTTGGCACCCGAAACAGGCACGGAACCTCCGATGGCGTGGCCACCCTCAACGCGGATAATATCCAAGGTCTACCCTTTCAAAAAGCATGCCCGGGGTGGCTGGGCCATCCCGGGCATGATGTGTTCGCAAATGGTCGAACGCCAAAACGTTTGACTATTGGGCAAGCTTGAGCTTACACCATGCGATTTCATTATAGAGGTAGGCGCGGCGTGCATCATCCTCCGACAAATTACCCAGCTTCTCTTCAAAACCTTGAATATCAGCTTTAATCTTGTCGGCGTCGACGGTCGCCAAATCGCAAGCGCGCTCGGCGAGGACGGTCACGACATCGTCCGCAACCTGGGCATAGCCGCCGGCCACGGCAAACGTGTGGTCGACAGTGCCCATGGCCTTATCGGAAACGCGAACGTAACCGCGGTCGATCGTGCAGATTTCGCTGGAGTGAGCAGGCAGAACGCCAAACTCGCCATCCGTGGACGGAATCGACACAAACGCAGCGTCGCCCTCATAGGCGCAGCTCACGGGGCACACGATGCGGATACGCATAACCTACTTCTCCCCCATCTTGCGGGCGCGCTCGCGCACGTCCTCAATCGTGGAAGCATAGCGGAACGCCTGCTCGGGCAGGTCATCGGCCTTGCCGTCGACAATCTCGGCGAAGGAGCGAACGGTATCCTCGACGCGGACGTAGACACCGGGGTTGCCGGTGAACTTCTCGGCGACGTGGAAGGACTGGGAGAGGAACTGCTGGATCTTACGGGCACGGTTGACCGTAAGGCGCTGCTCCTCGGACAGCTCGTCCATACCCAGAATGGCGATGATGTCCTGAAGGTCGGAGTACTCCTGCAGGAGCTCCTGGACCTTGACGGCGACACGGTAGTGCTCCTCGCCGACGATCGAGGGATCGAGAGCGTCAGAGGAAGACGCAAGCGGGTCGATAGCCGGGAACAGGCCGAGCGACGAAATGCTACGCGAAAGAACCGTAGTGGCGTCGAGGTGCGTAAACGTCGTGGCGGGCGCCGGGTCGGTCAGGTCGTCTGCAGGGACGTAGACGGCCTGGACGGAGGTAATGGAACCCGTCTTGGTCGAGGTAATGCGCTCCTGGAGGTCACCCATCTCGGTAGCCAGCGTAGGCTGGTAACCGACGGCGGACGGCATACGACCCAGCAGTGCGGAAACCTCGGAACCGGCCTGGGAGAAGCGAAAGATGTTGTCGATGAACAGCAGAACGTCCTGGCCGCGATCGCGGAAGTACTCAGCGGTGGTAAGGCCAGCCAGACCGATGCGCAGACGCGCTCCAGGCGGCTCGTTCATCTGACCATAGACCAAGCAGGTCTTGTCGATAACGCCAGACTCGCTCATCTCGAGGAACAGGTCGGTGCCCTCACGAGTACGCTCGCCGACACCGGTGAACACCGAGGTGCCGCCGTGCTCCTGGGCGAGGTTGTTGATGAGTTCCTGAATCAGAACGGTCTTGCCGACGCCGGCGCCGCCGAACAGACCCGTCTTGCCGCCACGGATGTAGGGCTCAAGCAGGTCAACGGCTTTGATGCCGGTTTCGAAGATCTCGGTCTTGGTGGTGAGCTCGTCAAAGCGGGGCGCTGCGTGGTGGATGGGATAGAACTCCTCCACCTCGGGCATAGGCTTACCGTCGACAGGCTTGCCCATGACGTTCCAAATGCGGCCGAGCGTCTTGGGGCCAACGGGCATCTTCATGGGCTCACCGGTATCGGTGGCGGTGAGACCACGCTGCAGACCGTCGGTCGAGGACATGGCGACCGTGCGGACGACGCCGCCCGGAAGCTGGCTCTCAACCTCGAGGATCGTGCTCAGGTGACCGATCGGGGTCTCGGCCTCGACCGTGAGCGCGTTGTAGATCGGGGGCACCGCACCGTCAAACTTGACGTCGACGACAGGACCGATGATACGCACGATGCGGCCATCACCGGCAGTCGTCTTCTTGGTGGCTTCCTCGACCGCAAGCTTTACGGTGTTATTAGCCATTACTGTTCCTCCAATGCTGAGGCTCCGCCGACGATCTCGTTGATCTCGGTCGTGATCGAAGCCTGGCGCACGCGACTATACGTGCGGGTAAGGGTCGAGATGATCGCGGTGGCATTTTCCGTCGCGGAGTGCATGGCCTTGCGGCGTGCACCCTGCTCGGCAGCCGCCGAATCGATCAGGGCCTGGTAGATGACCGTCAGGATATAAGACGGCACAAGCTTGCCGAGAACATGCTCGGGAGAGGGCACGAACTCGAACGTGGACGAGATGCGCTTAGGGGCGTCGGTCTCGTTCTTACGCGGACCGTGGGCCATAGCGATCATCTCGGGGTCGAGCGGCAGCAAATGCTCGACGCGAAGCTCCTGATCCACGCGGTTCTTGGCGTGGTGGTAGACAAGCTCAACACGGTCAAGCTCACCGGCACGATACGCATCGCAGATATGAGAGGAGATCATGCGGGCCTGATTAAAATCGGGCTCGGAGGAATTGCCCTCAAAGTGCATGGTGACGTTTGCGCGGTCACGGAAATACGTGGCCGGTTTGCGCCCACACGCGATGATCTCGCACTCGATGCCATCGTTCGCCCAAGAAGCGGCGAGCTTTTCGGCCGTGCGCTCCACCGTCGTATTGAAACCGCCGGCAAGGCCGCGGTCCGAAGCAATGACGACAATCAGGCCATGCTTGACGCTCTCATGCTTCTGCAGCATGGGATCGGTGCCCGAGCAGGAGGCGTCGCCGGCAACCGTCAGCATGACGTCGGTCAGCGCCTCCTTATAGGGCTCGGCCTGCTTGGAGCGATCGAGGGCACGACGGATCTTGGCCGTAGAAACCATCTCCATCGTGCGCGTGATCTGCTTGGTCGTGGTAACCGAGGAGATTCGCTTCTTAATGTCGCGAAGGTTGGCCATAGGGCTTAGTTCTCCTCTGATCCAGTCGTATCGGCATGGTGCTTGGCCATGAACTGCTGTTTGAAGTCACCGATGACGCGCAGGAGCTCAGCCTTGGTGTCGTCGTCGATCTTCTTGGCGCGAACCTTGTCGAGCAGCGAGCCAAAGCCATTGTCCATGTACTCGACGAGCTCGGCACGGAAAGGCAGCACGTCGGCGATCTCCAGGTCATCCAGGAAGCCCTCGTTGCCGGCAAACAGCGTAACGATCTGCTCGCCAACCTCAAACGGCTTGTAGCGCGGCTGCTTAAGGAGCTCGGTCATGCGGGCACCATGGGTCAGCTGCTTCTGAGTAGCCTCGTCAAGGTCGGAGCCAAACTGGGTAAAGCCAGCGAGCTCCTGATAGGAAGCGAGGTCCAGACGGAGGTTGCCGGCGACCTGCTTCATGGCCTTGGTCTGTGCATCGCCACCGACGCGGGACACGGAGATACCCACGTCGACTGCCGGGCGCTGACCCTGGAAGAAGAGCTCGGACTGCAGGTAGATCTGACCATCGGTAATGGAAATGACGTTGGTCGGAATGTAGGCCGAGACGTCGCCGTCCTGGGTCTCGATGATCGGCAGAGCCGTCATGGAGCCGTAACCGTTCTTCTTGGACATCTTGACGGCACGCTCGAGCAGACGAGAGTGCAGGTAGAAGATGTCGCCAGGATAGGCCTCGCGTCCGGGCGGACGATGCAGCGTCAGCGACATCTGACGGTAGGCCACGGCCTGCTTGGACAGGTCGTCGTAGATGACGAGCACGTGGCCGCCGGGGTTGGTCTCGCTGGCGGGCTTACCGTCCTCGCCGTTGTACATGAAGAACTCGCCGATAGCGGCACCGGCCATAGGCGCGATGTACTGCATAGGGGCGGAATCGGCAGCGGTGGCCGAAACGATGATGGTGTAGTCGAGCGCACCGTGCTGAGCGAGGGTCTCGCGGATGTTGGCAACCGTGGAGGCCTTCTGACCGATGGCGACATAGATGCAGACCATGCCCTTGCCGCGCTGATTGAGGATAGCGTCGATGGCAATGGCGGTCTTACCGGTCTTACGGTCGCCGATGATGAGCTCACGCTGACCGCGGCCGATAGGCACCATGGAGTCGATGGCCAACAGGCCGGTCTGAACCGGCTCGCACACCGGGGTACGGTCGATGACACCGGGGGCCTTGAACTCGATGGGGCGACGATGCGTGGCGACGATGTCGCCCAGGCCGTCGATGGGCTGGCCGAGCGGATTGACGACGCGGCCGAGCATGGCACGGCTCACGGGGATATCCATAATGCGGCCAGTGGTGCGGCACTCGTCGCCTTCCTTGATGGAGTCGACGGCACCGAACAGAACGGCGCCGACCTCGTCACGGTCAAGGTTCTGGGCAAGGCCGAAGACGGTCTCACCGGTATCGGAGCTCTTGAACTCCAGAAGCTCGCCTGCCATGGCGCTCTTGAGGCCGGAGACGCGCGCGATGCCGTCGCCTACCTCGTCGACCGTTGAAACCTCATGCGTATCGACCGTCGCGGAGAGGCTCGTGAGCTGCTCCTGCAGTTTCTTGGCGATATCCTGGGCATTGAGGGTTTCGGACATTAGGCTTCACCTCCGTACGAATTAGCAGAGTTTGCGAGGGTCTCCTGCGCGACGCGCAGCTGCGTCTTGACGGAAATGTCACGACGCTCGCCGCGGGCCTCGAGCACCAGGCCGCCCACGATAGACGGGTCGACCTGCTCGATAAGGAATACCTTGCGGCCGAAGTCCTGCTCGCATTTCTTAGTGATGGTTTGACGCAGCTCGTCGTCGAGCGGGATCGCCGTGGTGACGGTCACGCCCACTACATCCTCGTCTTCCTCGGCAACATACTTAAAGGCAGCTGCCACCTTGGGAAGAAGGTCGAGCTGGTCGCGCTTGGACATGGTGTCGAGCACGGCGATGATCTCGGGGCTGGCAGAAGCCAAGCGCTCGATCATCTCGAGGTCCTCGAACACATGGTTCTCGGCCTTGGCGGCTTCCAAAAGGGAGCGCGCGTAGGTCTCGAGTACCTTGTCCTGATAGCGGCTAGTCGGCATTCAGGCTACCTGCTTCCTGGATGTAGCGCTCGATGAGCTTCTTCTGCTCGGACTCGTCCTCGAGTGCCTCGCCCACGATCTTGGTGGCGACGGCAACGGACAGGTCGGCGATGGAGCTCGCGGCACCGGCGTAGATGGACTTGCGCTCGTCCTCGACGGTCGTATGGGCCTTGGCGATGATCTCCTCGGCCTCCTTGTGAGCAGCCTCGATGATACGGGCGCGCTCGGACTCGGCGTCCTTACGGGCCTCGAGAACGATGTCGGCAGCCTGACGACGGGCGTCGGTGACGATCGAGTCGGACTCAGCGCGCTTGGCGATGGCCTCCTGCTTGGTCTTCTCGGCCTCGTCGAGGCTCTCCTCGATCTTCTTGCCGCGCTCCTCCATGGTTTTCATGATGCCCGGCAGGGCGACCTTGGCCAGCACGATCCAGATAATCAGGAAGGCGATAAGCGCCGGGATGAACTCCGCCATCTTAGGGATGAGGATGTCCGCACCGGCAGCGCCGTCCTCGGCGAACGCGGAAACCGGCATGAGCAGCGCGGCCGCGGACGCGGAGAGTGCGATCGCGCTCTTCTGGGATGAAAGATTCATACTTGACGCTCCGTGCTATTTAACGATCAGCGCGACAACGAAGCCGATCAGAGCCAGAGCCTCGCCAAAGGCGGAGCCCATGATGAAGACGGTGAACACGCGGCCCTGGACCTCAGGCTGACGGGCCATAGCACCCGTAGCACCCAGAGCAGACAGGCCGATAGCAAGACCAGCGCCGATAACACCGAGACCGTAACCGATAACTCCCACGATTCCTCCTTTGTCGTGCGTGTCTTTTTTCACGCAGGATAACCTTTTTATAACTGCCGGGCTCCATGGGTACGGGCACCGGCGGTTTAACGAATTGCCTTACCTTTAAGGCGCGAACGGAAGACTACTCCTCCTCCGCGACCTCCTCTGCCTCGGAGACATACACGGCGGTAAGGACCGTGAAGACGTAAGCCTGGATGGCGCCGACCACAAGCTCGATCGCATAGATCAGGATGAGGATGGCAAGCCAGGCCAGCGAAGGCAGGGCGCCGACGGCGTGGGCCGCGGAAACCTGCTGAAGCAGCGGCTGCATGAACATGCTCGCCATGATGGCGAACGAGCCCATGACCACGTGTCCTGCGAACATGTTGCAGAACAGACGGACGGCGAGCGTGATGAGGCGCAGGAAGGTCGAGAAAAGCTCGACGACCCACACAAGCACGTTCATCGGGAAGCTCACGCCCTGCGGGGCGAGGCTCTTGATGTAGCCGATCACGCCGTGAGCCTTGCATCCGTAGTAGATGAAGTACACGAAGGCGAAAATGGCGAGCGCGGCGGTGGAGCCGATTGCGCCGGTGCCGGGCTTCATTCCCGGGATCAGGCCGATCATGTTATTGATCAGGATGAACAGGAAAAGCGAGCACAGGAACGGGAAGTGCTTCTTCCAGTTCTCACCCACGACGCCCTTGCCGATATCGTTCTCGACGTACTCGATGATGTACTCGAAACCGTTGACGAAGAAGCCCTTGGGAACCAGGGTCTGCTTCTTCTTGAACACGGCCAGGACGATCAGGAGCACGATCGTGGAGACGATCAGCCAAAACGAGTACTGCGTGATGCCGCAGCTCAGATCGCCCACGACAGGGGTGGAGCTGAACTCGCTGACCAGATGATTAATCTCATCAGGCAGCTTTTCAAAAATTTCCACGACTTACCTTTCGACCTCATGAGGATCTCGCAGCGCCTTGGCGACGCGAACCGTGCAGGCGGCCATAAAGGCCACGAAGCCGATCGCCTCGCCCAGGAGGAACATGCGAAATGCCTCTCCGAACAACGCAAACACAACCAAGGTAAAGACGAGCAGGGCGACTGCCGAGACCGCCAGGCTCACCATGCCCTTGAGCATGTCCGCATTCTGCTTATCGTCAAGAACCGGCTTGAGCGTAAAAACAAAGGGAAGGAAGGCAATTGCGCCCGCGATGGCGCCTGCAACGATAGCGAGCAGATCGACTATCTGAAACACTGGCTTCCTCGCCTTCCTTTTTAACGCCTCACAGCACAGTCCCAGCCAAACATTGGTGACTATTGTACGAGCCAATCGCTAAAGTACAACCGTAAAACAAACGGTTAATACGCACCTGTACGTTTTCTTAAGGCCTTCTTTATGCCGCAGGTACGGTAATACGTTTTTTCGAACCCCTCAGCGCAAAACGTCCGTTAACAGAAGTGCGCGTGGACGACTTTTGCTCGCCCGCGCGCACCATTTCTTCGTATTTGTGACCGTAGCCGACAAGGCCCAACGACTAGAGCGTACCGTAGATGCGGTCGCCGGCGTCGCCCAGGCCGGGAACGATATAGGCGGCCTCGTTGAGATGGTCGTCGATGGCGCACGTATAAATATGTACGTCAGGGTCCTTTTCGGTCAGCGACTTGAGGCCCTCGGGCGCGGCGACGATGCACAGCATGCGGATATCCTTGACACCGCGCTCGCGCAGGTAGCTGATGGCCATCTCGGCCGAACCGCCCGTGGCGAGCATGGGGTCGACAACCAGGCAGATGCGCTGATCGATATCCTTGGGCATCTTGCAGTAATACTCATGCGGCTCGTGAGTAACCTCGTCGCGCTCCATTCCAATGTGGCCCACGCGAGCCGAGGGTACCAAGTCGAGGATACCGTCGACCATGCCGAGGCCCGCACGCAGGATGGGAACGATGGCGAGCTTTTTGCCGGCGAGCTGCTTAAACGTTGCGGTGGTGATGGGGGTCTCGACCTCGACGTCTTCCATGGGCAGGTCGCGCATGGCCTCGTAGCCGTCAAAGAGCGCAAGCTCGCGCACGAGCTGGCGGAACTGGTTGGTGCCAGTGCTCTTGTCGCGCAAGATCGACAGCTTGTGCTGGACGAGTGGGTGATCGACAAGGGTCACACGGGACGTATCGTAGGTGACGGTCATGGGTTGATGCCCCTTTCATTGCGGCCGGAAGATGGCCTTGCTGGCAAGACGCATGGCGACATTGTTGCCTCGCGCCGTGCATAAGTTTAACGGTTTGTTGTATCGAGCAGCTCGTCGCAACCCTACTGAGCGGTGTTGAGCGAACGCTTGACGGCATCATGCCAACCAGCGAGGTTGCTCTCACGGCGCTCGGCGGACATGTGAGGATGGAAGACTTTGACGATCTGAGCGTTTTGCTCCAGCTCCTCCAAATCCTCCCAATAGCCGACAGCAAGGCCCGCCAAGTACGCGGCGCCAATCGCCGTGGTCTCCACCGTCTCGCACTGCAGCACAGGGATATCCAGCAGATCAGCCTGGAATTGCATGATGAACTCGTTGCGCGAGGCGCCGCCGTCGACAGACAGGCGCTCAATCGAAAGTCCCACGTCCTGCTCCATGGCGCGTAGCACGTCATAACTCTGGTAGGCCATGGACTCACAGGCTGCACGCACAATGGTCGCGCGACTCGAGGCGCCGGTCAGGCCGCACACGATACCGCGAGCATGCGGGTCCCACCAGGGAGCGCCCAGGCCTGCGAAGGCGGGGACGAAGTAGCAGCCCTCGTTGTCGTTGATCGAAACGGCGAGTTGCGCGGACTCGCTCACGCTCGAGATGATGCCCATGTTGTTGCGCAGCCAGTTCATGGTTGAGCCGGCGGCAAAGATAGAGCCCTCGAGCGCATAGCTGATCTTGCCGTCCGCGGCGATACCGATCGTGGAGACCAGACCGTTCTTGGATTCGACGATCTCGTCGCCGGTGTTCATGAGCATAAAGCAACCCGTGCCATAGGTGTTTTTGGTCTGGCCGGGATGGAAGCAGCAGTGGCCGAACAGCGACGCCTGCTGGTCGCCCGCCACGCCCATGATGGGTGGCATGTTGGTCAT
>CABURR010000060.1 GCA_902493985.1 uncultured Collinsella sp. | reverse complement strand
CTGGCGTCGCCGCCGATTTCGCCGACGTTAAACGCACAGTTGACGAGGCGCTCCAGCTTGTGCGCACCAGCGTCCACGCGCTCAACGACAACGCCGTCGACCTTTCCGTGCAGCTCGAACGCATTGTTGAAGGCGCACGCTCGGACAGCGGTCCGCAGATTGAGCTTGAGGTTTTGGCCGAGCATACACCCGCCAACGTCGCCAACTGCTTTGCGGCGGTGCTACGCGAGGCGCTTTCCAACGCCATGCGCCACGCCCATGCCAAAACCATTACCGTGCGGTGCATGGAGCATCCATCGTTTTACCAGCTCATCGTTACCGATGATGGAACGGGCGGGGTTCGAACAGGCGCCCGCAGCGCCACAGGGGGTATGGGACTCGCCTCAATGCGCGAGCGTGTCGAGGCGTTTGGCGGCACTTTCACTGCCGGCTCGCGAGTCGACGCCTCCGGATGGCGCGTGTTTGCCACCATTCCCAAGCAGCAAGGAGATGAGGGCCGATGAGGCTCATAGTTGTCGACGACGACCATCTGGTGGTCGATTCACTCAAGATTATCCTGGGCGCTCAGCCGCAGATAGAGGTGGTTGGCACCGGTGCCGACGGCGACGACGCGGTGTCGCTCTACGCCGAGCACGCACCCGATATCGCGCTGCTCGACATCCAGATGCCGGGGCGCGACGGCCTATCGGCGGCGCGCGAGATCCTCGAGCGCGACCCTGCGGCGCGCGTAGTGTTTCTGACGACGTTTTCGGATGACGAATACATTGTGTCGGCACTCAAACTGGGTGCCCGCGGCTATCTGATCAAAACTGATGTCGCCGCCATTCCGCCAGCATTGGCGCAGGTCATGGATGGCAAACGCGTGCTCGAGGGCAAGGCGATCGAGGATATTAACTTTGATGGGGCGGGCGTCGAGGCCGGCACGGCCCGCCGGCCCGCGGCCTTTGTCAGCCTGACCGACCGCGAGTTCGAAGTCGCCGAGCTCATTGCCCGCGGCCTCGACAACAAGGAGATCGCCGCCACGGCATACATGGGCGAAGGCACCGTACGCAACCACATCAGCTCGATCCTTGCCAAAATGGGCCTACGCAACCGCACGCAAATCGCTATCGCCTACCTGCGAGGGTAATTACCCAACGGCCGACCGCTCCGGCATAGCAAAATGGCTGCTAGCGATTTTATACCATTTCAAAACTATGCCGGTTTACGGGGCTAAACCCAGGAACCCCGTCCATACCCGCGTTTTCTGCAAAATGACGGCTCGTCTACCTGCGGTTTTATTTTCACGAATATCGGCACGGTTGGGGACTCGTGACTCAGCCCCGTAAACCGGCATAGTTTTGTTCGGGCGGCCCTGCACGAGTGCCTCCGCAAGCCTTGCGGGACCAAAATGATCCGTTTTCCTCCGTCCCCGGGGGATCAGCCGGAACCGCTTGCCACGAAACCGGCCCATCTACTACCTTTGACTCGATACCCCTGACCATACCTTCGTTTTGAACAAAACCGTAGGCGTTCTACCTGCGGTTTTGTTTTCGCGTTTTTTAGCATGGTTGTGGGTAAGGGGTTAAACGTAGTAAATGGGCCGGTTTCGTGGCGAACCCTTCTCGCCTACGTACAAAAGCGCCGCCACGGAGGAGGGAGATACCTCCGTGGCGGCTTGGGGTGGGGGTGGGGGCTATGTTCTGGCTCCCCGCCGGCCGCCCGGGGCCTTTTGGCCCCGGGCGCTGCCAGCGTGCCTAGCGCTTACGGATACCCCAGACCAGGGCTCCGACGCCGGCCATGGCGATAACAAATGCCATGAGCAGTGCAGCGGCCTGCTGGTCACCCGTGGTGGGCAGGAAGCCCTTGACCGTCTTGACGATGTTCGTCACGGTCTTGGGCGTGCCGGGGTCGGGCGTCGGCACGGATGTCTCGGGCTTCTTATACGTGTTGTTGAACACGATACCCTCGACGCTCTTGTCGCCCTTGGTAAAGGCGACGTTCGCCTTGAGGTTGCCCTCGCCGTCATCGACCACGTTGACGGTCGCGGTAAAGACGGACTTGTCGTAGGTCATACCGGCCTCGTCGCCCTTGACCTCGCTGATGGTGTAGACGTACGTACCAGGCTCGTCGTACTCGAACTTGCCGAAGTTGATCTTGCCGTCGGCATCGTTGGTGACGGTGGACTCGATGTCCTCGCCAACGAGCTTAAAGCTAAACTCGTCCTTCTTGAGCTCGCGTCCCTCGAGCACCTTGATGGCGCCGATGGAAACCTGCGTGGGCATGGCGTGATACTTGTTGGTAAAGCCAGCCGACTCGGTGGTTCCCTTGAGCTTGTGCGTCGCGGTCAACGTGCCGTCGCCATTGTCGGAGACGGTGGTCACGACGGTGTAGGTCGCGCTGTCATAGGTGACGCCCTTGTACAGGCCGAGCGCGTTGGGGCAAGCCTCGCGCAGCGTGTACGTGTGCGTGCCGGGTGCCTCGTAGCGGATCGGGCTCAGCGTAACGGTGCCGTTGGCGTCGTTGGTGCCGCTAGCGACAACCACGCCGTCCTCGAGCAGATCAAACGTGAACTCGCCAGCCGCAAGGTCGCGGCCGGTCAGACGCTTGACGGTCTTGACCTGATCGGTCACGACAGAATCGGTAGGTGCCACGCCGTACGTGTTGGTGAACGTAAAGGCCGCACCGTCGCCGCCGTCGCGCTTGACGACCAGATGTCCAGCACCGTCATCGGTCACGGTGTAGGAAACCTTGCGCGTGGCGTTGGTGTCGTTGGTCACGCCAGGGGCGCTACCGGACTCGGTCACCGTATAGATAAAGGTGTGCGAGCGCGGAGCGGTGGGGGCTGCGGGCTTGGACTCGTCGTTGGACTCATCGGTCTCGGCAGCGTCGGCGTCGACCTCGGCCTCGTCGGCGTTGGCTTCAGCGTCGCTCGATGCATCGCCAGAAGCATCGTCCGTCACACCCAGGGCGCGGTTGAGGTCCTCGAGCGTAAAGTGGATCTTGCCAAAGCCCACGTTGCCGGCCGCGTCGTTGGTTGCGGTCGTGCGCTCGGGCATCGGGGCATCCGCCTCATCGGCGGTCACGGCAAAGGTGAACTTGCCCGCGATGTCGGCCGGGGTCAGGCCCTCGGCAGCCTGGAGCTTCTTGGTGCCGGCGAGCGCAGCGTCAACGGCGTCGGCGCCGTAGACGTTCTCGAACACGGGCTCGACGCCACCGTAGTCAGGCTTTGCCGTCAGGGTACCGTCGCCGTTGTCGACGACGATGACCTTAAAGCTAAAGCTCGACTTCGCGGCAGTAATACCCTTTGCTGCGAGCGGGGACGTGTACTCAAACGCCGTGTAGTTGATGGTCCACGCAAGCTTGGCATCCGTGTCGGTGCGGATGGCGCGCTTGGCGTTTACCAGATCGGCGAGCATCTCGGTCGTGTAATGCAGAGCGCCAAAGCTCACCTGGCCGTTAACGTTGGTAACGCACGTACCCTCGATGGCTTCCTTCTCGCCCGCATAGGCGATGCCAAAGTAGAACTCGCCGTCGGCCAGCGGACGACCGGTCAGGGTCTTGGTGGCGACAATCTGCGCAAGCTCGCCGCCCGGGTTATCGGTCGATGCACGGTAGCTGTTGACGAACGGAACCACGGCGCTCTCGACCGTAGCGGCACCAGTCTTGTACTCGGTTACCGGCGTTCCCTTGTCGGGGTTGCCAATAACGGTCGTCGTGGCGGTGAGCGTACCAGCGCCATCGTCGGCGATAGCGATCGTCACGGTGCGCTCGGCGTCGTCGTAGGTGTAACCGGGCTGGCCGTCGTTCTTCTCGGCAACGGTGTATGTAAAGGTCTTGCCCGCGTCAGCCTGCGTAAACTTGACCTCATGGCCAGCCAGGATGTCAATCAGACCAACCGTCGCCTCTGCCGTTGCAGGGGACTTGTACACGTTGGCGCCCTCGTGCAGGCCGAGCGCTTTGGCCGAAGCCTCGTCGGCGGGCGTCACGGTAAAGGTGAACTGGCCCTCGGTCATGGGACGCCCGGAGAGGGTCTTGCTGAGCTTAAGGCCACCGGCCGCGGTGTAGTTGAGCTCAGTGTGGTACGTGTTGGTAAAGCGTCCATTCCCCTTCTTGGTGACGTTGGCGATCAGCTTGCCCTCGCCGTTCTCGGTCACGGTCACCTCGGCGGTCGCGACATGAGAGTCATACGTCATGCCTGCCGCGCTGCCCGCGTTCTCGCGGATCTCGTACTTGTAGGTTCCAGCAGCCGTGTAGTGGATCTTGCCGAACTTGATGGCGGCGATGCCATCCTTCGCGTCCTTCTTGCTCACAGTTACGGTTGCGGGGTCGGGCAGCGGGGTGCCCTCGGGAGCGGTGATGGTAAAGCTGAACTTGTCGGAGTCCGTCCAGTCGCGACCGTCGATGGCCTTGCTCAGGTCAAAGTCGAGCTCTGCGTCGAGCGGGGTCACGCTGTAGGAGTTCTTGAACTCGGCGGGCTCGGTGCCCTTCAGGACATGCTCGGCCCTGAGTGTGCCGTCGCCATTGTCCGTGATGGTGGTCTCGATGGTGAACTTGGCATCGCTGTAGGTGATGCCCTTGCTGGTGGTTCCGCCGTTGACCTCGTGCAGCGTGTAGATATGCTTGCCGGCCTTGGTGTACTTCACGGCGCTCATCGTGATCTTGCCCTCGGCGTCGTTGGTGCCAGTGGCGACGACCTTGTCGCCCTCGACGAGCTCGAAGGAGAACTCGCCGGCCTTGAGGTCGCGGCCGTCCAGGACCTTGGTCGCGGTGATCTGGTCGGTGACGCTGAACTCGTCAGGCGTCACGTTATAGGTATTGGTGAACGTAAATGCCACATCGCCGTCCGGCTTGCGGGATACGCTCAGATTGCCCTTGCCGTCATCAGTCACGGTGAAGGAAACCTTGCGCGACAGCTTGGCGTCGTTGGTCACGCCAGCCACTTCGCCGGACTCGGTCACGGTGTAGGTAAAGGTGTGCTCGCGCTTCTCGGGCTTCTCGCCCAGAGCCTTGTTAAGGTCGTCGAGCGTAAAGGCGATCTTGCCAAAGTCGACCTTGCCGTCAACGTCGTTGTGCACGCTCGTGCTCGCAGGCATAGGCGCGCCCTCTTCACCGGTCACGGTAAAGGTGAACTTGCCGGTGATATCAGCCGGGGTCAGAGCGTCGTCAACCTGCAGATTCTTGATACCCGCAAGCGATGCCTCGGTAGCATTCGTGGTGTAGGCGTTCTTGAACTCGATGCTCTTGACGTCCTTGGCGTCCTTCAGCTCGTGCGTGGCAACCAGCTGGCCCTTGCCGTTATCGGCGATGGTCGTCACGATGGTGTAGACCGCGTCATCGTAGTCAATACCGCCGGCGTTGCCCTTAACCTCATGCAGCTTGTAGGTGTGCTGGCCGATCTCGGTGTACTTGATGGCACTGAACGTCACCTTGCCGTCGGCGGCGTTCTTAACGGTCTCGATAAGCTCAGAGTCCTCACCCTTAATCTCGCGCAGCTCAAAGCTGAACTCACCGGCCGTAAGGTCGCGCCCGGTCAGAGACTTGGTCACGTCAATCTTGTCGGTAACGCTGGACTCAACAGGCTCCGCAGTGTAGACGTTCTTGAACTCGGTCTCGTCGGCTTCGCTCCAAGTCACCTTCACAGCGGCGCTGAGCTCGCCCCTCTTGTTGGGCGTTACCGTCACGGTGACCTCCGCGACGTTCTTGCTGTAGGCAATGCCGTCAACCGTGGTCCCGGCGTTCTTTTCGCTGACCCTGTAGACGTACGTGCCAGGCTCGGTGTATTTGATCGTGCCGAAGTCGATGACAGCCTTACCCTTGTCGTCCAGATCGTCCTTGGTCACAGACGCGGTCACGGGCGCTGTCGCGGACTCGGGTATCGGGGCACCGTTCTCGGACGTCAGCCCAAACTCAAACGTGTCCTCCTTCGTCCAGTCGCGACCCTCGAGCACCTTGGTCAGGCCAAAGCCGGCCTTGGTTTCCACCATTGCCGGCGTCATGTTGTACGCAAAGCCGATCTTGCCGTTGTTGCCCAGGTAGGAATTGACATGCGTCGCGGCCGCCTTGGCGGACACGTTGTTCCACTTGGGATTGAGAACGTCAGTCGCGGTACCAGTGCTGTTGCCGCCCACACTCTCCTTGGTGGTGTGGAGCTCGTCGATAAAGGCTAGGCGCGCGGTTCCCACGCTAAACGAAAGGCTGCCGTCTTCGTCAGCAACAATAGCGCCGTCAAACTTCGCAGCGTCGCCGCCGATAAACTCGATGACGGCAGAGGCGGGCTTGGCCTCGCCGTTTTCGCCCTGCTCCTCAAACTCATCCTTGTAGTAATAGGTGCCGGTATCTGCCAGCGAATTCTTTGCAGGCTGCGTGCAGTCCTTGTCCGTGTAAATAGGGGTCTGTTTCTGGAAGTAGTAGTAGCGGTTGGTGTCGGCCGGCTCAAAGGTCGCAACCGTATTGCCCAGATCGCCGGCAGCCCACTTGTTCGCGTAGAAACTCACGGTCTTGGCGCCGTTGGCAACGGTCGTATTGTTCTCGATGTAATTCTTGAG
The DNA here is from genome assembly GCA_902493985.1 of uncultured Collinsella sp. Taxonomy (GTDB): domain Bacteria; phylum Actinomycetota; class Coriobacteriia; order Coriobacteriales; family Coriobacteriaceae; genus Collinsella. The sequence continues at coordinate 5,799 of CABURR010000060.1, read as the reverse complement.
CCCCGTTACCTTCTCGGGCGTAAACAGGTTGTCGAGCGCAGTGCTCTTCACGCTCGAGGTGTACTTCACGCGGATAGGCTGAGCGCTGTCGACCGAAAGCTTGCCGTCTACGGTCTTAAAGTGGCTCAGCGGAATCAACGACGCAGGAATGCTGACCGTTACGACATCGCCCTTCTGGGAATTGTCATCACCAGCACGCTGCACGGTAATGAGCAGGTCTTTTGCCTTGCCGGTGAACTCGTAGGTGTCGGTATTGGTTTCTTTATTGACCGTTTTGTCCGTCTTGGTAAACGGCGTGCCGTTGATGACGACCTCGGTGAAGCTGTCGACCTGCATAAAGTCGCCCAGCTCGTCGGTAAACGTGATGTAGCCGGACTTGGTCTCGTCGTAGCCCTTATGGATTTCGGTCGGATAAGGCGCCTCCGATGTGATGGCCTGCGAGATGTCGTCGAAAACCTTCTTGAGCTCTTCGGCATTGGTCGCTGACTTGTAGTAGTCGGAGTTTTCCGCGCGTGTGCCATGAGTATCCCATGCCGTGGCATTGGGGTAGTTGCTTGAAACAGCCTGCATGAACTTGTTCTCTTTTTGGTTTTTTCCCGAATCCTGGATACCAGCACTGGGGTTCGCGCCATCAAAGATGCCGATAGTATAAACGGTAGCCTTGCTGTCCTTCATATTCTTGGCAGCCGTCACGGCAGCGTTGGCGACACCCGCATCGAATTCATTTTGCTTTGTTGGCGTACCGTCGGTAAAGAACACAATAATCTTCTTGGCGTCTTTGCGGCCATAAGTGGTAGTGATTTTCTCGGCCAGCTCTAGGCCATAGTCGGCGCGCGTGGCGCCGGCAGGCTGAATTCGATTAATTGTATTCTTCTTGAGATCATCCGCATTGCTGCCGGAACAGTAGGTCAATTCTTTCATAACCTGGGTGTAATTGTAGGAGTACCCTCCGTCGCGATACATATTGTTGCCGATATCGTTGGACTTCTTGCCCGCAAACTTAACAATGGCAACCCTATGCTGCCTATCAACACCCTCGATAGCCTCGTTTTGTTTGGCGATGGTATCGATAAAGCTGCTCGCAGCGCCCTTCAGTGCATCGATACGCTTGGTGCGATCTCCGCCACCCATAGGATCATCCATCGAGCCGGAGGCATCCAGCACCATCACGATGTCGAGTGGCGTGGTGACTGTCACGGTTGAATTAGACGTCGAGGATATCGCCGAAAGCGTGGTCAAAAAGTCCGACTCTTCGTTTTCCCCGGTTGCCTTGACCGTCTTATCGGTCCAGATTCGGCCGACGTTTTGGGTCGTTACCTTATTGCCGCCGTGGCCTGCCGCCCAGATTTCCCAGCGTCCGCTGGTATCGGGGTCGACGACCGTCCCGCTTGCTGTCGGCCCGTCCATTCCGGTACTGGACCTGGCGTTGGCCTCGGGCAGCATGGCGAATGCTGCGGCTGGCAACACCAGCACTACGGCCAGTATCACCGCCAAGAGACCCCTCGTGTACTTACTCATCGCGTCTCCCTTCTCGCAGGCTCAGACCTTGCATCAGCCTAAAGTTACGGAATGAGACACAATTTGAGCAGGTGACACACGTTCCAGATTCGGTTTTGGGCGTGAGACAAATGTCTCACCAAAGTTGAGACACGGCGTTTTCGCAGGAAAATAGGTGCGACTCAGAGCCATCGGGCCAAAATGATCCGTTTTCCTCCGTCCCCGGGGGCTCAAGGGCTGTCACCGATATGGCGCCATTTCAAAACTATGCCGGATTACGGGGCTAAGCTCGGAGACCTCATCCATACCCCCTATTTTTGAAAAACAGCAAGCGATCTACCTGCGGTTTTGTTTTTGCGATTTTCGGTATGGTCGGAGGTTCGCTATCCAGCCCCGTAAACCGACATAGTTTTGTTCGCGACGGCACAACCGCGCGTTTAAGCGCGGGGCCGGTGGGGCATTTTTGCCCCACCGGCCCCTATCCCAGCTCTATTCCGGCGCTACTCCGGCTTGGTTTCTACCGTGGGGGTCTTGTCCGCTGCGACTGGGGTGCGGGCGGTGTCCATAGTCAGGCAGTGCTTGGGGCAGCTCTCGATGCACTCACCGCACACCACACAGGCATACGGGTCGATCGACCACGTTCCACCCTTGCGATCGACCGCGAGCGCGCCCGCCGGACAGCGACGCGCACACATGCCGCAGCAGATACACACGTCCATGTCGTTGACGATATGCCCGCGCAAGCGCTCGGGTGCCGCGAGCTTCTCCTGCGGATAGCACACCGTTACCGGCTGCTTGACCATAGAGCCCAAGGCCGTCTTGGCAAATGTCAGCAAACTCATGCCGCGCCTACCTTTCCGTGCAGCTAATGCAGGGGTCGATGGTCAGGATAATCATGGGCACGTTGGCAAGGAGTACGCCCTGCAGCGCATGCGTCAGACCCGCCAAGTTCTGCGACGTCGGCGTGCGCACGCGGAAACGGTCCAGGTTCTTGGTGCCGTTGCCGCGCACATAGTAATACGCCTCGCCGCGCGGCTGCTCAATCACAACCTCGCCGCGCGCGCCGTCGGCCGGCGTAAGCTTGGTGCGCCCGCCAATCCCGTCGTGCGGAATCTTGCCCACAAGCTCCTTAATGATGTCCATGGCCTGCGTGACCTCGGCGCAACGCACCTGGCAGCGGGCATAGCAATCGCCATCGGTAGCAACGATGGGCTCAAACGCGGCCAAGTCCGCATAGGCGCCGTCACCGAACATGCGCACGTCGTAGTCCACGCCCGAGGCGCGGCCGAACGGACCGACCATCGAAAGCTCCAGCGCGTCTTTCTTGCTAATCACGCCCACGCCATGCAGGCGCTCGCCGCAGCTGTTGTCGTCCAAAAACGTATGCACCAGGGCCTCGTAGTCAGGACGCATGGCATCGAGCGTCTGGACAATGCCCGCCAGCTCGGAGTCCTCGATATCGTGCTTAAGGCCGCCGATCTCGTTAATCGACAGAATCACGCGCCCGCCGCAAGTGCTCTCAAAAATCTTGAGTATCTGCTCGCGCAGGGTCCATGACCGATAGAACAGCGCCTCGAAGCCAAAGGCGTCGGCGAGCAGGCCCAGCCACAGCAGATGCGAGTGAATGCGCGAAAGCTCGTGCAGAATGGTGCGGATATACTGCACGCGACCAGGCACCTCGATGCCGAGCATGCGCTCGCAGGCGCTGGCATAGCCGCAGCTGTGGCCCACGGCGCAGATGCCGCAGATGCGCTCGGCGATGTAGCCAAACTGATGCATGTCGCGCTTTTCGGTGAGCTTCTCGAGCCCGCGGTGCACAAAGCCGATCTGAGGAATTGCCTCGATGACGCGGTCATCCTCGATCACCAGGTCCAGATGAAGCGGCTCGGGCAGCACCGGGTGCTGCGGGCCAAACGGAATAACGGAGCGATGTGCCATGGACCTTACGCCTCCTTTTTCTGCTTGTCGCGGGCGACCTTGGCGGCAAGCGCCGCGCGGACCTTGGCCGCTTTCTCGGGATCCATGGCGGCGAGCTTTGCCTCCATCTCGGCGGCCTTGAGCGCGGCCTTCGCAGCAGCCTCATCGTGCTGAGCATCGGAGCCGGCAGCCGCAGCGGGCTGAGCAGCGACGCCCGCGGCGTCGCCGGCGCTCGCCGCAGCCGAAGCATCGCCGGCACTCGCAGCGCTCTCCCCTGCAGCAGCCGCAGCCGCGGCGGCCTTCTCGGCAGCGGCCTTGCGCGCCTTGGCCTCGGCGGCGGCACGCACCTTCATGGCTTTCTCGCGCGCGGCCTTCACCTCGGGCGTGATAACGCTCATGGGTTCGGCAGTCGAGACCTGGTAGAAAAAGCCCTTAAAGTCAATCTGCATATCGGTGATGGCAAGACCAAACAGGTCGTGCGTTTCGTTTTCAAACGGGAATACCGCCGGATAGTACGAGCTGATGGACGGAATCTCCTGGTACTGGTCGATGCCCTCAACCACCAGGTTCTCGATCGCATAGCTGCCGTCCTGCGCAATATGCTCCTGAGCAGCACGAACGTCGATAAACGTATAGACCAAGCGATACGATCCGTCGTCCACACAGCGCTCGACATGCATCTGCACAAAGCGCGCGCCGGTACCTTTGAGCGCCTGCACATGCGGCAACAGTTCATCGATCCCGACGGTGGTATAGATTGCCTTTTGCATTACTCGGCCTCCCTTGCAGCGGCGGTCGCGTCGCCGGCCTCCGCAGCAGCCACAAACCCGTCCTCGCCCAGCTCAACGCCACCGTCCCAGGTTGCGGCGCCGCCCACGGTAAGCGGGTCGCCGCCGGCGCGCATCACGGCCTCCTTCTGGTCCAGGATGCCACACGCCTCCACGATGGCATCGATCACCGTCTCGGGGCGAATGGCGCACCCGGGCGCGTACACATCCACGGGAATCGCGCGGTCCACGCCGCCGATCACGTTATAGGCATCGCGGAACACGCCGCCCGAGCACGCGCAGATACCGCATGCCACCACACACTTGGGCTCGAGCATCTGGTTGTAGATCTGGCGCACGACGGGCAGGTTCTGGGCATTGACCGACCCCGTCACCAAAAAGATGTCCGCATGCTTGGGGTTGCCGGTGTTGACCACGCCAAAGCGCTCCGCATCGAACAGCGGCGTGAGCGAGGCCAGCACCTCGATATCACATCCGTTGCAGCTCGAACCGTCGTAATGAATAACCCACGGCGAGCGCGACATTTTATGATCCATGGATGCCGCCTCCTAAATAAATACGTCGACGAGGATGGGCATAAGGTTGAGCAGGCCAAACACCAGCGCCACGCCCCATCCGAGCCTAAAGCAGCTGCGCCAGGTGCTGCGTGCGAAGGTGTTGTCGATCAGCACCTCGACAAAATACGTCGCAGCCATCACGACCAGGGCTACGACCCAGCTCACCGGGTTGTCCCAAACAAAGAACATGCCCACCCACATCAAAAACAGCACGGTCTCGCACCAGTGCATAAGGGTCATCTTGGCCAGCGTGCCGCCGCTCATCTCGGTGGCGACGCCCTGGACGATCTCCTGATGCGCGTGATGCGAGTACGAAAGGTCAAACGGCGACTTGCGCAGCTTGATGGTGAGCACCGCGAGCAGCGCGAGGAAAATGGGCGCGCTGTACACGATGATGGGGGCCGACTGCCCCGTCACGGCGATGGAATCGAAGCTGTCGGTGGCAAGGTACAGGCCCACGCTCATCAGCAAAACGGCGGGCTCGTAACTCATGACCTGCAGCAGCTCACGGTCGGCGCCGACCTGGGCAAACGGGCTTTGCGTCGAGGCGGACGCCAACACCACAAAGATCGCAGCGAGGGTCACCATAAAAGCGCACAACAGCGTGTTGGAACCCGACACAAAGATGCCGCCGCCCACCACGGTAAAGATGAGCGCGCACGCCATGTAGGTATCGTCCATGGTGTTTACGCTGGCGGGGGCCTTGCGCAGCAGCTTGGCCACATCGTAGAAAGGCTGGAGCAGGCGCGGGCCCACGCGGCCCTGCATGCGGGCCGAAAGTTTGCGGTCAACGCCGTCGATCAGGCCACCCACAAGCGGCGCAATCAAGGCAAACGCCACGGTGCCAATAAATATGCCCACGACGCCCGAACCTTCAAAATACTTGCCGCGCAACACCGAGGGCGCACTCATGGCAAGCCGCTCGGGCCCAATCCACGCGCAACACAGCAGCGCAAACAAGATAATGCTGCAGCACACGACGCTACCCGCGGGGCCAATACGCTTCTCGCCAAGGGCGTCCTCCGAGTACCAATTGCGCT
>CABURR010000059.1 GCA_902493985.1 uncultured Collinsella sp. | reverse complement strand
CCGCCGGCAGTGTTCGCGAATGCGCTCACCGTTTCCCACACGTCGCGGGAAAGCGTCGTGGCGCTCTCCTTCACTTCGACGTTAAGATCATCCGAGCCCATACGCCTTAAAGACTCAAGCAGACCGGTCAGCTCGTTTTCGTTCATCTGCACGTCCTTTCGCTCGGTCCTGCGGAGAATGCCGCGGATAGATTTCCCTCGTCTCTCAGTTATCTCTCATCTATCTGTTATCTCTCATATTAGAGATGAGTGAGAGATGAAAGATAAGATGTCTGCCATCTGTTTCATTAAACCTGTTTTTGCTGGTAGAACAATCAGTATTGAGACAATACCATGATTGCTTGTCTCTTTGCTGCTCAATCATCTCTCATATTTATCTCTCATCTTTCTGTTGTCTCTCGTATTAGAGATGAGTGAGAGATGAGAGATACGTGAGCAATGCATGAGGGTGGATTATTGGACGGTTTTTGAGCGTTTGGCGGCCGATTTCGTCCGAAAATCCACGCTCATTCGGCAGGCGTCCGAAAATCCGCGCTCGTGCGGCAGATTGGTCGAGGGCCCCATATGGGTATACTCTCGAGGATTCGACTCGATTCGCCCCCGCTGGGGCGTCAAAGGAGACTGCATATGCCCACCACCTCAACCGACCCGCGCGCCGCTGCCTCCGCACTGCTGGTGCCTGGCACCACCTGCCACGGCTTTGCCGTCGAGCGCCGCGAGACCGTGCCCGAGCTCGACTCGGACGCCTACGTGCTGCGCCACACCGCATCGGGCGCTCGCCTGCTGTACCTGGCATGCGACGACGAAAACAAGGCCTTTGCCATTGGCTTTAAGACTCCGCCGGCCGATTCCACCGGCGTGTTCCATATTCTTGAGCACTCGGTGCTGTGCGGATCGGCCAAGTTTCCCGTCAAGGAGCCGTTTGTCGACCTGATCAAGAGCTCCATGCAGACGTTCCTCAACGCCATGACCTACCCCGACAAGACCATCTACCCCGTTGCCACCACCAACGAGCAGGACCTGTACAACCTGATGGACGTGTACCTGGACGCGGTGTTCAACCCGGCCATCTATACCAAGCCCACCATTTTTGAGCAGGAGGGCTGGCACTACGAGCTGGACCTGCCGGAAGGCGTCGAGGGCGACGGCAGCGACGCCAGCCTGCGCGAGGGCACGCTGCGCTATAACGGCGTGGTGTTCAACGAGATGAAGGGTGCGCTGTCCGACCCCATGAGCGTGCTGGACGACGCCGTCAACGCCGCGCTCTATCCCGACACCGCCTATGCACACGAGAGTGGCGGCGACCCGCGCGCGATTCCCGCGCTCACCTACGAGCAGTTCCTGGACACGCACGCGCGCCACTACAACCCCTCCAACTCCTACATCACGCTCTACGGCGACTTGGACGTGGACCGCGCGCTGGCCTTTTTGGACGAGCGCTATCTGTCGCAGCCGAGTGCCGCGAGCCGCCGCATGGACGTAGCCGTCGCCGCCGGCGAGGACCCGTCCACGCTGGCACCCAATCCGCTGGGCGTGCAGGCGCCCGTGACCTGCGAGTATAAGCGCGTCGAGATGGACACCACGCCCGAGAACGCCCTGGTTGGCCTGGGCCTTGTGCTGGGCAGCGCGCTCGACCGCAAGCGCACGATCGCCGCGGATATCCTGTTCGAAGCGCTGCTGGGCTCCAACGAAGCGCCGGTTAAGAAGGCCATTCTGGCCGCCGGCCTGGGCGGCAACGTGGTGAGCTACACCGCGGCCGAGAGCCTGCAGCCCTACGAACTCATCATGCTGCAAAACGCACAGCCCGGCGTGGCGCGCGAGCTGCGCCGCGTGTTCCAGGACGCCTGCCGCGACTTGTGCGAACACGGTGTTCCGCGCGAGCGCCTGGAGGCCATCATCAGCAGCAACGAATACGACCTGCGCCAGCGCGACTACGGTATCGCCGACGGCGTGGCCATTGCGTGCGACGCGCTGAGCACCTGGCTCTACGATGACGACGCCGCGACGCTGGCGCTCAAGTACGGCCCGGTGTACGAGGAGCTGCGTGGCGAGCTGGACGGCAGCTATTTTGAGGACCTGCTGCGCGAGCTGGTGCTGCAGAACGATCACATGGCACTGGTCGAGCTGGTGCCGGTGGACGCCGCCGAGGGTTCGGAGGGTGCCGAGGCCGCCGAGCTGGCAGCCAAGCGCGATGCCATGACCGATGCCGAGCTGGCCGACGTGGTCGAGCGCACGGCCGCGCTGCGTGCCGCGCAGGAGGCGGAAGACACGCCCGAGGCCAAGGCCACGCTGCCGCGCCTGCGCGTGTCCGACATTGGCGAGGCGCGCCCCGAGCCGCCGCTGATCGTGGACACGACCGCACCCATCCCCTGCCTGCGCCACGGCATCCCCACCAACCGTCTGGCCTACGCCATGCAGTATTTCGACCTGAGCTGCGTCGCGTTTGAGGACCTGCCCTATGTGACACTGCTCTGCCGTCTGCTTAAGCAGCTGCCCACGCGCGAGCACTCGGCCGAGGAACTCGACAACTTGCTCGCTGGCAAGCTCGGCTTTTTGAGCTTTACGACCGAAGTCATGACGCAGCCCGAAGTGGACGGCGTGCGCCCCTACCTGCTGGTGAGCGCCGGCGCCCTGTCCGAGAAGATCGATGCGCTGGCGAGCCTGCCGCGCGAGGTATGGTCGAGCACGCTTTTGGCAGATGCCGACGCCGACCGCGTGCGCGACGTGCTCACGCAGATTCGCATTGGGCTTGAGCAGGGCTTTATCAACAACGGCCACTCGGCGGCGCTCGGTCGCGCGATGAGCTACAGCTCGCCTTCGGCCGTGGTGCGTGAGCAGCTCTCGGGCGTAGACTTCTACCTGTTCCTGCGCGATTTGCTCGACCACTTTGACGAGCGCCTGGACGGCCTGCGTGCCAAGCTTGCCGAGCTGGCAGGCCGCATCTTTGTGGCCGACGGCTGCCTGGCGAGCTTTACCGGCAGCGATGAGGACTTTAACGCGTACTGGGCCGCCGCGGGCGACTTGGGACTGGGAGCTGGCGACGGCACCGATGCCGGCCGCGACGCGCTCGTGGTGCCGACGCCGTGCGACCGCCACGAGGCTTTTGTCATCCCCAGCGACATCTGCTTTGCGGCAAGCGCGTGCGACCCGCGTCGCTTGGGCATTGACGTGACGGGCGCCTGGGCGGTTGCCGCCAACGCACTCTCCTACGACTACCTGTGGAACGAGATCCGCGTGAAGGGCGGCGCGTACGGCTGCGGATTCCGCGCGGCCGGCGAGCGTCAGGCGGCGTTCTACACCTACCGCGACCCGGCAATCGATCCTTCGATTGAGCGCGTGGGGCGCGCAGGCGAATGGCTCGGCAGCTTTGAGCCCGACGAGGCCGCCTTTGAGGGCTTTATCGTGAGCTGCGTGAGCGGCATGGACGCGCCCGTGAAGCCGTACGCGCTCACCAAGCGCCGCAACACGACCTACCTGGCCGGGCTCGATCCGCACGCACGCGAGGAGCGCCGCGCCCAGATGCTCGCCGCTACGCCCGGTGAGCTGCGCTCGCTCGGCGCCGATGTGACGCGCATCGCAGCCGAGTCGCCCACCTGCGTCTTTGGCAGCCGCGAAGTCATCGCCAAGAGCAACGCCGGCTTTAACGTAGTCGACCTGCTGGGCTAAGGCACGGCAAGCAAAACTACCACGAAGGGCGCAGTTCACAGGCGCCCTTGGTGGTAGTTCGAACATTTGTTCTATACGCACACATGTTCTATAGTAGAGGTGCTTGCATCGAACTGAAATTGCAACTAGAATATAGTTGCAGAATGTGAGGCGGGATGACTCGATCCGATAAACTCATCGCCCAGCTGCTTAGCTGTCCTTCAACGTATAGATTTGCTGACTTTCTTAAAGTTATGGCTTCATATGGCCTTGAAATGGACAGCAAAGGCAAGACGTCCGGATCGCACGTTCGCTTCTACAGGCCATCAGATGGCAGGATGTTCGTAATGCACGCGCCTCATCCATCTGACGAATTGACAGCGGGGACCATTCGAAACATCGTTCGCTTTCTGCAAGATGTCGGAGGTAGTCATGAGTAACGTTTTGGCATACAAGGGTTATTTCGCCCCGGTCGAGTTCGATGCCGAACAGCATGTGCTAACAGGTATGGTCGCCGGCATTAGGGACGCAATCGTATTTGAAGGCTCCACGGCTGAAGAAGTGGAGCAATGCTTCCACGACGCCATCGACGATTACCTTGAGTTTTGCGCCGAGAAGGGCAAGGAACCCGAGCGGGCTTTTAAGGGCTCGTTCAACGTAAGAACGGGCTCTGAGCTCCACAAGCAAGCAGCGCTGGCAGCGGCAAAGAAGGGTGAGTCACTCAATAAGTTTGTGACTGAAGCGATCGCTGCGGCGCTGTGAAGCCAACGTCGAGTCGAAGCCGCCACAAAGGGCGCCTTTGTGGCGGCTTCGACGTTTGCCCAGATAAAACCTGCCAAAATAAACCTGTCCCTTTTTGGCGGGTTTGCTAGAGGAGGTTGGGATGGACAAGGCTAAATTGCGACGGGCGGTGATTGCCCGACGTGACGCTCTTGATTTGGATGTGCAGGCGGCGAAGTCTGCTGATATCTGTGCGCGGCTGGTTGAGCTGCTGGGCCGCTTGGATGCCGCGGCGCCGCGCACCGTTGCCGTCTATGCCGCGATGGGTTCCGAGGCAGACCCTGCCGCGTTTGCCGCTGCGGCCGCCGCGCGCGGCTGGCGCGTAGCCTATCCGTGCATGTTCTCGGCAATTGATGCCGCAGCTTGTGGCCAGCGCATGTGCATGCGGGCAGTTGCCGCCGACGATGCGTCCGCGGCTCCGTTTATCGCCCACCCCACGCGGGCCTTCGCGGCCACGGACATCGACAGCGACCGCCTCCCCATCGTGCCTGCCGAAGCTCTCGGCATGATCGTCGTGCCGCTCGTGGCCTTCGACCAAACCGGCGCGCGCCTGGGCTACGGCGGCGGCTGCTATGACCGCTACCTGTCCATGCTCTCGCCCGCATGTCAAATCATCGGCATCGCCTTTGACGAGCAGCGTGTCGACCGCGTTCCCACCGACGCCCACGACCTGCCGCTACCCCACATCATCAGCGCCTAACCGCCGTTGCATCGCACCTGCACGATGAGCGTGGAAAATCTCCCGCTTTGAACCCCCTTGCGAGCCAAAAACGGGAGATTATCCACGCTCATTCAACAAGCGTCCGATTATCCACGCTCGTGTGTCCGGATTTCCACGCGCGTGCAGCCTAACGCCCTGCTGCCGCCTCAACACGCACGCGGCACGCCGGCAACCTTGAGCTTGCGATCGAGCTTTGCCGGATCCCTTAGATCATCCCAGCACAAGCGCACGATCTTGCAGTTATCAAGCAGCGAAAGCCTCGACTCGCGCTGACGCTCATCAAATTGCGCTTTTGCGAGCTTGCCCTCCTCCGCCGCCTTCTCGCTTTTAACGAATCCGTCAAACTCCCCGATGATCAATCGGTCGCCCACGCGCCACAGGTAGTCAACGCGATACGGCTTTCCCGGCTCAACCGGGTCGAACAGCTCAACTTGCAGCTCCGGAACCTGCCAGCCGCGCTCGATCATCAGCGCACGCGCCTTGGACTCGCCGCCGCTTTCCGACAAGCCGTCGGCACACCGCGCAACCCTGCGCGCCGTCACAACACCGCGACGATTCAGGCCAAGCTTGTCGACCGTCTCAACGAGATGTTCCTTCGACAACAGCTGCTCATGGAGCGCCGAGCCCGCAATGATCAAGCCCTCGACAAACGATGCATCGACCAGGCAATCCGTAATCGTTTGATCGATATCGGTCACGGCAATGTCCATCTGGGTGGCCCGTGTTTGACGAACATAACGATGGCGAACGACCTGAGAGCCCGGCGTCGTTGATTGTGCCGGTGCCACGGCGATATGGATGTGCGTCAAATTGGCATGCGAAACCGAAAGACCATAGATAACAGCCGCCGTATAGGAGCAAAATGTCCAGTCGGGGTGCTTTTGTGCAAGGGCCCGCACTCGATGCAGATAACGCTGCCGAAACTTGAGCTCGGACCAGTATTCCGGACGCGCATACAGCCCCGGCATGACCGCCTCTAGACTTCCCGCCGCCACCCGCCGCTCAATCTGCTTTGCCTCCGCCGCCGTTCGCGCGTACACGCAGCTCATCTGCTGTTCGCATGCCTTAATGTGACCTGCAAGTCTTTGATTCGCCGTCATGTTTCCCATGTCGCCTCCCAACTCATGGAACGGCGCAAACGTACCAGACGGTTTCATGCGAAGTCTAACCAAATGCTGTCCAGGCACTGACCAAATGCTTGACGGTTTTGGACGTTTTAGGCTGATGGCTTATATCTGCAGGCAGAAGCCTTACCGAGAGGTCCCTGTCTCCACATTTAGATGCCTGTGTACATCGGATTATCAGAAAGAAAAAACCCGTCGAGATACGAGACTACGCCGAATGCGACTTGGCCTCTTCACGCACCGTCTCTTAGCCGAGCCATCGGCATCTACACACCTAAAAAATGAGCGTGGATAATCTCCCACTTTGAGCCCGTTCCTCGGCCAAAAATGGGAGATTATCCACGCTCGATTTGTAAACGTCCGAAAATCCACGCTCGTCCGTCCGAAAATCCACGCTCGTCCGTCCGAAAATCCACGCTCGTCACGCCGCCGGCACAGCAACAGCCACGGCAGCAGCCACGGCTACAGCAGTACCATCGCAGCCTAGTGCTCCTCGCCGGCGCGGGCCAGGTCGTAGGGCGTGGTCTGGTAGACGTAGTAGTTGAGCCAGTTGGTGTAGAACAGCTGAGCCTGGCTGCGCCAGACGTTGCGCGGCTCGGCAGTGGGGTCGTCGCCCGGGAAGTAATGCGCCGGCACCTGAGGATTGAGGCCGCGCTTCACGTCGCGCTCGTACTCCAGGCGCAGCGTGTCGGTATCGTACTCGGGGTGGCCAAATACAAAGAAGCGACGGCTGTCGGTCGACTTGACGATGTACAGGCCAACCTCGTCAGACACGGCCACAACCTCAAGCTGCGGCTCGGCCTCCACGTCCTCGCGGCGCACATTGGTGTTGCGCGAATGCACGGCATAGAAACGGTCGTCAAAGCCGCGGACCAGCGGGCTTTGCGGCTTCACCAGATAATGCTCAAATACGCCACTCGCCTTTGCCGGTAGGTCGTACTTCTGGATACCGTAATGATGGTACAGACCGGCCTGCGCGCCCCAACAAATGTGCAGCGTGGAGTGCACGTGCGTGGTGGACCAATCCATGATCTGGCAGAGCTCGGGCCAGTAGTCGACCTCCTCGAACGGCATCTGCTCCACCGGCGCGCCCGTGATGATCAGGCCGTCGTAGTGGATGTCGCGGATGTCGTCGAACGTGCGATAGAACGTCTCCAGGTGGCCGGCGCTCACGTGCGTGGCCTCGTGCGTTTTCGTGCGCAGCAGGTCCACCTCCACCTGCAGCGGCGTGTTGGAGAGCTTGCGCATGATCTGCGTCTCGGTGGCGATCTTGGTGGGCATGAGGTTGAGGACAAGCACGCGCAGCGGACGGATGTCCTGATGTAGCGCGCGGTACTCGGTCATGACAAAGATGTTCTCGCTCTCGAGCTGCGCGGCAGCAGGGAGGGCGTCGGGAATGCGAATGGGCATGAATGCTCCTTACGAGTCAGTTGCAGCTATGGTACAACGACCGGCCCCATCCGCGCGAGTGTATCGCCCAGCGATACCGTCAGCGGCCCAAATCACTCCAAAAGTAGAGATTAAGGCATGTCCCAAAAATCTACGGCGCTTTAGCCTAGCAAAGTAGTAGCAGGACGCTACAATGGTTCGACGCGAATAACTCGGCCGAAAGGATACATATATGTACCAGACGCGTAAGATCGGTGTGGTCGGCCAGGGCCACGTAGGAGCACATGTTGCCAACAGTCTGCTCATGCAGGGCATTGCCGATGAGCTGTACCTGTGCGATATCAACGAAGCCAAGGTGACGTCCGAGGTCCAGGACCTGCGCGACTCCCTTTCGTTTGTCCCGTACAACACCAAGATCGTCAACTGCTACGACCACTACGAGGAGCTTGCCTGCTGCGACGTTATCGTCAACGCCGCCGGCAAGGTCGCGCTCGCTGCTGGCAACCGCGACGGCGAGCTGTTCTTTACCACCGACGCCGCCCGCACCTTTGCCAAGCGCATCGTCGACGCCGGCTTCGACGGCATCTTCGTGAGTATCTCCAACCCCTGCGACGTCGTGTGCACCGAGCTGTGGCACCTGACCGGCTACGATCCCAAGAAGATCATCGGCTCGGGCTGCGGCCTGGACTCCGCCCGCCTGCGCACCGAGATCTCCAAGAAGGTCGGCGTGAGCCCCAAGTCCATCGACGCCTACATGATCGGCGAGCACGGCTTTAGCCAGCTGGCCGCCTTTAAGGCCGCAACCATCGCCGGCAAGAGCCTTAACGAGCTTCAGGCCGAGAACCCCGACAAGTACGCCTTTGACCACATGGAGGTCGAGGAGCTTGCACGCAAGGGCGGCTACGTAACCTACCAGGGCAAGCAGTGCACCGAGTACGCCGTCGCCAACTCCGCCGCGCGCGTCTGCGCCGCCGTGCTGCACAATGAGCACGCTGTGCTTTCGGCATCCACGCTCATGACCGGCCAGTATGGCGAGGAGGGCATCTTCACCTCCCTGCCGTGCGTAATCGGTGCCGAGGGCGTCGAGGAGGTCTACACGCTGGACCTGTCCGAGCACGAGCTCGAGGGCTTCCACAAGAGCTGCCAGCACATCCGCGACAACATCGCACAGCTCGACTGGTGGGACGCCGAGGCTTACGACGCCAAGTAAGCGTCGGTTACCGCGACACCTCGCGAATCTAAGCGCAATACCAAGCGGGCCGCGCCGGAAATCCCCGGCGCGGCCCGCTTTTTGACTCAAACGACACGCTTGCGAATCGAAGGTGAATGCTATTCCCGGTACTTAGTACTGCTCGATGCCCATGTAGCGACGAACCTCGGGGCTGTGATCGAACACCTTGCCGCGGGCGGCGCGCAGCTCGCAGCTCATGTTGTAGAAGAAGATCGGCTCCAGGTACGAACGCACGCTGGCGGGCACGTCGCCTACGCCGTACTCGAGCGCGTCGAGCACCATGATCGTGTCGGTGTGCGTGTTGAGGAACGCAAGAGCGCGCTCCTCCATGGGGCGGCACTCGCCCGATCCGAGCTGCACAAAGTAGAACACGCCGGGCTCGGTGGCTTCGAACGGGCCGTGGAAGTACTCGCCGGAGTGAATGTAGCAGCAGTGCTGCCACTGCATCTCCATGAGCGAGCAGATGGCCATGGCGTAGGTCTGGCTAAAGTTGGGGCCGGAACCCAGGATATAGAAGAACTTATGCTGCTGGCAGAGCTCGGCAAAACGGGCGCCCAGCTCGGCGTTGACCTTCTCGCGGGCAGCGGGCAGCAGCGCATCCATCTGCTTAAGGCCGGCGTACATGTCGGCAAGCGCCTCGTAACCCTCCTGTTGGTCGAGCAGCTCGGCGGCGATCAGAGCGCCGATGCCCTGCGGCACCTCGGCCTGCGACACGCCCTCACCCCACGGATAGACCCAGGTAGTCCACTTGCCGTTGTCGATTTTTGAGCCCTCGCAGTCGGTGAGGGCAATGACCTCGGCGCCGGCGGCCAGCGCCATCTCGCAGCCGTCGACGACCTCCTGCGTATTGCCGCTGTGGCTGCAGGCGATGACGAGCGACTTCTCGCCAAGACTCTTGGGGGCCATCAGGCAAAACTCGCGCGCCGTGTAGACCGTCGAGGTAAACGTGGTTGCCTCGCGCTTGAGCAGCTCGTTGGCCGGCATCAGGTCGATCATCGAACCGCCGCAGGCGATCCAAAAGACGTTCTCAATCTTGCCCTTGCGCTCGATAATTTCCTGAATCAGATCGTGTGCGTTCATGGTGATGCTCCTCCTTGTGTGGCGCTTTTGAACGACGTCAGCTCGTACCTGCGGTCGTTCTATGTTGTCCTATTTATAGCACGCATGACGACGCCCGTGAAGCCATTTCACCAAATTTGTTCTATATCGTTCTATCTGTGGACGTTAGATGTCGAACACGTAGCGCGAACCCACGATCTTTTGGCGTCCGAGCAGCAAGGGCCGCTCGTCCTCATCGGTAAAGTACGCCTCCATATAGAAGAGCGGCTCGCCGACCGGCACCTCCAGCAGCGAGGCCGCCTGAGCATCGGCAAGCGCAATCTCCACAGTACAGGGGTCGGACTTGAGCGGCGCGCGGCCCGAATGCTCGGCAACGAGCGCAAAGATGGAATTGTCCGTGAGGTCCTTGTCGGCCAGCGTCTGCAGGTAGGGATGGTCGGCGAGCACAAAGGCGTTGTTCTCGAGCATGACGGGGATGCCGTCGGCCGTGCGCACGCGCTCGACCACGATAAGCTCGCAGCCGGGCTCCACGCCAAAGAACGCCGCATCCTCGTGCGTCGCCGCGACCACCGTGCGCGACACCAGACGCGCACCCGGCACCATGTCGTTGGCAGCACAACCCTCAGTAAAGCTCTGGACGTCACCCTTCTGGCGAATCTTGCGTTTGAGCTTGGGAGCGCACACAAACGTGCCCCTCCCCTGCTGGCGGTTGAGATACCCCGCGCGCGACAGCTCCTCGATGGCACGGCGCACGGTGATGCGCCCCACGCCGTAGGACTTCGCGAGCTCCATCTCGGCAGGAATGCGCGAGCCGGCGGGGTACACGCCGCGCGCGATCTCGCCCTTTAGGTCGTCCATAACCTGCTGGTACAGCGGTACGGCGGGCACGTCAGTGCGGTCGGTTTTATCGTCGAATGCCATCGTTACGCTCCATCCCGCGCATGCTCGGACTCAAACTCTTCAATCGCCGCCATAAACTGTTCGCCAAAGGCGTCGGCTTTTTTCTCGCCAATGCCGTTGACCTGGATCAGCTCCTCGCGCGTCTGTGGACGCAGGCGGCACAGGCCGCGCAGGGCCTTGTCGGAAAAGACCATGTACGGCGCCATCTCCAGCTCGGTCGAGATCTCCTTGCGGAGGGCACGCAGGCGCTCGAACAGCTCGGCATCGTCACCCACGCGCGGGCGCTGGTCCAGCTCGGCCTCCTCGCGCAGCAGATCGACGGCGCGGCGGGCGCGGGCCGAGGCCTTGCGCTTGGACGCGCGACGCTTAACGGTAAAGGCGAACGCCTCGTCCTCGACCTCGCCGGCACGCGGACCCAGTCCCACGACCGGGTACTGCCCCTGCGAGGTGGCCAAATAACCGCGACCGCACAGCTGGCCGATGATGTCCTTGATGCGCCCGACCGATTCGCTCGACAGCTCACCGTAGCCGCGGTCCTCGTCCAGATGCATCTGGCGAATGCGCTCGGTGTTGCCGCCGTGGAGCACGTCGGCGATCAGCGACTTGCCAAAGCGCATGGGACGCGTGGCCACATAGCGCACAGCGGCGCGGGCCATATCGGTGACGTCCTCGACCTCGAACTGCGTGAGACAGTTGCTGCAGTTGCCGCAGCCCTCAGCGTCGTCTGCCGTGCCGCCCGTACCGGCCGCGGCATGCTCGACCGCGGCCTCGTCGCCAAAGTAGCGCAGCATGTATTCGCGTAAGCAGCCGGTGGTATTGCAGTAGCCCTCCATCTGGCTGAGCAGACGATATCGATTCTGAAGCGCCCACGCACGCTGCTCGTCGTCGAGTGCCTCATCGGCAGCATCGCCGCGATCGATCAGAAAGCGGCGCATGCGAAAATCGTTGCCGTTCCACAGCAGGTGGCAGCTGGCCGGATCGCCATCGCGGCCGGCGCGACCTGCCTCCTGGTAGTAGGCCTCGATGCTCTCAGGCACGTTGTTGTGGATCACGTAGCGCACGTTGGGCTTGTCGATGCCCATGCCAAAGGCGTTGGTGGCAACCATCACCTGAATGTCGTCGTCGATAAAGGCGCGCTGGCTTTGGCGGCGGGCGTCGTTGCCCATGCCGGCATGGTAACGGCCCACGCGAATGCCGCTGGGTCCCAGCGCCTCGGCAAGCTCGCCCGCCAGCGCATCGACCGTCTTGCGAGTCGAGCAATACACGATGCCGCTCTCGCTCGAATGCGCAATCACGTAGTCGCGCACCCAGGCAGTCTTGGCCATGTCGCCCATCTCCTCGCAACCAAAGTAGAGGTTCTTGCGATCGAAGCCCGTCACCACCGTCGCGGGGTTTTGCAGGCCGAGCATTTGCTGAATGTCTGCACGCACGCGCTCGGTCGCCGTAGCGGTAAAGGCCGCCACGATGGGGCGCTGCGGCAGGGAATCGATGAACTCACGAATCTGCAGGTAGGCGGGGCGGAAATCCTGGCCCCACTGGCTCACACAGTGGGCCTCGTCAATGGCCACGAGCGGCACGCCAATGCCGCCGTCCGCCGCGGCCTCCTGCGCAAAGGCTAAAAAGCGCGGCTCGAGCAGGCGCTCGGGCGCCACGTACATAAGCTGGTAGCGACCCTCGCGCGCCCGCTTGAGCACGGTGTTTTGCTGGGCTGGGGTAAGGCTGGAGTTGAGATAGCTGGGTCGCGCACCCGCCGCGAGCAACGCACGGGTCTGGTCCTCCATAAGCGACAGCAGCGGACTCACCACAAAGGTGATCCCGGGTAGCATGAGCGCGGGCACCTGGTAGCAAATGGACTTGCCGGCGCCCGTGGGCATAACACCCAGTGCATCGCGGCCGGCAAGAATCGCATCCACCATGCGGTCCTGCCCCGGGCGAAACGAGGTGTAGCCAAAATAGGCGCCAAGCGTGTCGAGCGCCATCTGCTGCATGCTATCGGTCATGGTTTCCTAACGTCCAAGTCATCTGCCGCCGATTATACGCCGCCACGCGGACCGGTGCCGCACAGCTGCCGACCACGGGCGATGCAATCCGAAGGGAACAAGCGTGGATTTTTGGACACTTTCCGGATGAGCGCGGAAACGTCGCAGGTTGAGCATAAGTCAGCGAAAACGCCCCTAAGCGAGCAAGGTGACGTGAAAGAGGAGGGAAGCGTACTTCGGTACGCGACCGACGATTGAACGTCAGATTGCCGCTTAGGGGCGTTTG
>CABURR010000058.1 GCA_902493985.1 uncultured Collinsella sp. | reverse complement strand
CGCGCAAGCCCGCGCACGACGCTCGACAAGTTGCCCTTGTGGTAGTCGACCACCACGATCTTCGGTTCGCCCACGCGACCCCTCCACTTCTCATCATCCAAAACCACCACAAAGGTGCCTGTCCCCTTCGTGGTGGTTTTAGTTTACCGGAGCTAACTTATGGAGAAGGTGTGGCGGCGCATATTGACGCTACAAAGTAAACCACGGTGAACTATATTGTATTCAGCAACGGAGCAGGCAATAGGCGATGAAAAAGCCTGCCCTGTTGAGTTTGATTCGCATTCCTCCCCTCTGTGCGATTCAACGGTGTACTTCGGGAACAGGCCCGCTGGCAACTATCTGCCAGCGGGCCTGTTCCTGTTTGTCGGGAGAGTGTGATGGACGGAGCCGAAGCGGTCCGGCTCCAAAAAAGGGCGGACGCCGTAGCGCCAGCCCTATAGCAATCGAAAGCTCAAGCCAGCAGATCGGTCTAGTACACCATGCCCATGGCGTCCTGAACCTCTGCCAGGGTCTGCTCGGCGATCTCGTTGGCGCGACGGTTGCCCTCGTGCAGCACGTCCTTCACGTAATCCAGATCGTTCTCGTAGCGCTGGCGACGCTCGCGGATAGGTGCGAAGTACTCGTTGACGGCCTCGGTCACGTACTTCTTGAGCTGGCCGGAGCCGCCCATGCCAATCTCCTCGGCAATTTCGACCTCGGAGCGACCGGTGCAGATGGCGGCCGTCGAAAGCAAACCAGACACGCCGGGGCGGTTCTCGGGATCGAACGTGATCATGCGCTCGGAGTCGGTCTGGCTCTTCTTGATGCGCTTTGCCGTCTCCTCGGCGGTCATCGAAATATTGATGGCGTTGCCGTAGCTCTTGCTCATCTTGCGACCGTCCAGGCCCGGCAGCAGCGGGGTCTCGGACAGCAGCGCGTCGACCTCGGGGAACACCTTGCCGTAGCGGTTGTTAAAGCGGCGAGCGATGGTGCGGGTAAGCTCGATGTGCGGCAGCTGGTCGCGACCGACAGGCACCACGTTGCCCTTGCAGAACAGGATGTCGCAGGCCTGATGTACCGGGTAGGTGAGCAGAAGGCCGGTAAGCTCATGGCCCGAGGCCTCCATCTCGGCCTTGACGGTGGGGTTGCGCGCCAGCTCGGCCTCGGACACCAGCGACAGGAACGGCAACATGAGCTGGTTGGCGGCGGGCACGGCAGAGTGAGCGTAGATCATGGTCTTGTCGGGGTCGATGCCGCAGGCAAGGTAGTCCATGACCATGTTGTACACGTTGTCCTGGATGTGCTCGGTCGTGTCGCGGTCAGTGATGACCTGGTAGTCGGCGATGAGCACGTTGGTCTTGGCGCCCATGTTCTGCAGCTCAACACGGCCCTTGAGGGTGCCGAAGTAGTGGCCCAGGTGCAGACGGCCGGTGGGGCGGTCGCCGGTGAGCATGGTGAACTTCTCGGGCGTCTTGGCCAGGCCCTCGCGAATGGCGTTGCTCTTTTGCAGCGCGACTTCGTAGCTGTTCTCGTTTGGCATGATTGCTCCTAACGTATGTTCATGGGTCAAGATGATAACGCGTTTATTGGAGGGGCGGTGCGTAAGTAGGCGAGGGGCGGGAGAGGGACGCGCGTGGTGCGGCATGTGCGATGGGTGCGGCGCGGCCGCGCTTGGCTAACGGTGCCTTGGCACATCCTCGGCAGCTTGCCCTAGAGCTTGTGGTGGCGCTCTTCTTTGCGCTCCTCGGCTGCCTGCTCCTCCTGCTTAAAGGCGGGGTCGTCGGGGGTGACGAGCTCGTCCTCGTGCGTGCGCTTGTTGTAATGGTGGCGCAGCACGGGCTCAAACAGGTGTAGGTGCTTGGCGAAGGCCGCCGAGCCAATGGCGAGCACGGTAAAGATGAGCACGCGCATGGGCACCTCGACCTGGTTAATCGCGGCGGCGCCGGCCGAAAGCATGATGCACCAGGCATAGATGAGCAGCACGGCCTGTTTTTGGTTGTAGCCTTCTTGGATCAGGCGGTGGTGGATGTGGCCCTTGTCGGCCTGCCCGATGCTAATGTGGGCGCGCTTGCGGCGCACGATGGCGCTAAACGTGTCGATGATGGGCACGCCGGCAACGATGAGCGGGATGATAAGCGAGGTGAGCGCGGCGGTGCGGCTCACGTTGAGCAGCGAGATGGAGCCCAGCGCAAAGCCCAGAAGCAGCGACCCCGAGTCGCCCAAGAAGATGCTTGCGGGGTTGAAGTTGTAGCGCAAAAAGGCCAGACAGGCGCCAAAGAGCGCAATGGAGAGCGCGGCGGCGTCGATGCGGCCCGAGAGAACGGCCATCGAAAACATGGTGAACGAGGCGATGCCGCAGATGCCCGTGGCCAAGCCGTCGAGGCCGTCGATGAGGTTAATGATGTTGGTGAATGCCACCAGATAGATTACGGTGATGGGGTAGGCGAGCCACCCGAGCATGATTTCGCCGGGGGCAAACGGGTTGACGATGACGCCGATCCGCAGGCCGCCGATACAGGCGATGAGCGCGGCGAGGACCTGTCCGGCCAGCTTTTGCTTGGGCTTGAGCTGGAAGACGTCGTCGATAGCGCCGGTCGCAAAGATGACGGTAAAGGAGAGCGCCAGCATGGGATAGCTAATGTGAAGGCGCGGGTGCGGCACCAGGACGGGTGGCCAGCCTAGGTGCCAGGTGCCTAGGATTTGCACAATGCAGGCAACGACAAGGCCCAAAAACACCGCCGTTCCGCCCAAACGCGGGATGGGCTTGGTGTTGATGCGGCGCTTAGAAGGATAGTCGACGGCATCGAGCTTAATTGCCAAGCGCTTGACCAGGGGCACCGCGAGGAAGGTCGTGATAAAGGCCGCCGCTGCCACGCATAGGTACGGTATGTAGCTCGGGGATGAAGCCATGAATCTAAAAACCGCCAAGCGTCGAAGGAAAAGGTCAAAGGTTGCTACGCGGAAATGGCATAGCTGTCCCATGATACTCGACCGAGGGGGGTGCGGAGGTTTGCACCGTGCGATTATCACGCGCATACCAGATATTGGAATGTTGTCGATGGCTTGTCGGGATGCCGGCGGGGATCCATATGGACTGTATGGTGATTTTCGGCAAAAGAAAACCACCCCCCACGTTACGAAAATGAACCCACCTAAAACAGGTGGGTGCCCTCATCGACTGTTCCAGCGTCCTTAACAACGAAGGATACCTGTACTAGGTGCGACTGTGTGGGCTCCCTAAATAAACGCGACGGTTCACCCAGTTGCTCCGCGGGGGGCGGAATACTTACATCATAAAGCGGCACTTTGTGGATTCCAGTCTTGACATTACAAAAATCGTGTCGGACGATTACGGCGCCTTGGGCCCGAGCCGTCTGTGCGGTTGGTCCTTTTGGGCTTGAGCTGCTGAATCGTTGTTTTTGGAGCATGTCTTTATGCCGACGTCGTTGACCGAACTTTTTTCGCCCGCCTGCCATTTGTGTCCGCGCCGTTGCGGTGCGGCGCGCGATGAGGGCGCGCGCGGCGTATGCGGTGCTAACGACACGCTCAGGGTGGCCCGCGCGGCGCTTCATATGTGGGAGGAGCCGCCTATCTCGGGCGAGGCCGGTTCGGGCACAATCTTCTTTAGCGGCTGCCCGCTTAAATGTATCTACTGCCAGAACCACGAGATCTCGACCGGCAATTTTGGCCTTGAGATTTCGCCTGAGCGCCTGGTCGGGATTATGCTGGAACTGCAGGACCAGGGTGCCAACAACATCAATTTGGTGACGGCGACGCACTATGCGCACCTGTTGCCTGCCGCGATTGCCGCGGCACGGGCGCGCGGGCTGGTCATCCCAATCGTCTACAACACGAGCGGTTATGAGCGCGCGAGTGCCGTGGCGGCGCTCGGCGACCTGGTCGATGTGTGGCTTACCGACTTTAAATATGCCGATGCCGGGCTTGCGCAGTCGCTCTCTCATATAAAGGATTACCCGCGTGTGGCCGTGTCGGGCCTGGCCCAGATGGCGCGCGAGATCGATCGCCGCGGGGGAGAGTTGGTGGACGAGGACGGGCTTATGAAGCGTGGCATGATTGTGCGCCATCTGGTGCTGCCGGGACATGCAGACGATTCGTGTCGCGTGCTGGACCTGGTGTGGCAAACGGTGGGCGATGTGCCGATCTCGGTCATGAACCAGTACACGCCCAATGCGCTTATGCGCGAGCAGGGCGGCGACCTGGCGCGTGCTGTGACGCGCGAGGAGTATGAGCAGGTGCTCGACCATGCCGACGACTTGGGCTTTACGACGATGTTCTGGCAAGAGGGCGGCGCTGTAGACGAGAGCTTCACCCCGGCCTTCGACACCACCGGTGTTCTTACCAGCGCAAAGTAGTGCGTTCGTCGATGATTTTTCTGGGACGGGGATTAAAAAATCATCGAGAGGATCGCCTGTTCGAAAAGTTGTCAAAATAGCCGCGCTCCAAAAAGACTGGTTATTGGGCGTTGACAGTTGGCGAGCCGTAGGTAAAATATCGACTTGTCCTGGGGACGTAGCTCAGTTGGGAGAGCGCTGCCGTCGCATGGCAGAGGCCGAGGGTTCGACTCCCTTCGTCTCCACCCTTGGATTTGATAAGCCGCTGACATTGTGTCGGCGGCTTTTTTTAAAAGAAAGGGCTGTACCATGGCCGAGCTTGAGTCCCAACCATTGTCCGACGAGGAGCGCGCTGAGTTGGAAGAGCTCCGCGCCGAGAAGGCCCGCCGCGAGGCTCGTGAAGAGGCCCGTCGCGAGCGTGAGGAGCTGGCTGTCCTGCGTGCCGAGCGTGCGAAGGCCGAGGAGATCGCCGCGAACGCTGCATCCGCATTGGCGCCCGCGCCCGCACCCAAGCCCGCTGCTGCGAAGCCTGCACCTGCCGCGCCCAAACCTCAGCCTAAAAAGGCCGCTCGTCCTAAGTCCGTCGAGCCCAAGCCGAGCCGTGACGAGATGACCTTTGCCCAGCGCATGGTTACCTCCAAGGAGCCTACGGGCGAGAACGAGATCCCTGGCATGGCGCCGGCTCAAAAAATCATCATTGTCCTTGCCCTCATCGCGTTTGTCATCTTTATGGGCTACACGATTCTGACCAGAATGGGCCTGCTCTAACCGATTTGCATCGGCCGTCATGTCCGCATCCTCTGCTCTCGTCCAACCTTCAAATTCTGCACCACACATTCGAAAGGTCGCCCCATGGCTTTGACCGACATCTCGCATCCCACCGACATTGCAATGCTCACCGATCTGTACGAGCTCACTATGGCCCAGGGCCTGTGGGAGAGCGGCAAGGCCAATGAGCAGGGTTGTTTTACCGCGTTTTACCGCGACCATCCTTTTGGCAGCGCCTATGCCGTCATGTGCGGCACCGCCGAGCTGCCCGAGCTGGTCGAGAATCTGCGCTTTACGCCCGAGGATATCGACTACCTCGCCTCGCTCCAGGCCCCTGCTGGCGGTGCGATGTTCAAGTCTGGATTCCTCGACTACCTGCGCGATTTTCGTGCGCATGTAAACATCGACGCCGTGCCCGAGGGCGAGCTCGTCTTTCCGCGCGAGCCCATGGTGCGTGTTACCGGCCCCGCGCTGGAGTGCCAACTGCTCGAGACGGCGCTGCTCAACATCGTCGGGTTCCAGACGCTTGTCGCCACCAAGACGGCGCGCGTGGTGCTGGCGGCGGACGGCCGTCCCGTTGCCGAGTTTGGCCTGCGTCGCGCCCAGGGTCCCGATGGCGGCCTGGCCGTTGCGCGCGCGAGCTACGTTGCCGGCTGCTCCTCTACGTCCAATGTGCTCGCCGGCCGCCGCTACGGTATTCCCGTCTTTGGCACGCATGCGCACAGCTGGGTGATGAGCTTCGATTCCGAGCTCGAGGCCTTCCGCGCCTTTGCCAAGTCGAGCCCCAAGAACTGTACGCTGCTCATCGACACCTATGACGTGCGCGAGGGCTGTGAACATGCCATTACGGTTGCCAAGGAGATGGAAGCGGTGGGCGAGCGCCTGTCGGCCATTCGCATCGACTCTGGCGACCTCGCCAAGCTCTCCAAGTATGTGCGCGGCCGTTTTGATGCCGAGGGCCTGTCCTATGTGGGGATCTCGGTTTCTAACGATCTGGATGAGTACACGATTCAGTCGCTGCTCGACCAGGGCGCGCCCATCGACAGCTTTGGCGTGGGTACCAAGCTCGCGACCTGCTATGACCAGCCGGCGCTGGGTGGCGTGTACAAGCTTTCCGCCCGCCGTGCGAGCGAGGCAGATCCATGGACGCCGGTGGTCAAGCTCTCCGAGCAGCCCTACAAGCGCACGATCCCGGGTGTGCAACGCGTGCGCCGTTATTACGACGGCTTTGGCGGCCCGGTCTGCGACATGATCTACGACGAGGACCATCTGGCGGGGGAGGGCGCCGCGCGCGGCAATACCCTCGTGGCCGTGAATGATGCCGCCCTGGTGACCGACGTGTCCGAACTTGAGTATCGCGAGCTGCTGGTGCCGATCGTGCGCGATGGCAGTGCGGTGGCTCCGCGTGAGAGCATCCAGGACGCGCGCGAGCGCTGTGCTTGGGCGCTCGATCATCTGGACGCAGCTTTCAAGCGTTTCCTGTACCCGCAGACCTATGTGGTGGGCATGGAGCAGGGCCTGGCTCAGGTGCGCGACGAGCTCGTGCGCAAGAACATGGCCGCGGCTTCCGCCTTCCCCTGGGCTCACTAATGAAATGATCCCTTGGGGACGGAGGAAAACGGATCATTTTCTCGCCCGCCTGCTCAACATTCGATTGGTTTGACGTATGACGACTTCTTATAAAACGATGGTGGTAAAGATCGGTTCGTCCACGGTGGTGGGCGCCGATGGCAAGGTCAACCGCTCCTTTATCGGCGGGCTTGCCGATCAGGCCGCAGCGCTGCGCAAGCTCGGCTGGCGTCTGGTCGTGGTGAGCTCGGGCGCTATCGCCTGTGGCTATCTCGTGTTGGGCTTCGACCGCAAGCCGGTCGGCGACCTTCCGAGCTTACAGGCTTGCGCCTCGGCTGGTCAGTGCATCATCTCGTCGGCCTACGACGAGGAGTTCCATGCGCGCGACCTGCTCACCTCGCTCGTGCTGCTCACGCGCCACGATACGGCCCGCCGCACGTCCTACCTGCACGCGCGCGACGCCCTGCTGCGCCTGGTGGAGCTGGGCGTGGTGCCGGTTGTCAACGAGAACGATACCGTTACCGTCGATGAGATTAAGTTTGGCGACAACGACACACTGGCGGCGCTTGTGAGCTGCCTGGTTTCTGCCGATCTGTGCGTGACGCTCTCGGACATCGATGGCCTCTATACTGCCAATCCGCACGAGGACCCCACGGCCGAGTTCGTCCCGGTCGTGCATAAGATCGATGCCAAGATTATCGCCTCGGCGGGCGATTCTTCGACCTCGGTGGGCACGGGCGGCATGATCACCAAGATTCGCGCGAGCCGCATTCTCATGACCGCGGGCATTCAGAGCGTGATTTGCTCGGGTGAGGAGCCCGATGCACTCGTGCGCCTCGCCCGCGGCGAGAGCGTGGGCACACTGTTCGATCCGCCGGCGGAGCGTCTGGACATCGCACCCCGCAAGCTGTGGATCGCACTGGGCGACAAGGCGCATGGCTCGGTGACGGTCGATGATGGTGCTGCGAAGGCACTGGTCAGCCGTGGCTCTTCCTTGCTTGCGGTGGGTATTCGCGAGGTCGATGGCCAGTTTGCCGAGGGCGATGTGCTCGATGTGTGCGATCCGAGCGGTATGGTCGTCGCCCGCGGTATCGCCGAGGCCGATTCGGACGTGCTGGAGCTTGCCGCCGGCCGCCGCCAGGACCAGATCGCCAGCAACCGCCTGCTTGCTAACCTGGCCGAGAAGCCGGCGATACACAGGGATAATTTAATCGTCTTCGCATAACCAATTGACGCTGCAAACGCCCCTAAGCGGCAATCTGACGTTCAATCGTCGGGCATGGCCAAAAGGTCTATGCCCTCCTCTTTCACGTCACCTTGCTCGCTTAGGGGCGTTTTCGCTTTCCGTTCTCTACCTGCGGCATTGTCGTTGCCGGCACTTGTTCGGCACCTGGGGACGTTCCTTTTGTGCCGGCAGGTGGGGACACTCCTATGCTAGAAGATCTGGCGTAGGTCTCCGCGGTTGAGGGCCTCGTCGAAGAGGTGCTTGAATACCACACTGCCGTGCAGGCCGTCGTGCTCGAACTCGTTGGTCACCCAGGCGTGCGAGTTGCCCACGCGGCTGAGCGTATCGAGCTGCAGGCCCGAATCCACGTACATGTCGTCGAAATACACCGCGGCCTGCAGGGGCACCTCGTTGCACGCCAGGCGCTGCGGGTCGTAGATCTTGTCCCAGCTGGTGTCTTCCATCAGCAGGTCCATGGCGGGCTTAAATGGCTTAAGCTCGGGCATCTGCTCAAACATCCACGGGAACATGGCCTCGCCGGTAAACATGAGCGGGCGCGCGAGCGCGTCGAACTCGGTGCGATGGGCCTTCTCCTCTGCTGCGGCCCAGCGAATGGGCATGGTGTCGCCGTCGGCGTAGATGAACTCCTGCAGTGTCCAATACAGCGGGTTTGTACGCGTGTTGGTGCGCTCGAAGGCGCGCATCAAAAAGCTGTCAGATACCGAGGCGCCGCAGGCCAGCGTGCCGTCGCCGTCAACAAAAGCGTGATCGATAATCCAATGTATGCGCTCAAAGCTCGGCTTCATGCCAAAGTCGCTGCCCATGAGCTGTAGGCGCTCGACCGTCATCGGCGAGCCGTCGGGCAGCACGGGTTTCTGAGCCTCGAGCGCATCGGCCAGGGCTGCCACGCGCTCGACGTCAGCGGGGTAGCGGTCGTAATACTGCTGCGTCTTGGCGGCCATGCGCGGGAAGGTGTGCGCGTAGACCTCGCTTGCGCTCGCCGGCACGTGCGGAATGCCGCCGCAGGTAAAGCTCGCCGCCACGCCCTCGGGGAAGAGCGAGAGGTAGCTCAGCGTCAAAAAGCCGCCGTAGCTCTGGCCGAGCGTGACCCACGGCTTGCCGCCAAAGCCCACTAGGCGCAGGTACTCAAAATCGCGCACGATGGAGCTGGCGAGGTGGCGCTTGAGGAAGTCCGCCTGCGAGCGTGCTGTATCGGCGCCGGCGGCCGTTGCGCGATCACCCAGTGCCTTGATCGTGCGTCCGTCCACGCAGCTACTGCGTCCGGTGCCGCGCTGGTCGGGAAGGACCACGCGGAAGTGCTTGACGGCCTCCTCGATCCAGCCGTCGCTTGTGGGCGACAGCGGACGCGGGCTCTCGCCGCCGGGGCCGCCCTGCAAAAACAGAAGCAGCGGCAGATCGTCGTTGATGCGGTCGGGCGCGCAAACCACGCGGTAGAAGAGCTTGATGCTCTCGGGCGCGCCGGCGATGGGTGCCGGCATAGCGCCGCGGCGCATGGTGCTGCCGACGGCCAGGAGCATCGGCTCCAGGCCGCGCCAGTCAAGGGGGACGTCGATGCTGTGGTCCTCGACGTAAAGGCCGGGGACGTGGTACGAAGTGATGAGGGCCATGTGAGTCTTCCGTTCGTTGCGGTGTTTCGGGTTGACCAATTCTACCGCCGCGGGCGAGGCCATGCGCAAATCGGCTACCATGGTTGCAAACTTCTAGGAGAAAGGGCCGCCCATGTCGGTCGATATAGCCACGTATGTCCACGATCTTGCCGTTGCCGCCAAGGCAGCGTCGGCCTCGCTTGCCACGGCGAGCGATGAACAGCGCCAGGAGGCCGTGCGCGCCATGGCCGCAGCACTGCGCAACGGTGTCGACTCCATCGTCGCCGCTAACGAGCTCGATATGTCCGCCGCGCGCGATGCGGGTACCTCGGCCGGACTGCTCGATCGCCTGCTGCTGACGCCCGGGCGCGTCGAGGGCATGGCCGCCGGCCTGGAAAAGCTCGCCGAGCTGCCCGATCCCGTGGGCCGCGTGCTCGACCACCGCGTGCTTGCAAGCGGCGTGGACCTGACCCGTGTGAGTGTGCCGCTGGGCCTGGTCGCTATGGTCTACGAGGCGCGCCCCAACGTGACGGCCGACGCCGCGGGCATCTGCATCCGCACCGGCAACGCCTGCATTCTGCGCGGCGGCTCGCTGGCCTATCACTCGTGTGCCATGATCGCCGAGCTGCTGGCCGATGCGCTCGAGGCCAAGGGCTTCCCGCGCGAGGCCGTGTCGATGATCGAGTCCACCGACCGCGAGGCCACTGGCGAGCTCATGAAGCTCCGCGGCATTGTCGACGTACTCATTCCGCGCGGCGGTGCAGGCCTGATCCAGCGCTGCGTGCGCGAGTCGCTTGTGCCGGTGATCGAGACGGGCACGGGCAACTGCCACATCTACGTGCATGAATCCGCCGACTTTGATAAGGCGCTCAACATTATCGTTAATGCCAAGACCCAGCGCGTAGGCGTGTGCAATGCCGCCGAGTCGCTGCTGGTCGACCGTGCTGTGGCCGATGCGTTTTTGCCTGCGGTCGTTGCCGTGCTGCACGACCACGGCGTGCTCATTCACGGCGACGAGGCCACGTGCGCCGCGTGCGCCGACGCCGGCTTTGTAGAGGGCGATGACTACGTCGCCGCGACTGAGGAGGACTGGGGTCGCGAGTACCTGGCGCTCGAGATGAGCGTGAAGGTCGTGGCAAACGAGGGCCAGGCCATCGCACACATCAATCGCTACGGCACGATGCACTCCGAGGCCATCGTTGCCGAGGACACGGACGCTTGCGAGCGCTTCCTGGATGCGGTCGATGCCTCGGCCGTGTACGCCAACGCCAGCACGCGCTTCACTGACGGCGGCGAGTTTGGCCTGGGCGCCGAGATTGGCATCTCGACCCAAAAGCTCCACGCCCGTGGCCCCTTTGCCGCCGAGGCCCTCACTACCTACAAATACAAGCTCCGAGGCACCGGCCAGGTCCGCCCCTAACGCCCACTCAAACAATAACCACCACAAAGGGGACAGGCACCTTCGTGGTGGTTTTGACTAACTGTATCTAAGCATATTTGCGTCGCGCAAGAGGTGACATTTCGGCAGGTGGACGACTTAATCGGTGAGTAGATTCTCGCCGTTTTACGTGTGCCGTGAGGTTATTTTTGGCATGAGAGCAAGGAGACGCCCATGTCAAGAAAGCCGCGACAGAAATCGCAGACTGGCCTGTATCACATTACGATGAGGGGCAACGGCAAACAGCTTCTGTTTGAGGATGACGAAGACAGAAGACGCATTTTATCGCTTATTCGGTCTTCGATAGCGCGGTTCAACATTAGGCTTATTGCTTGGTGCCTGATGGGCAATCACGTTCATCTTGTCCTAAGTGACCCCGACGACAACATGAGCGAGGCCATGCATCTTGTTATGTCTTGCTATGCGACGTGGTATAACCGCCGGCATGGGCATGTCGGACATGTTTTTCAGGATAGGTTCTCGAGCGCTTCGATTTCGAGCGAGGAATACCTTCTCGACGCTATTCGATATGTTCATTTCAATCCGCAAAAGGCTGGTATTTGTCCGTACGATGTATATCGATGGAGCAGTCATCTGGATTATGCCGAACGCGATCCGGATATCGCGACGGTTGATTTGGCGCTTGCTCGCTTTGCTTTTCCGCGCATATGCGATTATCTGGCCTTTATGGATGCGTCGAATGGAGCGGTTGTTCGACCACCGACCGGAGGACGAATTGGCGAGGACGAAGCGCTGGATGTGGGCGCGTCGCTGATCCGCTCGTTTGGCCTTAGCGAACTTTCCGCTGTCAAGGCCCTCGATAAGTCCAAGCGCAATGAGGTGCTTGCGGCAATGCGAGAAGCGGGGCTTTCAATTCGTCAAATACAGCGCTTGACGGGCGTGGGAGAGTGGTCGATCCGCAAAGCCGGGTAGCGTCTCTTCCGTTACAAACGAAAACCACCACAAAGGTGCCTGTCCCCTTTGTGGTGGTTTTAGGTGGCGTGGGCGATTAAGCCTGGAAGGTATCGCGGTCGGGGGCGAAGGACTGCATGGCCGCGATGGTGCGGTCAAAGAGCTCGGGGAGCTCCCAGCCCAACATCTCGGCGCCCTGCGAAATCACGTCGCGCGAGCAGCCGGCGGCAAAGCGCTTGTCCTTGAACTTCTTCTTGAGCGACTTGGTCGTAAAGTCCATAACGCTCTTGCTCGGGCGCATGATGACTGCAGCGCCGATCAGGCCGGTGAGCTCATCGCAGGCAAACAGGATCTTTTCCATCTGCAGCTCGGGCTTGGGCAGCGAGGTGTTGAAGTCGGAGGTGTGCGTCTGGATGGCGCGAATGAGCTCGGGAGACGCACCTTCGCCCTCAAGAATCTCGGCAGCATAGATGGTGTGGTTCATGGGGTCGTCCTCATGCTCCTCCCAATCCAGGTCGTGCAGCAGACCGACGATGCCCCAAAACTCCTCGTTCTCGGGGTCGAACTCGCGCGCAAAGTAGCGCATAGTGCCCTCGACCGTCTCGCCATGGGTGATGTGGAACGGGTCCTTGTTGTGCTCGTTGAGCAGTTCGAACGCGCGGTCGCGGGTGATTCCGGCGGTAAGCGGCTCTGCCATAGGAGACTCCTTGTGCTCGTGGGTATCGATAAGAATGAATACTACTAGAACAAGAAAACCACCACAAAGGTGCCTGTTCCCTTTGTGGTGGTTTTTGGCGCGGATTGGTTAGTTGAGGGCGGCTTGGGCTAGGCGGGCTTCGGCGGCCTCCTCGGTGACGCCCAAGGCCACAGCGAACTCCTCGATGGAGCGGCGCTTGGCTTCCTTGAGTACGCGCATGTAGTAGGAGCTGGGTTTTTTATCAGCTTCTTCGGCCTGGCGAATGCGGTGCATCATGGTTTTTGCCACGCGGACCGTCTCGGGCGCGCCCAGCTTGAGCTGCTGCTTAAAGTGCGTCTCCTCGAGCGAGCTGTTGCGTTCGGTAAAGGTGTCGCACTCCAGCTCGTCGTAGTGACTCAGCAGGTGCTCGGCATCTTGCTGGGAGATGGCGGCATGCAGACGGTCGGCCTGCGCCACGGGGTACATGAGAATCGTCTGCGCATGTCCCTGCTTGGTCTCGAGCAGCAGCATGGGCTGCGGTGTGTCGTCCCTAAAACCGACGACGGTGCAGACTCCCTGGCCCGGATGAATGACGTGTTGACCGATTGAGAACATGCTACCTCCAACTTATACGAATT